>DATJMG010000108.1:0-7872 GCA_035508835.1 Puia sp.
TCAACTTGTTGCCGCCGCTTCGGCAACAGGAATTCGCGGAGCTTTCCGAAGAACTGGATATCCCGCTGGACTTCCTGACCGACTCGCTCGACATCGATGAACGCGCCCGTTTCGACGAATGGGAAAATGTCAAGCTGATCGTGATCAAAACACCGACGGAAAACAACTCTTTCAACGAAAGTGAGGCGTACTATATCACCATTCCCATTTGTATCATCCTGACCCACAATCAAATCGTGACGGTCAACTCCTTCGAGAACGGCGCCATCAAGAAATTCCTGAATACGTTCCAGAACCGCCATGCCGACAAGAAGAATATGATGGTGCTGAAGATCTTCGAAAAGATCACCCAGACCTATATGGAATATCTGAAGGAGATCAACCAGCGCCGCAACATCATGGAGCAGAAACTTTACGCATCCAATCGGAATGAAGAGCTGCTGGAACTCATGAAGATCCAGAAGAGCATGGTCTATTTTGTGACGGCCCTGCGCTCCAATGAGCTGTTGCTGCTAAAGCTCGCCCGTACCAATTTCCTCGGCCTTAATGACGAAGAGCAGGCTTTCCTCGATGACCTCGCCGTGGATATGTCGCAGGCGCTCGAGATGGCCAACATCTACACCAATATCCTCAGCAGCACCCTGGATGCCTTTGCCAGCATCATCAGCAACAATATGAACAATGTGCTGAAACGGCTGACCTCCATTACCATCATCCTGTCCCTGCCCGCACTGGTTACAGGCATCTATGGCATGAACGTACCCATCCCCTACTCCAGCTCCAGGTATGCCTTTTATATCCCGATCCTGCTGTCGATCGGAATTAGCATTATTATCAGCTGGTATTTCATGAAAAAGAAATGGTTTTGATATGATTAATTCTACAGATAATTTCAAGGTCGAAGGTGCATCCTCCACTTCGTCCTCGCAAGCGAGGACTATGCCGGGGCCAATATCTGCGTCGCTTCGCTCCGCGAACCTCCCGCCGGTCGGTTCAGTCATGAAAAAGAAATGGTTTTGATATGTTTAAATATACAGGTAATTCCAAGGTTGAAGGTGCATCCTCCACTTCGTCCTCGCAAGCGAGGACTATACCGGGGCCAATATCTGCGTCGCTTCGCTCCGCGAACCTCCCTCCGGTCGGTTCAGTCATGAAAAAGAAATGGTTTTGATATGTTTAATCTGCGCGTCTATGGTGTTTTACTGGGTCCGAATCATGAAGTATTGGTCAGCGACGAACTGATCCGCGGCGGCCGGTATACCAAATTTCCCGGCGGCGGCCTCGAATTCGGCGAGGGGACCCGTGACTGCCTGAAACGGGAATTCAAAGAGGAAATGGATCTCGAGGTCGCCGTAGGCGATCACCTCTATACCACCGACTTCTTCCAAATGTCCGCCTTCAACCCCGACCATCAGATCATCTCAGTCTATTACTGGGTGACGGCGCTGGAGCCGATCAGGGCGCCGCTGCGACAAAAGCCTTTTGACTTTGACGAACGGGAGATGAAGATGTATGCTGAAAGGAAGGAGACCGAAACGTTTCGTTTTATTGACGCCGTCGCTTTCAGCGAGGACAGCGTCACCCTGCCGATCGATAAGGTAGTGGCAGGGTTGATCCGGCAACACCTCGACCAAAGGACACTTTACCCTTCGACCGGCTGAGCAGGGCTTTCAGGAAGCAGGAGCTCGAGGAATTTCAGATCGAGCCAGCGGCCAAACTTATACCCGACCTCGCGGAAATGAGCGACTTCCTCAAAACCAAAGGAACGATGCAGCCGGAGACTGGCTTCATTCGCCGCATCGACACTGGCGATGATCGCATGATAACCCCGCGCCCTGGCAGCCTCGATCAACGGGGTCATCAGCAGGCGGGCAATACCCTTGCCCCGCTGATCCGCGGCGACATAGACCGAATTTTCCACTGTATATTTATAGGCCGGCCATGCCCGGAAGGGTCCATAGGTGCTTAGTCCAATCACTCTGCCCGCATCTTCAGCTACAAAGACCGGATAACCGTCGCGTACCTTGTCATCATACCAGGCCTTGCGCATCGCCAGGGTGTGCGGTTCGTAGGTATAGACCGCCGTCGTATTAAGGATAACGTGATTGTAGATGTCCAGGATGTCAGGCAGATCGGTCTCCCGAGCGGGGCGAATCGTGGTCATTGGGGATGTTTAGGGCCGCGAAAATAAGACAATTTTTCGACCATCTCTTCACCTATTCCTTCCGCGGAGATCCCGAACCCCGTCACGAGCAGTCCTTTCCGGCCATCTGTCGATTCGATCGCATACACCGCGGCTTCATCTGCCGGATCGCTGTTCCCCTCGAAGCGATAGACTTCTGCGATCTCGAAATCGGCTGGTCCCAGGGACAAAGGGGTTTTGTGGCAGATAAGGCGGTCCGGCTCGAGGTTGAAATCGATCGTGTAGCCGCGTTGCTTCAATCCCTGGACAGCTTCAGCGACGGTATCGTAAGCGTACATAGATTCAAATTTTTGTACGCTCAAAGTTACGAATAACCGTTCAGAAGCGCTCAAACGGTCGGGAGCCGCCCTATTCCGCCCGTAGCCTGTCTACCGGGTTAGCCGTCGCCGCCTTCACGACCTGCCAGCCGATTGTCAGGGCGGCTATTCCCAGACAACTAAGACCCGCGAGGAGAAATATCCACCAGTGAACCGGCGTCCGATAAGCAAAACCTTGCAGCCACTCGTGCATGCCCCACCACGCCAATGGACATGCGATGACAAAAGCCAGCAGTATCCAGCGAAGGAAATCGGCGGAGAGCAAGACCATCACTTGCCGGGTGCCCGCCCCTAGCACTTTCCGGATGCCGATCTCTTTCCCCCGGCGTTCCGCGGCATACGAGACCAACCCCAGAAGACCCAGACAAGCGATCGACAGCGCCATGACCGTAAGCGCCAGGATCAACCCGCCGGTGCGCTGATCAGCAGCATACAGGTTATTGAAATCTTCGTCCATAAAGGTATAGGAAAAGGGTTGCGCGGCCGCCCCGGCCCATGCCTCATAACGGCCGCGAATGCGGGCAATAAGCTCCCGAAGATTGGCCGTATGGACCTTAAATGAAACGGCGCTCGGGTCTCTGCTCAACCGAAAGACAATCGGTTCGATCTTCTCATGCATGGTGCCGGCATTGAAGTCCCTGACGACGCCCAGGATCTTAAAGGGATTACCGGCATAGATCAGCTTTCCCACCGGGTTCGGGTATCCCAGAAGCCGGGCTGCCGTCTCGTTGATCAGTACACCGGCCGAATCTGTAGCCAAATTCGACAGAAAGTTGCGACCCCGGGTGATCGTCATCCCCAAAGTGGTGACATAACCCGTATCGATCCGCCAATCTCCCATAAGGATCGTGGCCGTCGCGCGGCCACTGGCATCCGTTAAAAAACCCATGGTTCCGGGATGCAGGGTGTTCGGAAGGAAGCCCGTCATCGTTCCGCTTATCACCCCTGGCAACTGTTCTACCTGCTGCTGAAAGATCCGGGCCCCATCACCCATAAACTGCGTATCATGAACCGTCACCACTTCTTCCCGGTTATACCCCAAATCCCGATGTCGCACGTATTGCAATTGGGTATAGATGATGCCGCTGGCCGAGATCAACAAAATGGCCGCACTGAACTGGAAGACAACAAGACCGTTCCGGGTCGCACCCCTCCTGAAGCTGCCTGTCAGCTTTCCTTTTAGCAGGTTCAATGCCCTGAAGCCGGACAAATAAAAAGCGGGATAAATCCCGGCTAACAACCCTACACCCACTGCCACCGGGATCAGAGCAGGAACCCATCCAAACCTGAAAAAAACAGCCGGGGTAAAATTCGATCCGGTCAGCCGATCGAAAACCGGCAACAAGCCGATCGCCAGGAAAAAGGCCAGAAATGTCGCCGCGCCACCCATCAACATCGCTTCAGTCAGGAATCGAATGATCAATTGTCGGCGATAAGAGCCCAGGATTTTTCGGACGCCCACCTCCTTAGATCGACGGGCGGCGCGGGCCGTGGCCAGATTAATGAAGTTGATGCCCGCGATGAGGAGAATAAGCACGGCGATCGCCAAAAAAATGTTCACCCGCTGACTATCTCCATTCACCTCGAATTCAGCCAGCAAATGCGAATGCAAATGAATATCTTTCAATGGCATCGCATAAAACCGCCAATAATCTCCATGCTGAGCCAGATCGGCCAGGCCGTTGTGGTGCTCCTGCCGAAGCGCCCGGTCCACATAGTTGTTTGTCTCCGCCCTCAACATCCGATTGATATCTTCTGTCCTGATCCCCCGTCGGGCAAGCAAATAGGTGGCGCCCCAGAGACCGACCCAATGCCGAAGATCTTCTTCTTTCCGGCCCGACGTCGTCTTGATCAGCTGAAAATGAAAATGGGATTCGGGCGGCAGGTCTTTGATAACGCTGGTGATCCGACACTGTACCGAGTCGACTGCCAACCGGAGAGCGCGGCCGAGTACGTCTGTACGCCCAAAATATCTTCTGGCGCTACTTTCGGTGATCACGACGGAATTGGGCGCTGCCAGCGCGGTGTGCGGGTCGCCTGCCAACATGGGAATCGTAAAAATATCAAACAACGGCGAGTCAGCGAGGACCGCTCCGGTTTCACTAAATGACCGGGCATCCGCGATAACCAGAACCTCGGGAATGCTGCGGATCCGCACTGCATTAACGATAGCCGGGAAATCCCGGACCATCGCCGCACCGAAAGGAGAAGGGGTATTGACGCTACGGATACTGCTGCCGTTGATATGGATATCCGTCGCCATCCGGAAAATGCGGTCGGCGTTAAGATTAAAAGTATCATAACTCCATTCGTCATGCAGATAGAACCCGATCAGCAGACAGACCGCGAGACCAAGCGCCAGCCCAATAACGTTGATGGACGAAAAGAACCCGTCTTTTCGCAGGCTTCGCCAGGCAATCTTTATGTAATGACCGATCATCAGCGTCATAGATGCGGGTGTAGGATTTTTCCATAAAGGATCACGAGATCAGCTGATGGCTCTGCTTCACCACTCCCATTACAAAGGTACTTTGCACATGCCCGACATTCTCGATCTGCCCCAGCTGGTTGACGTGGAAGTCATAATACGCATCCATATTCTCGACCGCCACCTTCAGCAGGAAATCGAACTCGCCGGAGATAATAAAGCACTCCATAACCTCCGGCATCTGCTGGATGGTCTTGATAAATTTAGCGCCGGACTTCTTATTATGCTCTTTGAGCGATACATAGCAGATCGCCAACAACCCTTTGTTCACTTTGGAGTGATCCAGCAACGTGGCATACTGCCGGATAACCCCGGTCTCCTCAAGCCGCCGGATCCGTTCATGCACCGGCGTCGTGCTCAGATGGACCTGCGCCGCGATCTCCCGGACCGTGATCTTGGCATTGTCCTGCAGCAGCCGCAGAATGGCTTTGTCCTTTTCATCGAGCTCTACCGGCAGGGTAGCCGGTTTTTCTGTTTGACCATTTTTTTCCATGGATTGTTGGGATTTTGTTCTATCAATATGTCAAATTCTTGTATTTTGTTCCAAATTTACTAATAATTTCTATATTTTTGTTCTACAAACTACCTTTGATGAAACTAAAAACTCATTTTCTATGTCAACGAAGACGCAGAGCATCGATTTGAAGCTCCCTTATAAAGTAAAGGATATGAGCCTGGCCGAATGGGGCCGGAAGGAGATCCGCCTCGCCGAAGCCGAAATGCCCGGGCTGATGTCCATTCGTGCCGAATACGGCAAGCAGAAGCCGCTGAAAGGGGCCCGGATCGCAGGCTGCCTCCACATGACCATTCAGACCGCCGTCCTGATCGAAACCCTGGTTGAACTCGGCGCTGAAGTCCGCTGGAGTTCCTGTAACATTTTTTCCACCCAGGACCAGGCGGCCGCAGCCATCGCCGCCGCCGGTATCGGAGTTTTTGCCTGGAAAGGCCAGACCCTGGAAGACGCCGACTGGTGTATCGAACAGACTTTGTTTTTCGGCAGCACCGATCGCCCGCTGAACATGATCCTCGACGACGGCGGCGACCTGACGAACATGGTCTTAGACAAGTACCCCGAGCTGGTTCAGCATATCAAAGGGCTGAGCGAAGAGACCACCACCGGCGTTCACCGCCTCTATGAGCGGATGGAAAAGGGCACTTTGCCGATCCCGGCGATCAATGTCAACGACTCTGTGACTAAATCCAAATTCGATAATAAATATGGCTGTAAGGAATCCCTGGTGGATGCGATCCGCCGCGCCACCGATGTCATGATGGCAGGCAAGGTAGCCGTTGTAGGCAGCTATGGTGACGTCGGTAAGGGCTCCGCCGCTTCGCTTAAAGGTGCAGGTTGCCGGGTGATCGTTACGGAAATCGACCCGATTTGCGCCCTGCAGGCCGCCATGGACGGATTCGAAGTGAAGAAGATGGTCGATGCGGTCAAAGAAGCCGATATCATTGTCACTGCCAGCGGCTGTCGCGATCTGATCACCGGGAAGCATTTCCGGCTGATGAAGGACAAGGCGATCGTCTGCAATATCGGCCACTTCGACATCGAGATCGATATGGCGTGGCTGAACAAGAACTACGGTCATACCAAGGATACCATCAAACCCCAGGTCGATGTCTACAATATCGACGGCAAGGACGTGATCGTGCTGGCAGAAGGCCGCCTGGTCAACCTGGGCTGCGCCACCGGCCATCCTTCCTTCGTGATGAGCAACTCGTTCTCCAATCAAACGTTGGCGCAGATCGAGCTGTGGACGAATTCCGGCAAGTATGAAAATAAAGTTTATGTATTGCCCAAGCATCTTGACGAGAAGGTGGCCCGCCTGCATCTCGCCAAGATCGGCGTAGAACTGGACGAGCTGACGGACGCCCAGGCCGCATACCTCGGGATCCCGAAGAACGGACCCTTCAAGCCCGAGCACTACCGGTACTAGAAAAGTCCGGGCGCTGTTCGGCGCGACATCGAAATAAGAAAGCCCGCCTCCAGTCAGGCGGGTTTTTCAGCTAAAGTAAGGTATCCTGATCCTGACCCGATCGCCGGCCGCCGCTCGCCCCTTCCGGTTGAAAAAGACCGCCGCCGGCAACGAAACCGGAATGATCCACAACGCCCGCACCAGTTTCACCGTCATCGCGATCTGCAGCGCTTCCGGTCCATACCGACCCGCCGCACCCACCAGATGAAGAGCCCCGCGGCCGCTTTTGTAGAATTGAGCCGTAACGCGACCGTATGAAAGACCTGTAAGCGAAAATCGAATGTCATGGCAGGACCGCAGCTTTCTGCTGCGAAATATACGCGATCCTGGCCGGGACATTTAGCCCTGTCGGTAGTTTTTTTGTCAGGGGCGCACCCTGATAGTATTCGTATAAAGGCGCTTTCCCCGGCAAGTAGCGCAGTACCTCGACCGATTGCAGCGCCAGCGGGATCCGGGCACCAAACCAGTGCGGATCTTCCCGCTGTGACCAGGTGACAAGGGCCAGCAGTGATCCGGCCGGATATCCGGGAGAGCCGCCGGATCGGGCGCTTTTCACGGCAAGGTCATTCCCATATAGTGTTGACATGCTATGATTCCGAGGATCGACCAGGGCCGTGATGACCTCCCCCGCCATCGGACGGCCGAATAAGCTGTCCGGAAGAAAGCCGGCCTGGTCATATAGCGAATTGGTGTCCGCCAGCGGAAAGGTGAACATGTGGTCATGGTCCCCCATGGTCTGGTGACAATTGACACATTCGTGGTCAAATCCTGCATCCTTACCATAAGGGTGCATGGCCAGGCCGCCTACCCATCGCGCAAAACCCCAGCCATCGGTAGCCGCATACTTGTCGTTGTCCCGGATCATAAACTCTACCTGCCTGAATG
>DATJMG010000109.1:0-20392 GCA_035508835.1 Puia sp.
ACGGATGCAGCGACGATCATCGGTTTTATCAAAAAGGTGCAGGAATCCGGCGGCATGGGGGTGATCATGTTCCACGGGATCGGCGGGGACTACATCACGACGGCTACGGATGTGCATCAGAAAGTGCTGGATTATCTGAAACAGAACAGGAAGGAAATCTGGGTCGCCACGTTCATGGAAGCGATGACATGGGCCATGAGCCATACGGTGCGGTAGGGGGGCGGGTTATTGCATAGTCAGCGCGTATACGGCAAAGGAAGCGAGCCAGTGTTCGCCCATGTAGTCGCCGCTTGCGACATGGGGCAGGGCTTCGGTGAGGTGGCGGTTGGCCAGCTGGTACAGCCGGGCGCGGTTTCCGGGGTAATGACGGGCAATGCCATAGAGATCCCAGGCGCGGCTGAGGTTGAGGCCGTCGAGGTGGACGAGCTTGCCGTCGGACCGGTCCTGCACTTGTCCGGGTTGGAGGTCGAAGTCGGGACGGGTGAGCGCGGGCAGGAATTTGACCAGCCAGGTCTGGTAAGCGGGAGCGGGCAGGATGCGCCACATCAGATCGGCTTCTTCGAGTGCGGGGCTGAGGAAGTCGTTGCCGCCGGGTTCCCAGGAGATTGGATAGTTGGTATCGTTTTTATAGAACCGGATGGCGGTCTTAATGATGGTCCGCTTCAGGGTATCGTCTTTGGTGAGGGCGGCATAGTCCCAGGCCAGCCGCAGGCCGAAGGCGAGGTTGGTGTGTTCGCCTACCCGGACGGGATAGTTCATCTTGGGCAGGTAGGCCACGAACAGCCGGGAGATCAGGTGGGCCAGCGGGGCGACGTTGCTGCTCAGTTCGCGACCGAGGGGGTCGTTCCAGGTGAGGAGTTCGTTCTGGAGCTGAAGGAGCCAGGCCCAGCCGTAGGTACGCTCAAAACTTTCGTTGTCCTTAGTGCTGAAGACGCGCATTTCGCCGCGGATGTTGCCGGCGGTGAGGTTTTCTTTTAATTTTTGCCGGATCTCTTTGGCGCGGGGCATGTCGGGGAAGAGTTTGAGCAGGCGGACAAGCATCCAGTGACCGTGGACGCTGGAGTGCCAGTCGTAGCAGCCGTAGAAGGCGGGATGGTAAAGCCGGGGTTTCACGGCGAGAGTGCTGTCGGTAAAGGAGATGCCGGTCTTGTAAGGGAATTCGCGCTGCATGCAGCGGAGGGGAAGGTCGGCGAAGTGGGCGGCGCCGGCGGCGGTGAGATAGGCCTGGCCGGCGCGGATCTCGTATTGGGGTTGTTGAGCGGTGCTATCGGGTTGTGCGGTTGCGTTGAGGGCAGTGATCGATATAACGAAGATGTAGTAGATGGCTTTCATATCTTCACAATCTATGGATTTTTGGTTGAGTTTGGATATCCCGGAAAATCGGTAAATTCCGGGATGGGAAATTCTAAATTAGTTTTGATGGGGGGGATGCCGGGGTTGGGAGGGATGCTGGGATTGGTGGGGATGCTGGCATTGGGGGTGCGGGCCGGCGCCCAGGAGCGTTTCATCAAACATATTATTACGCCCGACTTCATTTCCGAAGGGGTAGCGATCGCCGATGTGAACCATGACGGAAAACCGGACATCCTCGCGGGCGCGTATTGGTTCGAGGCACCGAAGTGGACAAAGCACGCGATCGACACGCCGCGCCATTATGATCCGCTCACGCAGTTCAGCAATTCCTTTCTCGATTTCAGCATGGATGTCAACCAGGATGGGTGGATGGACCTCATCCGGGTCAGTCTGCCCGGCGAGGAGATCGTCTGGTACGAGAATCCGGGAGCTACGGGGCTGCGTGATGCCGGCGGGGCGCCGCGGTACTGGCGGATGCATCCGATCCTGGCGCATGCGGGTGACGAGTCGCCGATGCTGGTGGATGTCGACGGCGACGGGCGGCCGGATATCGTTTGCAATGATTGGGTTGCGAAGGAGATGATCTGGATGAAGTCGCCTTCCGCGAAGGGGGATACGACGTGGACCCGCCATGTCATCGCCCGAGGCGATATCGGCACCGGGCGATACACGCACGGGCTTGGTTTTTTCGATATGAATGGGGATGGCCGCGCAGATGTGGTGATCACCAAGGGTTGGTGGGAGCGGCCGGCAGATGCGACGCAGGAGAATTGGGTCTTTCATCCGGCCGACCTGGGGGAGGATTGTGCGCAGATGTATCAGCTGGATGTGCGGGGAAATGGGGTGAAGGATATTATTACGTCTTCCGCGCATCGGTATGGGATCTGGTGGCATGAGCCGACGAGTGACCCTGCGGTCTGGATCCATCATCTGATCGACAGCAGCGTTTCTGAGACGCATTCGCTGGCGATGGCGGACATCAATGGGGACGGGCATCCCGACCTGGTGACGGGGAAGCGGTGGTATGCGCATAATGGGGAGGATCCCGGCGGCCATGATCCGGCGATCCTGAATTGGTATGAGTTCCGGCCGGGGGCGCGGCCGACGTGGGTGCGGCACTTGATCGACTCTGATTCGGGTGTCGGCGAGCAGGTATTGGTGAGGGATATGAATGGGGATGGGAAGGCGGATATTGTGGTGGCGAATAAAAAGGGGCTGTTTTGGTTTGAGCAGAAATAATTGCGGGCGATGCGGCGGCGGCCCCGGTCAGTTCCGGATGATACGGCGGCCCTTGGAGTCGGCGGGTCCGAGGACCTCGTCCATCTTCTTTTCAAAGGCGGCGCGGGTGATCATTTTTCCGCGGGGGAGCTTCATGTTTTTTGCATCGATGGCGCGGCTGAGCTGCGAGGCGGTGAAGACCATGCTGCCGTTGTCCACGTCCAGCTTGAGGATAGCGCCGGGAAGGCTGCCGAAGTGGTCCGGGCCGACAGGCAGGGGGATGTCTTCGCAGTACCAGGCGACGATCTGGTTGTTGTTGCGGGGCGAAACGGCGGTGGCCTTTTTGCAGAGGTGGCCAAGGATAGTGAGGGTGTCGGTGGAGAGTTTCCAGGGGAACGGGTGGATCGTGTCGGCGATGACGTATTGTACGTCGTCGAGCGTAGTTTGTTCAAGCAATTGGCCGCTGGAATAGTTGCGGAACAAGGTGCCGGCGTCGCCGGGGCCCCCGAATCGCATCACCATACGGTTACCGCCGGGTCCCTGATCGTCAAAAGGATCCGGAGCATCATCTTTGGGGACCGCAAGATAAAAGGATAGACTGTCGCGGTAGAGCAGTTCAAATTGGGCGGTTTGAAATTGGGGGATCATCGCCTTCATCTGGTCGTCATCGATGTGCCGCCATGCATCGATCTTGCGTTCGTAGATGATCGTGCCTTGCTGCGTTTGGGCAGTGAGGGTTTGGGTGGTGAGGGGCGCGGCGGCGACAAGACAGGAAAGGAAAGGAAGGAATCGTGCGAGCATGGGGATTGTTTTGGGCAAAGCTAGCAGGCGCGGACGTTAATCAACACTGGCATAAGGTTAATTAAGGTTAATCGGGGATTTCCGGTTGTCCGGCCGCGTATATTTGCTGGATGCCCAAAAGGATTCGGTTTGCAATTCCGCTTGCTGTTCCGCTGATGATCGTGGCGATCGTCAGCATTGCCGGCTTCCAGATCTACTGGATGCGGATGCTTTATGCGCAGGAATGGGCGGACCTGAAGAAAGAAACGGATATCGACTTCCGGGATGTAGTCTATAAGCTCCAGATGCAGCATTTGAAGCACGACTCGCTCTTCCTCAAGCATGACCTGCCGCCGAATTTGTTTCTGTTCAATGTAATGGATAGTATGCGGACCCGGTGGGTCGATTCGCTGGATCCGGGGCCGCCCTTCGGGGGAAAGCGTAAGCTGGCGATTTCCATTCAGGAATTCGATGAGCGCGATAGTGCGGGGCAGCACCTGCGGGGGCGGATCGTCGAGCGCGGGTCCGAGCCGCCGCTCTCGGCCGAACAGATCGATTCCGCCTACCGGATCGAACTCGCGAAAAGTCATATCACGGTGCCATTCCGGGTCGAGCGGATCCAGGTACCCGATAGAGAGTTGGACAGGCCGACGCCGGCGGACACGCTGAAGACCAGCTTTATGTATGTGGGATTGTCGAAGGGATATGTTTATCAGGCGACGTTTGACAGCCCGGTCCGGTATATCGTGGGCCGGATGGTTTGGCCCATCGCGGCCGGGTTGTTGTTGGTCGGGTTCACGGCGTTGGCGTTCATCGTTCTGTACCGAAACCTGCAGCAACATCGGCGGCTGACGCAATATAAGAACGACTTTATCAGCAACATGACCCATGAGCTCAAGACGCCGATCTCGACGATCAAGGTCGCGGTGGAGGCCTTGCGACGTTTCGATGCGTTGGACGATCCGAAGCGGACGCGGGAGTACCTCGATATTTCGGCGCTGGAGCTGCACCGCCTGTCGATGCTGGTAGATAAAGTGTTAAAGCTATCGCTGCTTGAAAAGCGGGTTGTCGAATTTCATTTGACCGTGTTCGATCTGCGGGAGCTGGCCGCGGAAGTCATCGCAGAGATGCGGCTTCCATTTGAAAAGGCCGGCGCGGTGGTGCAACTGACGGGGGATGGTGTGTTCAAGGTACGGGGAGATCGGACGCATCTGAGCAGCGTGATCTCGAATTTGCTGGACAATGCCCTGAAATATAGTAAAGATGCCCCGGTCATCACGGTTCGGGTCTGGCGGGAGGACGGGATGGTGGACTTGTCGGTGACCGACAATGGGATCGGCATCCCCGCGGCCTATCAGGACCGGATATTCGATAAGTTCTTTCGGGTGCCTTCAGACGATCACCACAACATAAAAGGATATGGACTGGGATTGAATTATGTTCATGACATCGTCCATATTATTCATAAAGGGAGTGTCGGCGTGGGGAGCAAGGAAGGCAAGGGTAGCACGTTCACCATCAAACTGCCGGCGTATGAGCAGAATTAAAGTACTGTATGCGGAAGACGAGATCTTTCTGGGGAAGATCGTCAAGGAGTCGCTGGACAGCCGGGGGTTCGAGGTCATCATGGTGACCAATGGCGCGGCGGTGCTGCCCACCTATCAGGCGGCGCGGCCGGATATCTGCGTGCTGGATATCATGATGCCGGACCGGAATGGTTTTGAAGTAGCGGAGGAGATCCGGGCGGTGGATGAGGATATCCCCATTATTTTTCTGACGGCCAAGACACAGACGGAAGACCTGGTAAGGGGGTTCCGGACAGGCGCGAATGACTATATCCGGAAGCCCTTCAGCATGGAGGAGCTGATCGTGCGGATCGAGAATACGCTGAGGGTGCGGCGGGGGTTGCAGGATGCGGGTGGCATTGGGGTTGGCGGCGTTGGTGGGGCTAGTGGGGTTGGCGGGAGTGTCTCGGAGGTGATCGCGATCGGAAATTATGTATTTCATCCGTACCGGCAGGTGCTGGTTGGAGATGGAGAGGAACGGAAGTTGTCTTATCGGGAAAATGAGCTGCTGCGGCAACTGTGGCTCGGGCGGGAGCGGGTGATCCCGCGGGAGGACATTCTGCAGGCGATCTGGGGGAATGATTCTTTTTTGAACAGCAGGAACCTGGATGTCTATGTGACCAGGCTCCGCGGGTACCTGCGGGGTGATGATCGGGTGGAGATACTGACGATCAAAGGGATTGGCTACCGGTTTGTGCTGCCGTGAGGGGGGGCGCGGGGATTTTAACGTCGGTTAACGTTAGAGATGCGTTGATTAACTCGCGGGGTGTTGGGGGGAGGGTACTTTTGGGCCAAATGGTCAAGATGCCGAAAATTCTACTTACGGGGGGGTTACTGATGATGTTGATGGCTGCAAATGGACAGCGGCTTATTCTCAAAGGCAAGGTGGTGGATTCGATATCCCGGAAGGGATTGGCTTCGGCGACGATCTCGCTGGTGCGGGCCGCGGACTCTGCGCTTGTGACATTCGGGATCGCGGATTCGGCGGGGGCGTTCCGGTTGGTGACGGTTGGCGGCGGGCCTTATCTGCTGTCTGTTTCGTATACCGGCTATCAGCCGGTGTGGCGGGCGTTGGCGGGTGGGGTGAATGATGTGGGCGAGATCGTTTTGGGCCCGAACGGACTTTTGCAGGCGGCGCAGGTGGGTGGGAGGCGGCCGCCGGTGGAGATCAACCATGATACGATCGAGTTCAATGCGGAGAATTTCAAGACCCAGCCGAATGCGGTGGTAGAGGATATGCTGCGGAAGATCCCGGGAGTAACGGTGGAGAGCGATGGCACGATCAAGGTCAATGGGCAAACCGTCCGGCGGATACTGGTCAATGGCAAGGAGTTCTTCACCGGCGATACGAAGATGGCTACAAAAAATCTCAATGCCGATGCGGTAGATAAGTTGCAGGTCTTTGACCGGAAAAGCGATCAGGCGAGTTTCACGGGGGTGGATGATGGGAATAGCGAGAAGACGATCAATATCCAGCTGAAGAAAGACAGAAATTTTGCGACGTTCGGGAAGGTGGGGGCTGGCGGAGGTGCGGATGGCGGTGGGGCGGGCGCAGGTGGCGGTGGAATGGGGGTTGGCGGGTCGGGGGTTGGCGGCGGGGCGGGGGTTGGCGGTGGAACGGGGGCGGTTGGCGGCGGCGCAGATCGGGACGGTCGATATGACGGGCAGGCCAATATCAATCGCTTCCGCGGGGATGAACAGCTGTCGTTCCTGGGAATGGGCAACAATACGAACCGGCAGGGTTTCACGGTGATGGACGTCCTGAATTTTACCGGTGAGCTTTCCAGGGGGATGCGGAATGGCGGCGGCGGGATCAGTATCCAGACGAGCAACGCCGGGAATAATAACGGGCTGCCGGTGACGGGCCTGGGTCAGAGCCAGCAAGGGATCGCGCAGACTTTCGCGGGTGGGGTCAATTATAATAACACGTGGGGCCAGGGGCGAGATTCGGACAAAGGGCGTACGTCGCTGAATACGAACTATACGGCCAGCGATATCCGGCTGGTCACCGACCGGCAATCCCTGATCGAGAATGTCGGGGACAGCACCTATAGCACGTTCGATACCACGCATACGGTAACCCATATTACCCAGCAGCGATTGGGCCTGATCCTGGATCAGACGGTGGACCCTTCTTTCTCGTGGAGACTCACTCCTACCCTTACCTGGCAGCACACCAATAAGTCCCAGGCGGAGGGTTACAGCAGTGTGGAAAGTTACAGCAGCGCCGCCGGAGACTCGCTGCTCAACTATGGGAACAATCAGACCGGGTCGGCGCCGGGGGCATTGAACCTCGTCACCGATCTACTGCTTAGAAAGCGGCTGGCGAAGAAAGGCCGGACCTTGTCGCTGGATGTCAATGTCAATTATAACCACAGTACGGATCAGGGGAGCCAGGTTTCCGATAATTCGTTCTCTTTCATTAATCAACAATATCAGCGGGATGCCAATACCCGGAGCGCCGGCGGCAATCTGACCTATACCGAACCGCTGGGGGCGCGATCGCTGGTGGCGTTGAGCAGTTTCTACGATATCAATACGGGCAATACCGATAAAGCGACTACCGATTTCGATGCGGTGTCGGGAAAATATGATCTGCCGGATTCCGGGCTAAGTAATCATTTCAGCAGCGATTACCGGTATGGCGGCGGCGGGGTCAGTCTCCGGAGCAATTTAAGAAAGATGAACCTGACGGCGGGAGCGACGGTGCAAGATGCGACGCTGCATACGATGAACCTGACGGGAGGAGATGGGTTGAAACAACGTTGGGTGGATCTATTACCCAATGCCCTTCTCCAATATAACTTCTCGCAAACAAAAAATTTACGGCTCGAGTATGAGACCTATACCACCCAGCCATCGGTCGTTCAATTACAGCCGGTCCCGGACCTGAGCAATCCGCTGGATATTTCAACGGGTAATCCGAAATTAAAGCGAACCTACAATCAAAATTTGACCCTGAACTATCTCGTTGCGCAATTTGCGCGGCGCCGGCATTTGATGTTTATGTTAAGCGCTTCGGATGCGGCCGGTGCGATCGTCCAAAGTGATTCGGTGACGGCGTTCGGTACCCGGATGACAATGCCGGTCAATACCAATGGGGTGGGTAACCTGCTGAGTAATGTCGATTATGGCTTTCCGATCCGGAAATGGCATGGCGACCTTGAGGCGGAAGCTTCTTTTGTATTCAGCAGGAATGCGGCGTATGTCAATGGCGCCAAAAACAATATCAACAGTACGAGTTTCCGGCCTGCCCTTTCCTATGCGTATGTGGGGAGTGACAAGCTCGACCTCGAGCTAACGGCTGCAGTTTCGTTGAATTCGGGCCGGTATTCGCTGCAGCCGGAGTTGAATACAAACTATGTGCGGCAACACTATGAGATCAACATGACGAACTACTTGCCGGCGGGGGTATCGATCCACAATGAATTCAACTACATTTTCAATACCGGCCGGCCCGCGGGTTATAATACGAGCACGCCCCTGTGGAATTTATCGGTGGCGAAGTCTTTGTTCAGACATGATCGGGGGGAGATCAAGGTTAGTGTGATGGATGTGCTGGACCAGAATAGCGGGATCACCCGGAGCATCGAGCAGGGAAGTGTGCAGGATGAGCGGTATAATGTGTTGCAGCGGTATTTTTTGCTGAGCTTTACGTATAGCCTGAATAAATCGGGGTTGAAGGCTAAAGGCGGCCCGCTGATCAGGGTTCGGAATTTCGCGCAGTGACCTGTCGTGGGTCCGGACCGAAGGTTGTGGGTCGCGAGTTGTGGGTCGCGGGTCGTGGGTCGTGGGTCGCGGGTCGTGGCGGCGGCTTATACCAGGTGCCTGGGCAGAAAGAGCGCGAAGCCCATCAGGACCAGGTAAGGAAGCACGAGGACGCCGAGAGAGGCGATCAGGTGCCAGTTGCGTCTTGGGCTGTCGCCGGTTTGCTGTTCGAACTTGTCGACGATCTTCTGGTCGCGGTCCTTTACTATAAAGATATAATGAAAGAGCATCGCGGTAAGGCCGTAGATGGCGAGTGCGAAAAGGATCGATTCCAGCCGGGAATTGAACCGGTTATGTTTGACAAAATGGAGATAAAGGGATTCCAATAAGAGGAGCCAGCCGCCGGAGCCGAGAGAAAACAGGTACATGGCCTGGATCCGGGTGTTGAAAGATTGCCTGTACTGACTTAATCGATAGCAATAGCTATAGATATTAAAGTAGAGGTAGTCTATGTGTTTCATAGAGTCTTCGTATTAGGGTACTGGGTTGCCGGCGGGTTACGGTTATGCCGGGGTATCCTATTATAAACGACGGGAGGGGAAAAATCGTACTCCCGGAGGGAATTAATTGTTTAGATATTTATTTTTTAGTAGATTATGAATTAATGTTTAATTGAATGTTTTAAAGGAAAACTGGGAATTGCGGTGATTGGCAAGCGAAAGGGGCTTTCCACGGAAGTTAGGTCGGTAGCGGCAAGAGAAGGGGGAGGGTTTGGGGATAGAGAAGGGGGAGGGTTTGGGGATGATGTTTTATATTTATAACGCCTAAACCGACAACATGAGATACATTATTGCATTATTCCTTTTCATCCTTGTTTCGCCCAGACTATTGAGCCAGCATTCATCCGTGAGCATATCCAATGAATTCAAGGTCAAAGAAAACGGGTTTAAGGACCAAACCGTAACGCATTCCATTTATTATAACGACAATTTCTATACCGCAACGAACTCCGGAACCAGCGGAGCGAAATGGCTGTTCACCAAACTATACGATGTGGCCTATTCTGTCACCATCACCAAGTATGACAAGGATATGAACAAAGTGGCGGATGTTGAATTGGAGAATGGAAAGAGAAATTTCGGTCCCCTACAGCCATCGATGTTGTGTTTCAGCAACAAATTATATCTCGCTTACTTCAAGGCCGCCGACAAGGCATCCATGAGTCTCTATCTTGCCAGGATCGATGAAAACGACCTGTCTCTTGGCGAGCCCCTGACTATCTGTAAGATCCAGCAGGAGAACGTGGGTTTTTCCAGCATCATGTCGGTCATTGAAGGAGGGCTGGTCTATTTTGCCATCTCTCCGGACAATACCCGGCTATTGGTAGCGTGCAAAAGTGCTCCCGGCAAGGTGCAAACCATGGTGCTGGATGATGGGCTTCATGTGCTCAAGAATTCGACGGCGCCTGTCAACCTCCAATCTTTCGACATCCCTTCGGCCGTGCTGACCAATGACAACGGGGCATGCCTCGTCCTTCATTCAATGGAAGGCACCCGGATACTGGGCATCGGGCCGGATGGCCAAAAAACAGAAACCCGCTATAACCCGGTAGGAGGTGTGGCTCCGAACAATTGCCATGCACAATTGGCCAGGGACGGCAAGAGCATTTTCATTTTTGGCACCTCTATTCCCGGGCTTGAGCCATCGAAAATCTGGTGCGGCGGGTTCATGGTTTCGCGTATGGATGCGGCTACTTTCAAATTATCCAAACCGCTTACGTACGCATTTGACGCGGGATTCATCCAATCGGCGGTTGAAAATGGAGGTGGTATTGAGCATAAACATGAATATTCATTATTCAATTTTACCCCGCAGCTCCTGGAGATGGATAATGGAGATATCGTTGTTATCGGGAGCCCGGAGGGGACTACGGAACGAGTTTCGCAGTCTGCGCCCAACCCCATGATGCAGAACAGGACCGAAACGACTACGACTGCTACGATGCATGTAGGGCCGGTCTTTGTTTTATATCCCGATACGAAAGGAAAGACGTTTGAGCAGGTGATCATTCCCAGGAAGATTGAAATTTCCAGAGCCAGTTCAGGCGGCTATGGAGCAGTACAGGTAGTGGCAGCGCCAGGAATTGCGAGTGCGCCTGCCGGTTTTATCGCGACGCCAATGGGGGACGATATCGTCATCATCTATAATGACAACACGAAAAATCTTGCGGAATCTGTCGACGAAAAAGTCAAGGTATCGAAATGGGCAAGCGACCTCGAACTGGGCGAAGCGCTCATTAGCAAAGAAAAGAAATTGGAGTATCGTAAACTGGTAAGCCAGATTGATAAGTACAGGGCTACCTATTATTTAGGAGAGGCCGTCCCCACTAACACTTCCTCCATTGTATTTCCCATCGGAAAACAAGGGGAGGGATTCAACGGAAATAAGACTATTTACACCAATTGGTGCTTTTTGGACATAAAGTGAATGATCGAGTTTTTTAGTTATGCATAAAAAAATTGTACGGGTGCGGGTGGCCGTGATGGCGTTGGCGGGGATGCTGCTGGCGGGGATGCTGTTGGCGGGGTCGGTCGATGCGCAGGGTTTCAGGGTGCTGGTGGTGGCGTCGCGGGCGAAGGATCATCAGCGGATGATTGCGGCGGCGCGGCCTTTTTTTGAGAAGATGGCGGTGGAGAATCGTTTTGGGCTGGATTTTACCGACGATACGAGCGTGATCAATCCGGCCAATTTGCGGCGATATAAAGTATTCGTGATGTTGCAACTGGCGCCGTTCGACATGTCGCGTGCGCAGCAGGAGGCGCTGCAGCAGTTTGTCGAGGAGGGAAACGGTTGGGTGGGCATTCATGCGGCGGGATTGACGGGGCGGGAGTTCCTGGCGCCGGGCGCGGAGTATTGGGAGTGGTTCGAAAATTTCATGGGCGGCGTACTCTATAGTCCGCATCCGGCTTTTCAGACGGCGACGCTGCATGTGGACGACCATTATCATCCGTTGATGGCGCATATGCCTGCCCGGGTGAACTGGCCGGATGAGTGGTATGAGTGGACCCCGAATCCGCGGGGGCGGGTACACGTACTGGCGACGGTTGACGAATCGACGTATCATCCGAGGGTTCCCATGGGGGATCATCCGATCATCTGGACGAATGAACGTTATCGCCGGATGGTCTATATCGGGCCGGGGCATGATCCGGCGTTGTTGAAGGATTCGGCGTATGCGAGGTTGCTCCTGGATGCGATCCTGTGGGCAGCGAGCGGCGATCCGCTGCCGCCGATCACGATGAAGAACGGGATGGTGGATTATACGGGTTCCTATGACTTGCCGGGTTCGCCGACGGTTGGGGAAGGGTTTAAGCGGGTGAGGGAGGCGGTTGGGAAGCCAGAGGTCAGGCGAGTATTAGGGAACGCGGATCGGGCAGAGCGGGATACGATTGGCGGTACGGCATTGTTCAAGGTCAGGACAGGGGAGCCGGTGAAGTGGTTTTGGATGAAATTCGATTGGACGGTGACGGTCAGGGCAGGCCGGTATATATTTAATGCTTTTCATTATTATGAGAAGCCGGTGGGGCCGGGTGTCAGTAACGAGTATTCGAAGATCGAGTATCGCTGGGGGGATTATCGGGCGGGGCATCCCTGGTCGACGGCGGACCGGCCGCTGTTCAGGGGCATCGATAGTGTTACGCGGGGGATCATGGAGGGGATTCGAAAGGGGCTGGGCGCGACGGTCGCACCTCGGTTCAGGGTGCTGGCGCTTTATGAGAACGGCGGTCATCATGTAGCGTATTCGGCGCGGGCGCGGGTCTGGCTGGCGAAGCTGGCGGCGGACAGTAATATCGCGATCGACTATCTGACACATACGGACAGCATAACCGATGAGCTGCTGGCAAAGTATCAGCTGATCCTGCAGCTGGACTATGTGCCGTATGGGTGGAAGCCGACTGCCATGGCAGCGTTCCAACGCTATATCGAGGAAGGGAGAGGCGGGTGGGTGGGGCTCCATCATGCGTCGCTGCTGGGAGAGTTCGATGGCTATCCGATGTGGCCGTGGTTCCATGACTTTATGGGCGGCATCCGATGGAAGGATTATATCGCGCGGTTTGCGCGGGGGACGGTGCATGTGGAGGACGGGGCGCATCCGGTGATGAAGGGCATTCCGGATTCGTTTGTCGTGCAGAAGGAGGAATGGTATACGTATGATAAAAGTCCCCGCCCGAATGTTCATGTTCTGGCGCATGTGGATGAATCCTCCTATCGCCCGGATACGACGATCAAGATGGGGGATCATCCGGTCGTCTGGACGAACGAGCGAATGAAGGCGCGGAACGTCTACATCTTCATGGGGCATTCGCCGGTATTGTTCGATGATTGGGTCTACCGGAAAATGTTGAGGAATGCGATCTTTTGGGCGGCGGCTACGCCGCCGCCGGCCTTCAAGGTCCTGGCGTTCTATAGCACGACAGTCGAAGGCGATCATGTCGCTTTTGCCTATGATGCGATCCGGTTCTATCGCGAACTGGCGGCCCGGCAGGGTTTCCAATTCGATACGACTTCCGATTGGGCGGGAATGAGCAGGCATTTGGGGGAATACCGGGTGGTCGTTTGGCTGAATGATTTTCCGCATACGGAGGAAGAGCGGGCTGCTTTCGCGGGCTACATGGATAACGGCGGGGCCTGGCTGGGTTGTCATGTATCAGCCTATAATGACCGGGATACGCATTGGCCCTGGTTTGTGCAAATGCTGGGTGGTGCGGTCTTCTTAAACAATAGCTGGCCGCCGCTCCCGGCGAAGCTGATCGTGGAGGGTCGGGGGCATGCGGCGACTGTGCGGCTGCCGGGGCGTTATGTCGCGCCGATCAATGAATGGTATGGATGGAAGCCGGATCCGCGGGCGAACCCGGCGGTGCGGGTGTTGGTTTCGTTGGATACTACAAATTATCCGCTGGGGAAAAAGGATATCCTCCGGAGCGGGGATGTGCCGGTGGTCTGGACGAATACGAGGTATAAGATGCTCTATATGAATATGGGGCATGGGGATCAGATCCTGAGTTCGCCTATACAAAATAATTTGTTCGAAGATGCCCTGTTGTGGTTAGGTACCGGGGCGAATTGATGGATGGATTTCCGTGGCCTGGTTAGTCCGTGGCGGGGTCAGGGGATCGCGTATTCGCGAAATTCAAAATCGCCGAAATCGCGGGGCCAGTCGGGGACGGTGTCGGTGAGGGATGCCGGTTTGACATGGGGGACGCGGACGTCGTAGATGTAGGTATATTGGCGAATACCTTGTTGTTTCAGTTGAGGGAGCAGTTGATGCAGGGTGCTGTCGTCGGGGGCGAGAAAAAAATATTTGTCATCAAAGATATAACCCAGCTCCATCGCGATATAAGGGAATGAAACGATAACAGCCTTTCCGGGTTGTTGGTTCAGAAAATCCAGGTCGGGGGAGATGCGGTGGCGGTTCTCCCAGACCAGTGTCTTTATCCCTCCTTTATAGGTATTATGCTGAGCATCGTAGGCGGTCATCAATAAAAGGATCGCGAGTGCCCAGGCCGGGTACCGCGGTTTCCATTCGTTATCTACGAGCAATAAGGCGACCAGTACGACGGGGATAACGGGTAGAAAGTAGCGGGCGCCCCATTGCCGGCCACCGTCATTGGGGACCATGAAAGGGGTAAGGATGCAATAGGCGAGCGCGATGCCGATGAGCAGGAAAGTGCGGGGCTGTAGTTGCTTCCGGTAGCGAAGCCAGATGTAAACAACCGGAAAAAGCAACAAAATGAACAGGTAATGCCGGGTATTGATCCAGTTATTTGCAATGAGGTTGCGAACAGGATTGACTTCGACGCCGCCTTCCACGCTATCCTGGAGGACCTGGCGGCTATGGATGCCGAAGAAAGAATCGAATTCGATCTTATTGAAGAGCAGGAAGCTCGCGACACCAAGGGCCATGCCGGCGAGAAACATGATCGTCGTACGGTTACGTTCTTTTATGAAAAGAGCAACGAGCGCAAGGCCATAGAGGGCGTTCATCATCATGGCTTCGGGGCGAAACCAGGATGCGAGGCCGCTTAGAAGGCCGAGGATAATTGCGGCAACGGGATTGGTTGCGGGTTTGACCAAAAAAGACAGGCCAAAGAACAGGAGGAGGATGGCGGTCATGTGTTCCCAGTACGTGGCCCCGTAGATCGTGAGGGGGCTGCAGAATACCAGGATGAACAATCCGATCGCTATTCGGGAGGGGGAGACGTCACAGCGGCGTAACAGGAGGATGAAGCCAAGCCACAACAATAAGGTGGAAAGGATCGGCATCACCAATAATCCGGCGTTACCGAAATGCGCAAAGAAGAAAGAGCTGATGATCTGGAACGCGGGTGGAAACACAAAAAGATAGCCGGCCGGTGAGGGATAGAGAAAGGGCGGTTTGAAGGGAAAGAAGCCGTTTGCCCAGATCTGATGGACCCATTGGGGTTGAGGGAGATACATATACTTGAACCCATGTCCTTCGGTCAGCTGTTTAACGACCAGGTATTTGATCCCGCCGTCGCTGGAGAAGAAGACGCCGGGCTCAGCGGAAGAGACGAGAAAGGCCAGATACACGGCGGAAAAGAGCGCAACAAGGTAGACATACCGATAGCTGTTCGAAGCGCCCTGCGTCATGGGGCGAAGTTATGAGGTTTTGCCGAGAGTTTAGCGCCGTTTACCGTGTTTTTTGGTCCGTTTGCAGCATTCATCTGGATAGGATGGAGAGATACGGGTAGTTTTGTGAACTTAAATTTACCATTGTGAGACACATTTTGACTTCGCTGACCTTCCTTCTCCTTATGATCTTCACTGTTCAAGCACAGCCGCCTCAGTCGTCCAGAGGTGGTAAAGGCGGTCAACGGCAGGGTCCGCCGCCTTCTATCGGCCGCGCCTACGGTAAAGTGACGGATTCGGCGGGGCAGCCGCTGGCTGATATTTCGGCATTGGTCTTGAAATCAACTGTCGATCCCAACACAAAAAAGAGAAAGCTGGTGTTGGTAAAAGGAATGGATACCAAAGCAAGCGGCGAATTCAACTTCGAGGATCTGCCGATCTTTACACCATTGGAGATCCGGCTTTCCGGCACCGGTTATAAGACAAAAAATGTATCGGTGACGATCACGATGTCGGGCGCTCCGGCGGGGGGTGCAGCACCCGGCGGCCAGAACAACGGCAACCCCATGGGCGCTATGCCTTCTTTTGAAAAGGATATGGGTATAATCAAGCTCGCCGAGGATGTAAAGACCCTCAGCGCGGCAACCGTTACCGCTGCTCCGCCTACAATGAGGCTGGAACTGGACAAAAAAGTGTTCAACGTTGAAAAGAATATCGTCAGTGCGGGCGGAACCGGGCTCGATGTGATGCGCAACGTGCCGTCGGTGAATGTGGATATCGACGGGAACGTCACGCTGCGCGGTCAGACCCCGACTATCTTTGTCGACGGACGGCCGACGACGCTGACGCTGGATGAGATCCCGGCGGATGCCATCGAAAGTGTGGAGGTGATCACGAATCCTTCGGCCAAGTATGACGCTTCAGGCGGCGGCGCGGGTATCCTCAACATCATTTTGAAGAAGAACCGGAAGCAGGGATATAACGGGAGTCTCTCGGCGGGCGTCGACTCACATGGAGCACCGAATGCGCTGGCCGGCTTCAACGTCCGGCAGGGCAAGGTCAACTTCACGCTCAACGGGCTTTATAACGGGATGAACGGCAAGACCGTCGGCAACACGGACCGGTATACGTACCTTTTCCAGGATACGACCAGGCTGTTGCAGTCGGACCTGCAACGAAACAAGGGTCATTTCCTTTTTGGGCAGATAGGCGTGGACTGGTTCGTCAGCAACAAAACAACGCTATCAGCCTCTTATATCCGGGTGCATGGCGTGTTCAACCCCACCGATGTCTCGCAGATCCAGACCGACAGTCTGTCGGCGCCGGACAAGTCGGTGACCTATGCCACCCGCTCTTCCCTTTCGACCCGGGCCTTCGATGTCAACGGGGCCCAATTGGGGATGAAACATCTGTTTGCCAAAGACGGGGAAAACTGGACGGCGGATGGGTCACTGTTCAACGTGAATTCGACCAGTTCGGCCCTGTATACGACGAATTACTATTCCGGCCTGCCGGGCTCGCCGATCTCTTTCAGCACGCAGCAGCAGCAGCTGGGTTCGGCGACACCGCTCTTCTATACCATTCAGACGGACTATACCGATCCGCTGGGCAAGAAATCGAAACTGGAGGCGGGGCTGCGGGCGGCCATTCAGCACCTGGACAACGACGAAAACATCTATAACAACGACGGCAACGGTCATTATATCCTCGACTCGCTGGGGGTAAGCGACTATAAGAGTACAAGCGCGGTATATGCGGCCTATGCCAACTATACGAGCGGGTTTGGGAAGTTCAGCTATGCGCTTGGGTTACGGGCTGAAAGCTCCAACTATTCGGGCACGCTGATCAACGAGGATTCGACCTTCAAGAATACCTATCCGCTGAGCCTGTTCCCGTCGGTCTTCCTCGGCCAGAAGTTTGCGCATGACCAGGAACTGCAGCTCAGCGCGACGCGAAAGATCCAGCGGCCGAGTTTCTTCCAGCTGATCCCGTTCACCAACTATTCGGATACGCTCAATATTACCCGTGGTAATCCGGCGTTATTGCCGCAGTTCACGGAGTCGTTCGAGCTGACCTATATGAAAACGCTGCCGCACAGCAATACCTTGTTGTTCTCTGCGTATTACAAGTATACGTCAAACCTGATCACGCCCTACCAGGATAGCGGGGTGAATCCGGTCGGCCAGCCGGTGCTGATCAATACCTATGAGAATGCCAGCAGTTCGTATAATGTAGGGGTGGAAGGAACGGCGACCTATAATTTCACGCACTGGTGGGATGCTTCGCTGAACATCAATGTATATAACTCGTATATCAATACGAAAAGCCTGGGTCAGGCATCTCAACCGGCGCTGTGGAGCTCGTTCGGGAAGTTCAACAGCAATTTCAAGCTGCCGGCAGGGTTTACGATCCAGCTGACGGCGACCTACCAATCGAAGACGCAGCTGCCGATCAATCAGAACCAGAATATGTTCGGGCCGCCCAATTCGCAGACACAGGCGTCTGCCCAGGGTTATATCAAGGCCTTCTATGGCGTCGATCTGGCGGTGAAGAAGACATTCCTGAAGAACAATGCCGCGTCGGTGACGGTAACGATGACGGATATCTTCCGGAGCCGGTGGTCCGATCAGTTTAGCGAAAGCGCTTATTTCCAGCAGGAATATGACCGGTTAAAGGACCCGCAGTTAGTTCGCGTGGTGTTTGCTTACCGTTTTGGCAAGATGGACCTCAATCTGTTCAAGAGAAAGGATATGAATTCGCAAGGCATGGGAGATGCGGGACAAACTTTGTAAGCCGTTAAAGCCGGTAGTTTTGAATGGCAGGCCCCGCCGATGGCGGGGCTTTTTTTTGGCGGGTGCGGGGCGGTTTTTGGGGGTTGGTTTTTCCTATTGCGAAGCCGAGGCCAACACGAAGATAACCGGCTGTCGTTTGTAGGATTTGACCTTTACACCGTTTTGGATCGCGGGAAGCCATTGCCCGCTCTTCCTGATCACGCGGATGGCTTCATCGCGGAGGCCGCCCTGATCGGGGCCGCTGATCGCCTGGACGTCGCTGACGTTGCCTTCTTTATCAACAATGAACTGGACGATGACGGTGCCCTGGATATTATTGTTGAGCGCATCGTCAGGAAAGCGCAAATTCTTGTTGAGGAACCGGAGCCATGCGGGGCTGCCGCCGGGGTATTGAGATTCGATTTCGACCTTGGTAAAGATCTTGTCATAATCTGCGTCATTCGAACGCCGCGGTGCTTCGACTACACCGGATCCGTTGCCGTTATCGGTTGGCGGGGCGACGATACCGGAATCTTTGACCCCTTCCTGATTGATCGTGCCGATGCGGGTATCCTGAAGTTTCTCCTGTTCAGGCGGCCGGTCTTCGGTTTTGACCTCTTCGTCCTTTACGATCTTCGGCGCGGTGAACTTCAGCTGGGCCACTTTGACCGGTTCCAATTTCGGTGGCGGTGGGGGCGGTGTAAACTTCTTCTCCGCTTGAACTTCTTCCAGCTGGACGTCGGTAACCTGGATGAGCCCGGCGGCCGCCTTTGGGTGCCGCCAGGGGATAGCGACGAGGAGGAAGAGCAAGCCGGTGATGGCGGCGACGACAAGCAATCCGCTTATCACGCGGGCGTTATGATGAGAGCGAAGCTCATAAGCGCCGTAATCTTTGTTCCGCCCGTCGAAGATGATATCGAGGATGCTGGAGGATAAGACTTTGTCCGAATCCATAAAATGTTTGTTGGTCGGATCAAAAGTAGCTTCGGCGCCGAGGGTGGCATATGACGGGGGTCAGGGCGGGGGATGATTTTGGGGCGGGCGCGCGGATGGGTGCGGGCGGGCTTGCGCGCACGGGTGGTGCGTGCGGGCGCGGATGGTCAGGCGGGTTTGCGCGGATGGGATGCCGCTAGTATTCGTCGTTGAGCGCGAAGTCGTTCTTGCGGTACATCCAGTTGCCGTGGGTGAAGTCGGGGAACGGGATGGGTTGGAACCCGGCCTCGATGGAGGCTTCGCTGAGCGGGGAAATGACGCTCCAGGTGGCCGCGTCATAGACGTCCTGGGGGGTGGGAACGCCGCGTTTGATCGATTCGACGAAGGCATTGAGCACAAAAAAGTCCATCCCGCCATGGCCGGCGCCTTCGGCATCTTTGCTGTAGCGCTGCCAAAGGGGGTGATCATATTTGGTAAACCAGGTGTCAGCAGGATCCCATTCGTCATTCGCCTTGCTCTGCCCTTCGATATAGACGCTTTTGGCAACGTCCATCCAAAGTCCGTTGGTGCCCTGGACGCGAAAGCCGAGGGAATAGGGGCGGGGATTGTTGGTGTCGTGCTGGAGGAAAACGGTCTCGCCGTTGGCGCAATGGATGTGGGTGGTGACGATATCGCCGAGACGGAAGCGGACGGCGGCATTGGGGTGGTGCTCACCGCCGTTCTTTACGATATAGTTATGAAGGCCGCGCGTCTTGGTCGCAAAGGAGGAGAGTGACAGGAAGCGGTTGCCGCGGTTGATATCGGCCATCATGGCGAGGGGGCCGACGCCGTGAGTAGGATACAGGTCACCGTTACGGTGGACGGAATGATTGGTACGCCAGCGGGCTTCTGAGAATGCCTTTTCGCCGAACTCGACGCCGTGATCGTAAGGCGGCTTGCCGTCGTTGAACTTGACGCTCCGCAGGTCGTGCTGATACCCGCCCTGCAGGTGGAGGAGCTCCCCGAAGAGGCCCTGGCGGACCATATTGAGCGCCGCCATGACATCGCGGCGGTAACAGACGTTCTCCAGCATCATGACATTGGCTTTATGGCGCTCCGCCGCGTTGACGACATCCCAATGGTCTTGCAGGGTAATGCCCAAAATAACTTCGGTGGCGACATATTTGAGCCCGGCGTTCAGGGAATCGAGGACCATAGGGGCATGCCATTCCCAGGGGGTGGCGATGATCACGCCGTCGAGGTCTTTGGTGTTGCTTAGCAGGTCCCGGTAGGCGTAGGGGCTGCCGGTGAAGACCTTTGGCATCGGTTTGCCGGATTTCTTTAGAATGTCGTTGGTGCGTTGGAGCATTACCTCGTCTACGTCGCAGACCGCAACAATGTCGACGTCGGAGCGGCGAAGGGCCAGAGCGAGGT
>DATJMG010000110.1:0-17561 GCA_035508835.1 Puia sp.
TACAAATCAGGTGCCAACGGGCGGGAAACTGAAGAAGTGACATTCCCGGGCGGGTGCGACGGTCAGGAACTGAAAATTTTTCCCGGTCCGGTGTTTGGCAGCAGACATTTTTGCAATCGGAAATGGTCTCCCGATACGCTCCGCCGAGCCCGGTGCCAATTGTGTGGGGTAAAGCTGATTCCCGCCTGTGCGACCGCATTAATCACAAAAAATGCGAACAAGGTTCTATAATTTGGAACTTTGTTCAGAAAAGCCTATTTTTGGGGGTGAAGACGCCGATATGGTTACTATCTCAAAAGCTGCCCTTAGAAATTTCATCGTCCGCCATCCGGATTCGGCGGGCTCGATGGACCAATGGTATGCAGTGACAAAAGAGGCTGATTGGAAGGATTTCGCAGCACTGAAGAAGAGTTTTAACAGCACGGATGCGGTGGGAAATGACCGATATGTATTCAATATTCGCGGAAACACTTATCGGCTGATCGCTCTGATCATTTTCAAGGTGCGAACAGTGTATATTTTATTTGTGGGCACGCATAAGGAATACGATGAGGTCGACGCCGCTAACGTCACTTTTAAAAAATAGAATTATGTCCTATTCAATTCGTTCCAAAAAGGAATACCACCAAACAATGGTGGACATCTACAACCTCATGAACAAGGGGGAAGCCACATTGACCAAATCCGAACTCAGGAAGCTGGCAGAAATGTCGGTCGCCGCCGAGAAATACGAGGACGAGGTCCTGGGCCTAAAACCCAAAACGCCAACGACGATCGCGGATGCCGTAGCGCTCAAATTATTCGAGAGCAAGATGAATCAAACCCAACTGGCAAAGTCAATGGGCCTCGCGAAATCCAAGGTCTCCGAAGTCCTGACCGGGAAACGGAAGCCCGATCTGCAATTTCTCAAGGGCATCCATAAGGTACTGAAGATCGATGCCGAATTTTTGCTGGAGCATGCGTAAGTAGCGATTCATATTTTCAGCGAATGAGGCCCTCAGCGATTTTATTTTATCGGCAAAATTGATTAACTTGTATTTGATTTGATATGAGAAAGAAAGATAACCATATCACCGAACCGTCCAGACTTACGCGTTTCCGCACGTTTGAGGAGATGAAGTCCTCGCCATTTTTATTCCCGTCCACCAAGACCCCCGCTCAGCTGCACGTTGAACGCAAAGAGGTCATTGACCATCTCAGATCTACCTACTTACCCGGCAAAGGCCGCCAATTGAAGAAAACGAAGAAGAAAACGTGGAAGTGAATACAATTTTTTTCGAGCATTTGCAGAGTGTCTGCCAAATTCTCAATGAACAGGCTTTGTAATATTTAACTATTGGGGGTGCAGCGGTGGCCTTGTTAGGGTATGATCGTTGGTCATTGGATACATCGGGCCGGCAATCCAAAGTCATTGACCTCGATTTCTGGTATAACCCAACCTATAATAACTATTTCAAACTGCTCAATGCCCTGGAAAAACTCGGCGAGGACGTCAGTGGTTTCAAGGCAGAGAAAACCCCGGATCCAAAGCGGTCTTTTTTCAGACTGGAATGATCTCAATATACCCTTGATCTTCTACCCACAATACCCTCAACCGCCCCAAGGACCAGGAAGATATTCGGCAATTGGAGTTGAAGAAACAAAGTCATGAACAACGCCGACGCCCTCCCCGTCAAAGACCTCGATAATCCCGATATGCTTTTATCCGGCGGCGGCCGGCGGTGAACAGCAAACAATCTCCGAAAAATCAGCTACCTTTATTATTGAGATTCAACTCCGTTAACGTGACCGGGCAACGACATACGAGACCGAAGGCGATCATCAGGTTTGCGCTGATTGTGGCTTATCTGGCTTTATTCGTCACGCAGCTTTCCGGCAGGTATTATTTCTGCGCCAGCTACCCTTTCTATTCCGCCGCGCAGGGCCAGGGGGCCGCGTGGGGAAAGACGCCCTCAAAGGGGACTTCGTCCTTATCGCAAGTCAGGGGAGCCCTGACACCGGATTCACAAAATATCAGAGTTTTGTCGCTGGATAAGCGTTTTGACGGCAAACACGTCTATGCGCTCCTTTCACCGCTGATTGCCGCGATACTTCCCTTGCCTGCCCCGCGGATATGGAGGCAGGAGCGGCCGGCAAGCCTCCCGCACATCCTTCGGCCCATACCGCAACAGCGCGGACCTCCTTTCCGGGCATGAGATCTTTTCTAACTAACCTTATTTGCTAACCAAAAGTATTTTGTATGGATCAGAGTATTATAGCCTCTGCCGACAGCGAATGTCCGATGCTGGCAGCCGCGGGACTTACCCTCGACCCGGACACCCATGAGGTGCGAAGGGAGGGGCAGAAACTGAGTCTGGAACTCAGGGAATTTCAACTGCTGGAGTATCTGCTGCGCAATAAGAACCGCATCGTGCCGAGGGAGGAGATCCTCAGGGAGATCTGGGGAAAGGATATCCTCAACCATACGCTTGATGCGCGAATATCCGCGCTGCGAAAAAAGATCGAATACAATTTCCCGGTGAAGATGTTGTATACGATCTCCCGGAAAGGATATGTCCTTATTGATCATTGTTAAAATTGTCGCTGTCTCTGTTATATCTTTTATAATTGTCCCCACCCCGTGCCTCATAGGAATGAGAATTGCGATAAATAGGATGGGGTGGGGATTTTTAAAATAAAACATGATGTTATGAAAAAGATAATAGTACCGGCGCTCACCTGCATGGCAGTATTCGCTTTTCAATATGCCGCGACAGCGGCGCCAATAGGACCCGGATATCTTCCTGCGAGGATAACTTCGGCTTTCTCCAGCCGGTATCCGACCGCGGAAATGAACAACTGGGCGCGGAGAACGAATGATTATGTCATCAATTTCATCACTAACAAGGAGAGATCAGCGGATGCTTACTATTTCCTTGACGGAACCTGGTTGCGGACCGATACCAGGCTCTCGAGGATAAGCGACCTGCCGGAAGCGGTTCGCGACGGGCTTGCCAGGTCCAGTTATGGAAAATATTTTATCGATAAAATGGAAAAAGTGCAACTTCCATTCCACAGGACCTTGTATATCGTCGGGGTTGATTATGGCGGGTACATCGATTGGGACCTTTTCGATACTCATTCGTTTAGTAATAAATATGTTCTGTATTTTACCCCTGACGGCAGATTGCAGAAAGCTGTCCACACGCCGGATGAAATGCCGACCGAACCGTTCGCCGGCGACTGATGCCTGCTGATAGGATTTGGCGACTGATGAGGGATAAGATTCGGCGACTGATGCGGGATAAGATTTAATGATGACTGACAGGATTTAAAGCTGCCGCTGCGACGCCCTTCTTGCCTTCATGACAATCCAGATGCCGTCGGCAAGAGCGCCCGCGGCGCAGCCGTAAGCGATTACGATGTTCCCCAGGTAGTCCGGTTTTATTCCTGAAGAAAGCAGCTTGTAACCGACAACTGCCAATACGCAGATCCAGCCGCCAAGCAAGTAATAGGACTTCAGGGCGACTACCCTGGCCAGCGGGAAGAAATGCAGTCCCGCGACCAGGGCGAAGCCGGCGATCAGCCAGTTCTCATGGCCAAAATTCAGGATCAATATCCAGGTAACCAGGATGGCCGCTGCTTCAAAGGCAAAAACAAGCAGGTACAAACGGTCTCGTCGGGTTTCCCTTGCGTTTACTGCAGGGCCTACATCCTTCTTTAGATTGCCCTCCACATTGTAAAGCTTTATGGAATAGAGTGCAAGGCTTATATCCGCAATCAGTATAAGCCCGCCGCCGACCGCATAGTCCCTGAAGTTCAGTACATATTCTCCGATTATCGCCCAGGCTATGGAAAACAGGATCATATGGATCAACTCCACCCGTAGCGCTTCTACCTCGTTCTTGGATAATAATTTCATGTCGTTCAAAATTAGGAGGTTGTTAATTCTCTATCGTCTTCCGGCAATAATGATGCAGATCCGAATGACTGCTTTTGCCGGATCCATCCATATACCAGCGGTACGATCAATAAAGCGGCAAATGTGGATGCCGCCAACCCGCCGATGACGGCCCGTCCGAGCGGAGCGGACTGATCTCCCGCTTCACCGAGGCCGCTGGCCATGGGGATCATCCCGACGATCATTGCGATGGAGGTCATCATGATGGGGCGTAAACGGATACTGGCGCTGGTGATGGCTGCCCTAAAGGGGTTTTTGTATATCAGCCGCAGTTTTTCGGCATTCGTGACGATCAAAAGTGCATTGGCCACCGACACGCCCGTAGACATGATAATCCCCATGTACGATTGGAGGTTCAGGGTCGCGCCGGTAGCCAGCAACAGCAGCATCGCGCCCAGGATGACGGCGGGTACGGTCGACAAGACGGAAACAGCGACGCCGAAAGACTGATAGTTGGCCGCCAGCAATAAAAGAATGACGACGATGGCCGCGAGCAGCCCTCTTTGCAGGGAATCGAGGGTCTCGGTCAACAGGGAGGACATCCCCTTTACCTCGACCACCAGCCCGTTACCGGTACTGCCAAGGTCTTTGATCGCGCTTTCCACCGCATTTGTTGCGCTACCCAGATCCCTGTCATGAATATTGGCGCTTACGGTGACATACCTTCGCGGTCCGTTCCGGTCATATTCCCCGGTCAGGGTATCGACGCTTATTTGCGCCACATCCGACAGGACCGGCCTGGGCTGACCTTTTACCAGCGATACCGACTGTAGCTGCTGGACGGAGTTCATGACATATTCCGGTACCTGCACCTGTGTCTGATAAGTGTAAGCTACTTTGTCATCCAGCCACAGGTTTTTGTTCGTATAGCGGCTTGAAGAGGTTGCGTCCGTAATGCTCTTCGAAACGGAATTGATGGAAAGCCCCATTAATTCGAGCCTGTTCCGGTCGATCGTAATGTTGATGGTCGGAAAATTCAGCGGCTGCGCCACCTGGACGTCCCGCAGGAACGGGATGGATTTCAATTTAGCCACCAGCCTTTCGGCATAGTTCCTGATCTCGTCCATGTTTTTGCCGGCCACCCTCACTTCAATAGGCGTCGCCGCGCCCTGCGCCATGATCTTTTCCGTTAGTTCGATAGGCTCGAAGGAAATTTTAAGTTCGGGATAACGCTGCAGGATCTCTTGGCGTAAAGTCTCTTTGAGGTCCTCCATTCTTACCTTGTAGTTCTCATCCAGGTTGATCTGGATCACTGATTCATGCGTGCCGCTGTTGAATATATACAAATTGCTGGTGCCGAAGCTGCTGGGCACCAGGCCGATGAACGCGGAGGAAATGTTGACATGCTGATGTACGGTAGAATCGATGATCTTCAACACCTCCTTTGTCGTCCTTTCGGTGACCTCCAGCCGGATGCCGTCCGGCTCCCGTAAACGCAGCTGCAATTGACCGTTATTCGTCTTCGGCAACAGGTCCTTCCCGATGACCAGGAAACAGGCGCCTGCGGCCCCCAGCGCCAATACCAGGTATACCGGCACGATCCATTTTCTTCCTGGCATCCATTTTTCCAGCCTCCGGGCGAGCGCCGTCTTAAGCCGGTTAAAGAACCCCTTTTCCCCGGAAGGGGAGTGGCCGTGATCTCCGTGGCTGGGATCTCCGTGACCGTGATCTCCGTGACCGTGATCTTCGTGGCCGGGATCTCCGTGGCCGTGATCGGTTGCGACCCCGGCCCCGTGTTTTTGATACAGTTCCTCTTTTAAGATCCAGTTGGAAATCACCGGAACAAGCGTTTGTGCAGAGGTATAGGAACAGATCATGGCGAAGGCGATCGCCAGTGACAACGGAAGGAACATCGCCTTGGGAACCCCCGTCATGACGAAAGAAGGCGCGAACACGGCCAGGATGCATAACAGGATCAGCAGTTTCGGAAAGGATATTTCATTGCAGGCATCCAGTATGGCCTGCCGCTTGCTCTTTCCCATTTCCAGGTGCTGGTGGATATTTTCAATGGTAACCGTCGCTTCGTCGACCAATATCCCGATAGCCAGCGCCAGGCCGCTCAACGTCATGATATTGATCGTCTGGCCTGTCAGCTTTAAAAAGAACACGGCCCCCATCACGGAAACGGGAATAGTGATGATGACGACCATGCTGCTTCTCCAGTCACGCAGGAAGAACAGGACCGTCAACCCGGTTAAGATGGCGCCCAGGATGCCTTCCGTCATCAGGCTCTTTGCCGAGTTGATCACAAAGACGGATTGGTCGAATTCGTAGCTGATATTTACGTCGTCGGGCAGCAGGCTTTTCATTTCAGGGATCCGCTTGCGCAGGGTCTGTACGACCTCCCAGGTGGAGGCGTCGGCCGTTTTTACCACGGGAATATACACCGACCGCTTGCCGTTCACCAGGGCATAATCCACGGTAATATCGGCGCCGTCTACCACGTCGGCTACGTCTTTGACATAGATAGAAGTTGAACCATTGCTTTTGATAGGGATATCTTCGAATTTCTGTACTTTATCTTCCAGGGAATTGATAGAGCTGACCAGCATCATGCTATCCAGGCGAAGGTTGCCCGAGGGCGTAATGGCATTGTTCTTCGTGATCGCCTCCACGACTTCATCGGCCGATAGATTGTACATGCGCAATTTCTCCGGGTTGACGTCGATCAGCACCGACCTCGCATTGGACCCGAATGGGGGAGGCGCGGATAGACCCGGTACCGTGGCGAACAAAGGCCGGATCCGGGTAATCGCCAGGTCGAATATGTCCTTCAGCGGCCTCGTCTTGCTGCTGAACACCAGCTCGCCTACGGGCAGGGAAGAGGCGTCGAAACGCACTACCTGCGGCGGCAGTGCGCCCGGTGGAAAGAAGGCCATCGTCCGGTTGACCTGCAGAGCCACCTGGGCCGAAGCTTCCGCCATATCGGTATTTTCGTAAAAGGTAAGTTTGATCAGGGAAAGCCCCTGGATATTTTTGCTCTCGATATTCTTGATGCCGTTGACATACAGGAACTGGTCCTGCATGCGCGTGGCGAAGAATCCCTCCATCTGCTGCGCGGACATCCCGCCATATTGTTCGATCACATAGATGGTGGGAAGGTTCAGCCGGGGGAAGATATCGATGGATATCGACCGGACCGCCATGATGGAGAATAACAGGAGCCCGATAAAAAATACAAGTACGGTGATCGGCCTTTTGAGGGCTGCTCGTATCATTTCGGTTAATTTATGGTGATCCCTTGTTTTATCTCATCATCGGCATTGGCGATGACCTCATCGCCGGGCTGTAACGCTCCGATGACCTCGATCCGGTTATCCCCCTCATTCCCGGTCGTGACGTCCACCTTGACCGTTTTGCCATTTCGGACGGCCACTACATATTTTCTTTCGGTCGAAGTGACGACGGCCGATCTTGGAACGGAAAGCGCACCGGGAATACCTTTGGAATCGAAGAGCACGTCAGCATACATTCCGGGCGCCAGGGCCTCGTCCTTGTTATAGACATCCAGTTCCACCCGTTCCGACCGGTATTGAACGCTGATGTTCATCGATTTCCTGGCAATAACGCCGGTCATTCTCTTTCCCGGGTATGCGCTTAAGTAGAACGACAGCGTATCGCTGCCCCTCAAAGTGGCGGCCATGCTTTCGGGGATGTCCACCTGGAGACGCAAGTGATCCACCTCTTTTAGCTCCAGCATGGGGATGTCCTTGTTTTCCGCATTGACCAGGGCGCCCGGATGCACATTTCGCTGGGTAATGACGCCGCTGAACGGGGCGGTCACCTGCAGGTAATCCAGCATAGTCTGCTGCATTTGCCAGTTGGCCTTTTCTGCGTTGCTCAGGGCGCTGTCCGCGGTCATCTTTGCTTTGGCGGAGGCCAGATCCATCGGGGAAATGGCTCCCGGCGTCTCGGACGCCTCTTCGAGCCGCTCGTAGTCTTCCTTACTGATGGTATAATCGGCTTGAGCCCGGGCATATCGCTCTTTCGCCTGTACGGTTGCCTGTATCAGTTCGGGAGCTTCGAGCACCATCAGCAACTGCCCCTGTCTTACATGGGAACCGATATCCACCAATACGGTTTTTACATAACCGTTCACTTTCGGGAATATGCTTACCTGCTGGTAGGCCGCCAGTTGAGCCGGCAGTTTCATGACCTCTTCCACGCTTTTTCTTTCTACCCTCGCCAGCTCATAATGAGGCGCGGCGGAGCCGGTCGTGCTGCTGACGGGGTCCTTTTTATCGGAACAGCCAAAATACGCAAATGCGGAAAGTAAAAGCAGGATAAAAATCTTTTTGTTCATATCATTTTATTTAGACGAATCTTCGGGTAATAAGGAGACTGAGTTGAAGGATGATCTCTGTTGTATCCAGCCGTAAACCAGCGGTACGATGAAAAGGGCGGCAAACGTGGAAGCGGCTAACCCCCCGATGACCGCGCGGCCCAATGGGGCCGATTGGTCGCCCGCTTCCCCGAGCCCGCTGGCCATGGGGATCATCCCGGCGATCATGGCCAGGCTGGTCATCAGGATAGGGCGCATTCTGAGACTGGCAGCTACAATGGCTGCCTTGAAAGGGTCTTTGTATTCCAGCCTAAGCTTTTCCGCGTTGGTGACGATGAGTATCGCATTGGCCACCGATACGCCGACAGCCATGATCAGGCCCATATAGGATTGCAGGTTCAGGGTCGCCCCGGTGGCCAGCAATAGCAACATGGCCCCCAGCAGAACGGCCGGCACGGTGGCCAGGACGGAGATGGACAAACCGAAGGACTGGTAGTTGGCGGCCAGTAAGAGAAGGATCACGACAATGGCGGCGAGCAGCCCGCTTTGCAGTGAGTCCAGCGTCTCGGTCAGCAGCGAAGACATGCCCTTTATTTCGGCCACCAGGCCCGTCGGCGGCGCACCCATTTCATCGATCGCATGCTGCACGGCCGCCGTCGCGCTTCCCAGATCCTTTTTATAAATATTGGCGCTGACCGTAACGAACCGCCGGGGGCCGCTGCGGTCGTACTCACCGGGTAAAGTATCTATGCGGATGGTAGCGACATCCGAGAGAACGGGGCGCATCTGGCCGGGCACCAGCGAAACCGATTCCAATTGAGTCACCGAATTCATGATATATTCCGGCACTTCTACCTGCGTCTGGTAGGTATAGGCGGCTTTTGTGTCCAGCCAGAGGTTCTTATCGGTATAGCGGCTGGAGGAGGTGACATCGGTGATACTTTTTGACACGTTATCGATGGAAAGCCCCATCAAGGCCAGTTTGTTCCTGTCCACCGATATTTCCACCGTAGGAAAATTCAATGGCTGGGCGATCTGCACATCCCGGAGGAAAGGGATAGATTTCAATTTCGCCACCAGACGGGTCGCATAGGTTTTTATGTCCGTCATATTTTTCCCGGCCACCCTTACTTCGATGGGCGTAGAGGCGCCCTGCGCCATGATCTTTTCGGTTAGCTCGATGGGCTCGAAGGAAATCTTTATGTTGGGGTAATGCTGCGAAATGACTTTCCTCAACTCCTCCTTCAAATCTTCCATGTTTACTTTATAGTCCGCGTTGAGGTCCATCTGGATCACCGCTTCATGGGTGCCGCTATTGAAGATATACAGGTTGCTCGTCCCGAAGTTGCTGGGCACCAGCCCGACATAAGCGGAAGAAATGGCCACCTCGTGGTGTACCGTGGAGTCGATGATGTCCAGGATATCCTTTGTCGCCCGTTCGGTTACTTCGAGCCGGGTGCCGTCCGGCTCTCTGATCCGAAGCTGGATCTGGCCGTTGTTGTTTTTCGGCAGCAGGTCCTTTCCTATGATGAGGTAGCAGCATGCCGCGGCTCCGACAGTTACCACCACGTAGATCGGCACGATCAATTTTCTTTTCGGCATCCACTTTCCCAGCCTGGAGGTGAGCCCTCTTTTGAGCCGCTGGAAATAATCGTCGTCTTCGTTGCGGATATCGTGTTCGTTCCGGATGTCGTCTTCGTTGCGGGTGTCGTGCTCGTTGCGGGTGTCGTCATGTTCGTTCCGGATGTCGTGCTCGTTCCGGATGTCGCCCCGGGCCTGGGCCTTGTGAAGATGGGTTTGGAATTTTTCCGCTTTCAACAACCAGACCGATACGACGGGCACCAGCGACTGGGCGGCGACAAAGCTGACGATCATGGCAAAAGCGATCGAAAGCGATAGCGGCAGGAACATCGCCCTCGGGACCCCGTTCATGACGAATGCCGGCGCAAAGACGGCCAATATACACATCAATATCAGCAACAAGGGAAAAGATATCTCTGAACAGGCATCCAGGATGGCCTGCCGGTTGGTCTTTCCCATTTCGAGGTGCTGGTGGATATTCTCGATGGTCACCGTCGCCTGGTCGACAAGGATGCCGATGGCCAGGGCCAGTCCGCTCAACGTCATGATATTGATCGTCTGCCCGGCCAGCTTCAAAAAGAATACGGCTCCCAATACGGCGACGGGGATGGTGATGATGACGACCAGGCTGCTGCGCCAGTCGCGAAGGAAGAGCAGGACCATCAGGCCGGTCAGAATGGCGCCCAATATGCCTTCCGTCATCAGGCTTTTTGCCGAATTGATGACAAAGACGGACTGGTCGAATTCATAGCTGATGTCCACGTCGTCGGGCAGCAGGCTTTTCATCTCAGGTATCCTGGTCCGCAAGGTCTGCACCACCTCCCAGGTGGAGGCATCCGCTGTTTTGACGATCGGCATATACACCGATCTTTTTCCGTTGACCAGCGCATAATCCACGGTAATATCGGCTCCGTCTACCACGCTGGCCACGTCTTTCACATAGATGGAGGTGGTGCCGTTGCTCCTGATCGGTATGTCCTCGAAATGCTCGACCTTCCCTTCCAGCGAATTGATGGACGTGACGTACATGATGCTGTCTACCCGCAGATTGCCGGAAGGCGTGATCGCATTGTTTTTGGCGATGGCGTCCACGACCTCATCGGCAGATAAATTGTACATCCGCAATTTCTCGGGGCTGACATTGATCAGCACGGATCTGGCATTTGAGCCAAAGGGAGGAGGCGCCTGCAGCCCGGGCACCGTCGCGAATAGCGGACGTACCCTCGTGAGGGCCAGGTCGAAGATATCCTTAAGCGACCTTGTTTTGCTGCTGAACACCAACTCGCCTACCGGCAGGGAAGAGGCATCAAACCGGACCACCTGGGGCGGCAATGCGCCCGGTGGAAAAAAGGCCATTGTCCGGTTGACCTGCAAGGCCACCTGCGCTGAAGCTTCGGCCATATCCGTACCTTCATAAAAAGTTAATTTGATCAGTGAAAGCCCCTGGATGTTCTTGCTTTCGATATTCTTGATCCCGTTGACATACAGGAACTGGTCCTGCATGCGGGTGGCAAAAAACCCTTCCATTTGTTGCGCCGACATCCCGCCATATTGCTCGATCACATAAATGGTGGGTGAATTCAGTTTGGGGAAGATATCAATGGGTATCGTCCGGACGGCCATTATCGAGAACAACAAAAGGCCGATGAACAATACCAGGATGGTAATAGGCCTTTTTAAAGCTGTTCGTACCATTTTGTAAAAAGTTATTTAATAGCTTGAATAAATAGGTCAAGGTTGCCGGCAGATGCCGCCTTATCCAGGTTGGCAAGCAGCCAGTCGCTCAGGGTCTGCACATAATCGGATTGCGACCGGTACAGCACGAAAGACGCGTCGGTAAGATCGACCAGGTTGATAATTCCCGCTTTATATTGAGCGGTCTTCTGGCCAAAAGCGTCCCTTGCGGCGCCTATCTGGATGGGGATCTCGGCGAGGTTCTCCACGGCCGTCCGGATGGCTTCATCCGCCTTATTGCCGACATTGAGGATAGACAATTGCTGCTGCTGCAGGTCATAATCGCTGGCGATCGTATTGTTGCGGGCAATGGCTTCCTTGTCCTTCCGGTGAACGATGTTGAAAAGATTATATTCCAATGTCAGTCCCGCCATATAATTGAACCGCTGGTAACCGAGACCTGTCGCCATGGATTTATAGTTGTCCTGGTAATCGATGCTCGAACCCCTTCCCCAGACCACGCCCGTCAGCAGCACTTTTGGCAGGAAGCTCTTCCTGACCAGGTCTTCCGTCTGTAAGTAGAATATTTTCTGCCGGTTATAATAGTCGATAAGGGGATTGAGGGAGGCGGTGGTATCCTGTATCCGGCCCAGGATTTCCGTTGAAGACAAATAGCTTTGGGCCCTTGACGTGTCTATATTGACATCATTGACCGGGATACCGGTCAGATAGCTCAATTGCTGCTGCAATTGCCGGATCTCACCCCGGGTCTGGTTGTAGGTGATGCGGGTCTTGGATAGTTCGGCCATTGCCAGGGCGGAGTCGGCGCCGGGTTTGATCCCGCTGCGCGTCACCGCCTCGACGACCCTGTAGAGGACCTCATACCGGCTTACATTCTCCGAATCAATGCCAAGCTGGAATTGATTCTTAAGGATGTCGAGGTATAATTTGCCCACTTCCCATTTTACCAGGTAGCGCTCTCTTTCCAGGTCGGCCTGGCTCAGATCGGTAAAAGCTTCGGCCTGGTGCACCGTCGCTTTTTTCAGCCCGAAGTCCAGCAGCTCATATTGGTTATACAGGAAACCTATATTGCCGATGGCGGACTGGAAGGTATTGGAACTGCGCACGCCACTCGAGGTTGAGGGGATGATCCCGAAGGATATATACGAACCGGGCAGGGAGTTGTCCGTTCCGACGGACGCCTCATCTCCAGCAAAGGAGGTGGGCAGGAAGCTATGCCTGGCATCCGTAATGCCGGCCTTGGCGGCGTCGACCAGCGCCTTTTTCTGGAACAGGACGGGCAGATGGCGTTGGGCGGAATCGATATAATCGGATAAAGAATAGTTCTTCTCTTGCGCAAATACCGAAAGCGAAGGCGTCAGCAGGAAGATACTGATTACCCTGAGAAACTTTCTGGAACAGAAAGTGACCATACCAATGATTTAAAATGAGAAATTTGGTTGCCAAAAATGTCAGGCCATGGAAGGAGGTCCGCGCAAAAGCCGGTGACCCCGCGTGATAGAAGGCAGGAAACTGTCCGGGTAAAGCCCAAGAGTCCTCTGTATGGGATAAGGCTCAGGTGCATTTATTGAAATGCTGTCACAGGGCGGGAAGTTCTCCTGGTGAAAATGCCTGTTTAGCCGGATTGACCGGGAAGAGGAATGAGAAGGCGTTTGCGCTGCAAAACTGGCCATCCTTTCGGGATGATGACCGGAGCATAAATGCCTTAAAAAAGTTTGAGTATCCGATCCGGGACAGTCGAAATTAAAGAAGACCTGAACGGAAAAGAATACTGCATATAGCGGTATCAACAGGGCATAAAACGAGATATTATGTATTCTCTTGACCATTTGTGGGCATGGAAGAACATAAAATTAGCCAAAAATTGATTACCCGCCTATTCCGGCTGTTTAAAGAATTAATAAATTATATCAAGTCATCGTCAGTGCATGAGATATCCAATATATCGCCGCTGCCAACAGTGCGCTGACCGGGATGGTCAGGATCCAGGCCCACACGAGGTTGATGGTGACACCCCAGCGGACTGCCGACATCCGTTTGGTTGCACCCACGCCGACGATCGCCCCGGTGATCGTATGGGTCGTGCTTACCGGGATGCCCAGGTACTGGGTCAGGAACAAGGTGATAGCTCCGGCGGTTTCTGCGCAGACGCCTTCCAGCGGAGTTACTTTGGTGATCCGGGTACCCATGGTCTTGACGATCCGCCACCCGCCGCTCATGGTTCCCAGGGCAATGGCCGAGAAGCAGGAGATCGGTACCCAGGCGGGAACATCCTGTACCCGGTCGAGGTCGCCGTGAGCGACCAGAGCGGCGGCAATGATTCCAAGGACCTTTTGGGCATCGTTCCCGCCATGGCCCAGGCTTAGCGCTGCCGATGACAGCAGCTGAAGCCGCCGGAACCACGCTTCCGCCTTATAGGGGTGGCTGCGCCGGAACATATTGACGATCAGAATGGTGATCACCAGCGCTACCACGAACCCGATCAGCGGCGCCAGGATGATGAAACAGAAGGTCGGAATGACGCTGGCATAGTCGATCACATTCTTTCCGTGGACGAACCACCCGCCGGCATGGGCCAGCGCGGCGCCGACGAACCCGCCGATCAGCGTATGGGAGGAACTGGATGGGATGCCCAGCCACCACGTCAGCAGGTTCCAGATGATGGCGGCGATCAGTCCGGAGAAGATGACCGGGAGAGTAATGAAATCACGGTCGACAAAGTGCGCGATGGTATTGCCGATCTTGAATTCGCCGATGAAATACCGGAAGATGAAAAAAGCCGCGAAATTGAAGATGGCCGCCCACAGGACCGCTTGAAAGGGGGTAAGCACCTTGGTGGACACGATCGTGGCGATCGAAATGGCTGCATCATGAAAACCATTGATGTAGTCGAATACCAATGCCAATATAATAATGGTAGAAAGGAAGATCATGCGGCCATCCGGCTTTTCAGGAGATTTGTTAAGCGTACTTGATAATAATCGACTCGATGACGTTGGTGGCATCCTCACACTTATCCGTCACGATCTCCATCACCTGGTAAATGTCGCGCTTCTTGATCACTTCTTTCGCATCCGGTTCGGTTTCGAACAGCCGTTCGATGCTCCTGTCGAAAACATCATCGGCCTGGTTCTCCAGGCTGTTCACCCGGACCAGCGCATCGGTAATGGTCCGCATGTTCCGCATATTCCTCAGTTCCCTGACCGCCCCACGGATCTGTTGCGCCCCCTGCTCGATCAGATCCGCCATCTTCTGGATACCTGCATCACTCGGGTTTACCTTATAAAAATTGATCTTTTTCGCGGCGGCGTAAATATAGTCGCAAATATCATCCAGCGAGCTGGCCAGGTAGTGAATATCTTCCCGGTCGAACGGGGTGATAAAATTGCGACCCAGTTCCGTAAAAATCCGATGAGTGAACTCGTCATTGATATGCTCCTGGGCTTCCAGCTGCAGGATCAGCGCCGCGCGTTTATCGTAATCGGGCTCGGAGACAACCGTTTTCAATAAAGCGCCCATTTTCGCCACACTGTCCGCTACCTCCTCGAAAAGGGAGTAAAAGACCTTGTCTTTCGGCATGAATAATTGAACAAAAGCATTAAATCCCTTCATTCCGACAAAATAAGCGGAATGAGCCATCGCAAAAGGTCAGATCGAGGTTTGATAATGATTTCTTAACACGGATGGTTCCCCGGACGGCGGATAGGGCCAAATCTGGGGCATCTCTTTAAAATTAGGAATAACAGGTATTCATAAATTATTTATTATCAGCCAGGAATACGTTCGATTTTGTAAACTATCTGCCTTTTTTGGAAAGGGTTAACATTATGGTAATATTTCCTTAACAATTGGGTCATCGCTTAAACATTGCTTTGCAGCACACTTAACGAGGATTTCAGGACACTGCAAACAATTATTAACGAACCAAAACATTTATGAAACGTAGCTACATCAGCCACCTTCTGCCAGTGATCATCCTATTTTTTGCTGCCACCTCCACCCAAGCCCAGCTCCCGTCTTCCCTGCTCAGCGACTCCGCTTACAGGACAGGGAATTCCAATACGGGCCGGTTGTGGGGGTATGTATTCGGGGATTATTACTACAAGTCGCACGCCGATTCCCTCAACAGGGGTGGAAGCAACCAGTACAGCGGTATCCCCCAAAGCAGGAACGCATTCCAGTTCCGCCGGGTTTACCTGGGATATGACTATAATGTCAGTAAAAAGGTCTCCACTGAATTGCTCCTGGCGGCAGAAGACAACTTCCCCGCTTATAACGCCCCCGGCCAGACCGCTGCCAACGGCGATGAGTTGACCAACAGTAAAGAAACTTTCTTTATCAAGCTGGCCAACGTCCGCGTCAAAAATATCTGGAAAGGGACCGACCTCATTCTCGGAGAACAGGTCGTACCTTCCTTCGCCAACTTAACAGAAAAAGTCTGGAACTACCGTTCCATCGAAAGGACCGTCATCGATATCCGCCGGACCCCCTCTTATGACCTCGGGGTAGGTCTGAACGGCTACTTCGATCCAAAGACAAAGAACTTTGGTTATGACCTGTTGATGGCAACGGGGAACAGCGACAAGCCCGCGGCCAGCAGCTTCAAATGGTTCTATGGAGATATCTTCGGCTGGTTTGCCGACAAGCGGCTGGTAGTTGATATCTATGCTGATTACCAAAGACTGAACTGGGTAACCACCTGGCACCATGACCGGCAAATGTGGAAGGGCTATATTGCCTGGACCTCTCCCTGGATCACGGCCGGCGTGGAAGCCTATATCAATACGCTCAGGAATGATACGAAAGCTACCCTGATCGCAGGCGGGGCGGATACGATCGACACCAAAGCAAGGGGCATTGCCATGTATCTCCACGGCGCGATCGTTCCGGAAAAATTGCGGTGGTTTGCACGGGTCGATCTGTACAATCCCAATAAGAACGTGAACAATAGCCTGTATTCTGCTTACGCCGGGATCTCTTCGCCAAGCGGGTACAACTCCCCGGGATATAAATACAGCTATGCCGGCTCTACCACGGGTGCGCCGACGGGGGAGACCAGCACCGGCGATCCCACCGCAAAAGAGACGTTCTTCACGGCAGGTCTGGACTTCATGCCCGCCAGAGACGTTCACTTCGAGCCCAATATCTGGATGGTGCATTATGCCTCCCAGTTGGCGTCCACGGGACCGGAGGGTGATTCTGATGTGGTCTGGCGCCTGACGTTCTTCTTTGTCTTTGGCAGACATTATAACAAGAGTTACACCCAGCTGTAATCTAACGCAACACTGATATAATTATGAAAAAGAATCTGCTAAGCTTACGAAGCACCTTAACGGTTGCTGCTCTTGTCCTTGGATCGATGGTCACTGCTTTCAGCCTGGTATCCTGCGGCGGTGGCGGCACGTCGGGCGCCGATAGCACAGCATCCGGCGGCGATGCATTGCTGGGTGCCGGCAGCTCGTTCGATTATCCGCTTTTCTCCAAGCAGTTCGATGTGTACAACCAGGCCAATGGGCTGAAGGTCAATTACCAGTCCGTGGGCTCCGGCGCAGGGATCTCCCAATTGACTGCCAAAACGGTCGACTTCGGGGCATCCGATGCGGTGATGAACGGCAAGCAGGATTCGGCGCTGTCGTCTCCGGCCATCCATATCCCGATCACCTGCGGCGCGGTAGCCCTCAGCTATAATCTGCCGGACGTGAAGGACACGCTTAACCTGACGCCCGATATCATCGCGGGTATGTTCCTGGGAACGATCACCAAATGGAACGACCCGAAGATCGCGGCGGTCAACAAGGGTGTAAAGCTCCCTTCTACGGCCATTCTGATCGCCCACCGTTCCGACGGCAGCGGTACGACAAACATCTTTACCACCTATCTCTCCAAGGTGAGCAGCGACTGGAGCACCAGAGTCGGGAAAGGCTCGGCGGTCGACTGGCCCACCGGTATCGGCGGCAAGGGCAGCGAGGGAGTCGCGGGCACGATCAAGCAAACCCCGGGTGCGATCGGTTATGTGGAAATGAGCTATGCGATCCAGAACAAAATGCCCTATGCCCGTGTTCA
>DATJMG010000111.1:0-34535 GCA_035508835.1 Puia sp.
CTTCAGGATGTATTGGATCACGAGAGGTTCAACGAATATGCTATTGTGCATCACTCTTCCAGCATAGTTAGAAGAGGATATCACCCCCAAAGGTAAACCTCTGACCCATAGCCTAGCGGTGTGTGCCACGCGCGGCAGCAAGCTAACTCAACACCAACCCCTCCTTTAACGCATCCTCATAACGTACCTTGTCAAAAGTATAGAGATGCGGAGACCGGTGGGCGCCAATACTACGCTTCTCATCCAGCTTTTTCAACAATCCCAGCGCGACAAGCTTCTTTGGAAAATTGCTCACATCCAACCGCTTTCCCAGCAGGGTTTCATACAGCGAATGGATCTCCGACAAGGTGAACTTCGCCGGCAAAAGACTGATCCCGATCGGATAGTGATACAGCTGGATGCGCATGGCATGCAACGCCTCCCGGACCATCTCGTCATGATCGAACCCCAGATGGGGTATTCGGTCAAGATCGAACCACGCACAGGCCTCGGACATCAGGTCCGGTTGCGGTACGGATTGCGAAAAATCCGTGATGGCATAGAACCCGATCGAAACGGTTTGGTCAAGGAGCCAATTGTCCCGTTTGACCCGGACCCCGGTAGCCGCGAACCATTCCTCCTCATCAAATTCGTCGAAGGTCAACCGGCTGGGGTCACCAAACGTCTTGAACTGCTGCAGGAAGAGATTCTCGATCCCCGTACGCTCCCTAACGTTGCGGCCGGCCGCCTCGACGAGCTTTTCCGTACGCCGGATATACCCCCCCGGCAGACACCAATACTTTTCCAGCCGACGCTTGATCAGCAGCAGCTTCAACTGACGCTCGTGATAACCGAAAATGGCGCAGTCCAGTGAAACATGTGGAATATAATACTTATAGCCGTTCAGGAGAAAGTCACGTAACTCTTCGGAAGTATCCATGCGGACAAATTTATTTAGTAAATTTCACTAAATAATAATTTTTTTCCCATACCTTCATTTTGTAAAAATCACTAAATAATTGCTGTATGAACTCCTCCAGAAGAAGATTTCTCCGCAAAGCCGCCTTTGGCGCCGCCGGTCTGGGCCTGGCCTCCACCAGCCTAAGCCGGGCCGCTTCAGTCCCCTCCCACATCTCTCCCAACCCGGAGCCTGATCCATCCCTCTCCGACAAAGCCCTGTTCTTCAAGATCGCAGTTTCCCAATTCTCATTCGCCAGCCAGTTCTGGACCAAAAAACTCGATCCGCTCGACTTCGCCGCCAAAGCAAAGGAACTGGGGATCATGGGTCTGGACTACTGCTCGATGTTCTTTGCCGACAAAGCGAAGGACACGGCTTACCTCAACACCCTGAAACAGCGTTCCGCCGACGCCGGTTCCTATAATCTGCGCATCATGGTCGATGGCGAAGGCGTGCTCGGCGACCTGAACGAAGCCACCCGCCTCAAAGCAGTGGAGAACCATTATAAATGGATCGATGCCGCGGCCACCCTGGGTTGCTCGATGATCCGCGTGAACGTCGAAGGCGACGGCGCGCCGGAAGACGTAGCGAAAGCCGCCGTCGATAGCCTGGGCCGCCTGATCGAATATGGCAGTAAGACGAACACCGACGTCATCGTCGAGAACCACATCGGCATCTCCTGCAACGGCGGCTGGCTGGCTGGTGTCATGAAACAGCTCAACAACCCCCACGGCGGCACCCTCGCGGATTTCGGCAATTTCTGTATCAACCGCACCAAACCCGCAACGCAGGATATCGCCGGTTATATGAAGACCAAATGTCTTGAAGAATACGACCGTTACAAGGGGATAACCGAGCTGATGCCATACGCAAAGGGCGTTCACGCCAAGTCGCATCTTTTCACCGCGGACGGCGACGATCAGGAGACCGACTTCAACCGGATGTTCAGGATCATCAAAGATTCGGGCTTCACCGGCTGGGTCAGCGTGGAATACGAAGGCGGCCTGATCAAAATGTATACGCAAGACAGCAGATATCTGGACGACTATGCCGGCACAACGGCAACGAAAAACCTGGTTGAAAAAGCCGGCCGCCTGGTCTCATGACCGTAACACCTAAATATCTATCATGCAACTCATCAAATCAGCCACGCCATACGATGTCGTGATCATCGGCTCGGGCGCAGGCGGCGGCATGGCGGGCTACGTGCTGGCCAATGCCGGAATTAAAGTTCTGATGCTCGAAGCCGGCCCCTTCTTCGACCCGGCCAAAGACTCCCAACAGCTGAAATGGCCCTACCAATCCCCGCGCCGGGGCGGCAATGCCACCCGCCCCATGGGCGACTTCGACGCCGCCTTCGGCGGCTGGCAGGTCGACGGCGAGCCTTATACGCAAAAGGACGGCTCGGACTTTCAATGGTTCCGTTCGCGGATGCTCGGCGGCCGCACCAACCACTGGGCTCGCATCTCCCTCCGGATGGGCCCGCGGGATTTCAAATGCCGCACCGCCTATGGCGTGGGCGACGACTGGCCCATCACCTATGACGAGATCAAACCTTTTTACGATAAGGTGGACCGGCTTATCGGCGTCTATGGATCGACGGAAGGACTCCCCAACGACCCCGACGGTATCTTCCTCCCCCCACCCTCTCCCCGCCTGGGCGAATATTTCGTCAAAAAAGCCGCCACCGGTCTCGGCATCAAGGTGATCGCCGGCCGCGGCTCCGTACTCACCGCTCCCCTGCCCGGCAACAAGGACCGCCAGCCTTGCTTCTACTGCGGCCAGTGTAACCGCAGTTGCAAGATCTACGGCGATTTCTCCTCTTCCTCCTGCCTGGTCATCCCCGCGATAAAGACCGGCAACCTGACGGTGACAACGGGCGCTTTCGTCCGCGAGATCCTGACTGATAACGAAGGCCTCGCCAGCGGCGTCTCCTATATCAATAAGGACGACGGCCAGGAATACCAGGTGAAAGCAAAAACAGTTATCCTCGCGGCCAGCACCTGCGAATCGGCCCGGATCATGCTTAACTCGAAATCCCGGAAACATCCAAACGGCCTTGCCAACAGCAGCAACGCCGTCGGGAAATATCTGCATGACTCGACCCAGGGCGGCGGCGCCATAGCCATTATGCCGCAGCTGCTCGACCGGCCGCGCTTCAATGAAGACGGCGTCGGCAGCCTGCACGTCTACGCACCCTGGTGGCTGGACGGTAAAAAATTACCCTTCGCCCGGGGATACCACCTGGAGATTTTTGGCGGCATGATGATGCCGAGCTATGGCGGCTATTTCGGATTTGAAGGTTCGCTCGTACCCTATGTGAACGGCTACCTTCCCGGACGTGACGGGAAAATGAAGCCTGGCGGAGGTTTTGGCGCGTCATTGAAAGACGACTACCGGCGCTTCTACGGGACCATGGCAGGCTTGGGCTGTCATGGCACGTCCACCGCCCGCGAAGACAACTACTGCGAGATCGATCCGACTGTCGTTGACAAATACGGGATCCCCGTCCTTCGCTTCCGGTATAAATGGAGTTCGGATGATATTGCCCAGGCCAAACACATGCAAGAGACCTCGCAAGCCGTCATGAAGGCGATGGGCGGGATCTCGCTGGCGCCGCCTCAAGGGCCGGAGACGAACTACGGCCTCGACAAGCCGGGCAAAGGCATCCACGAGGTCGGTACCGTCCGGATGGGCGATGACCCTAAAAAAGCCCCGCTCAATAAATGGGGACAAGCCAACGACTGTAAGAACCTCTTCGTCACCGACGGCTCGGTCTTTACCCAGCAGTCGGAAAAAAACCCGACCTGGACCATACTCGCGCTGTCTATGCGAACCGCCGAATACCTCCTCGATCAACGTAAAAAACAAAATGTATGAACAGAAGAGAAAGCCTGAAAGCCATTAGTTTCGGCGCGCTCTCTGCCGGAACACTGTCCGCCGCCACCCTCATAAACGGTTGTGCAACCGCCCCGGACAAACCAGCGGAAACCGCTGCCGGCCCAACCATCGACCCTACCGGGCGCCAGGAATTCGAGATCGCCCGCGACAAGTCGCTGTACGCCCGGACGTACTTCGACGCCCACGAGAAAGCAACCATCACCGCGCTGGCCGATATCATCATCCCACGAGACGAAAAAAGCGGCAGCGCCACCGAAGCCGGCGTTCCCGACTTCATCGAATTCATCGTCAAGGACGAACCTCAGCACGCCCTGCCCATGCGCGGTGGCCTTCGCTGGCTGGATATGGAATGTCTCGACCGGTTCGACAGGGACTTTGTCAATTGCACGCCGCAGCAGCAGACCGCCGTCGTGACCGATATCGCCTACCCTGCTCTGGCCAAACCCGAAATGCAGCCCGGTGTAACCTTCTTCAACAAAATGCGCGACCTTACCGCCATCGGTTTTTTCACCAGTAAAATGGGGATCGAAGACCTGGGCTATAAGGGCAACACGCCCGGCAAATGGGAAGGCGTCCCGAAGGAAGTGCTGAAAAAGTATGGGCTAGAGGATTGAAATAAACGGCCGCCACCCCAGCAGGACCTTCGCACCCCGCGGTAACAAGGGGTCGAACCGATCCGGCGTGAACGCGAGCACCAGCCAGATCAAAAAAGGGAACTGCATAAACACCACCGTGCCGCCCCAAACCTCGAGCGGCAGCCGCCCCATGCGAAGGAACCAGCACAGATCGTAAGTGATAAAGGGTCCGGTCACAAGCACAAAAAGTCCCAAAAGAAACTGTCCCCGCCCAAGCACCACCCAGCGCCGCCGGTGCCGCAGCAGAAATTGCGCCTCCGCTTCGATCTCCGCCAGGTTTTCCCGGTAAAAGGAAGGCAGGATCGATTGATAATACGCCTCCAGATCCTCGCCCGGCTCCAGGTTTTGCTCGATCAAAATACAGATATGGTCCAGCAGATTCTGCTGCAGGTCCGGGATCTTCACCCCCTTTGCGGCCAGATCGTTCAGGATATAATCGATATGCTGATCGGTGATAGAATACATCTAGGCGGTTTTTGGCTGAATGTCCAGTAACAAGGCCATCGTCTGCATAAAGGCCGATAGCTCTTTCACCCGCTCGCGGGCAGTGGCCTTCCCTGCCGGGCTCAGGCTATAATATTTCCGCATCCGTTTACCGATGTATTCGACCTGCGTAGTCACCAGCTTGTCGGCTTCCAGAGCATGTAAGGTCGGGTAAAGGGCGCCCTCCGTGATCTGGATCCTGTCCCCGCTGACTTCCCTGACCCGCTGCGTAATCTCGTAACCGTACATTTTTTTGTTGTCGGCCAGGAGCTTCAGGACGATCGTTTTAAGCGTCCCCTTTATCAGTTCGGATGAATAGACCATAGGCGAATATACGGCCTTTTATGCGTCAGCAGCAGCTTGACGCCCCAAGGCACCACCTGCTCCCCCGCCGTGCCCCTGCCTGCATAAGACAAATATACATATATATCCTATATATTAAACTGAAGTATTAATGCAGTGTACTCTTTAAGGACGCTGCCAAAAATTAGCAAAGGCTAAAAAATAGCTCGAACAGGTTTGCCTGCGATCTTTTGTTGTAATATTATCTCAACAACGCGTTGTATTTGGACTTCTCTTATTATCTCCACTTTTAAAAATTTACAATCATGCAAAAGATCAGACCATTCTCTTTTTTATCGGCGCTCATACTCTCGGGCATCCTCATTTATAGTTCCTGTAATAAAAACGATTCCAAATCGGCAACGCTTTCCACAGCACCCAAAACCGGCACCTTAGGGTCTGATGCTTTATTACAAAATCACGTAAGATCCTCAGTCGACTTGCCGGTTGGCAGCAGTCTCCTGGCAAAGCTGTCCACCTCCGATGTCTGGAAAGCGCTGCCGGCGCCGATCCTGAGCAGCATCAAAAAAAATGAGCTTCCGCAATTCCAGACTTATGACAATACCGCTGCACAGGCAATCGTTTTCAATATTGCATCGGATGACCCCAATCTCAGGTACAAGTCGCTGATCGTTGCAACTTATAAGGGAAGCTTCCTGCCGATAATCGCCGAAAGCAAGATACTCCCCTCGGGCTATACGCAGGTCTCCATTACAGATGTAAATGGGAGTGATTATCTCAATTTCCTGGTCGACCCCAATAACCGGTTTGGCAAATTCAGGATGGTAAAAGATATCCCTTTTGATCGCCTCACCGGCGGAACCGTATCCGCCCCCGAAACGGCCGAGGTCGCAGCCACTCCGACCTGTATGCAAAGCACATCGAGTTTTGGCGCCTGTATGAAATGCGCCATTAACGAATGCAACAGCGACTGGGTCTGTGCCGTCGGATGCATGGTTAATGCTCCTGGCTGCGCGGCGGCATTCGCGCTGGCTTGCGGCATCGGCCAAATGTAAGATCGGTTCGCCCTGATCAAGCCCGCTGCCGTTGCAGTGTCGCCCCAACCTGGTAGATACAGAAGACGACGGCGGCCAGGAAAATTACGATTAGCGAGTAAGCCGGAACATAGTTAGCGGCGATGTACAATTGTGTGCTGAAGAAATAAGCCGCAACAATAATGGGTAGCAACGAAAGAGTAAAGATCGTTTTCATAACAGTAGTGATTTGCAGAAGTAAGCACGAAAGATTTTTTTTAACACGAAAGATTTTACGAAACCAAACAAAGAATTATGCCTTCCTGTCGAGGAAATACAGCACGTCATTCGACTTGATCCAGAAAGTAAGCGAAAGGACCGAAGCCAGTACAAGCGTGTAAGCGAAGAAAAATTGATCCTGAAGATAGAGGGTTGCACTCAAGATGCAGGTGCTGAGGATGGTAATTAGGGTTACCAGGCTGACTAACGTTTTCATCGGGTGTTACATTTAGTTTAAAAGACTATGATAAATAATGAGACTGCGCGATCCTGAGTAGATCATAGTCAATTGGAACGGGCATTCCAAAGGATATAAAACACTGATTGACGCTGAAAGGCTCGTCCTTTCATGACTTTAGACTCGGTTGATCGGGGGAGATTGGGTACGAGACGTGCGCTTTTAGAAGGAAGTTGGACTTTGCGTGGGGCAGTAAGTGGAGTGAGTATGAACCTGAGCCAAAAGTATGGCCCAAAATTGAAAAATGCAAGCCTTTCAGGATTTTTTTTACCCATTATCCATGAAAACTCTTGTATCTTGCTCAAATGCTGTCCATTAAGAAATTCCCCACCTGGTGGTTGCTGCTTGCCACGGGTATCATCTTCTTCAGCGTCGGCATCCTGGCCTTTGCAGATCCGTTGAACGGCTACCTCAAGCTCGTGAAATTCACCGGGATCGCACTCCTGCTTAACGGCAGTATCCTCCTGACCATCGTGATCGTTAATACGAAATACCCGAATGAAAAAAATTGGATGCAGGCGGAAAGCATCGTCCACCTCTTCTTTGGCATCCTTCTTCTTCTGAATCCCCTGCTGGCCTTCATCGCCCTTCCTTATTTCATCGGCTCCTGGATGCTGGTCGTCGGTATCTTCAAGACCTTCGCTTCCCTCTCCCTGCGACGTTCTGTCCGCGGTTGGCTGCTGATCCTGCCGGCCGGCTTGCTTTTCGCGATCTTTGGACTGCTCCTCCTCTTTATCCCCCTCCCCAAAGCCAACGATATCACGATCCTGCTGGGTATCTTTGGGGTAATTATGGGGTCGCTCTATATCGTCGACTCCTGGCGCTACCGGAAGATGAAGGATACGCTCGACATGCTATTATAAATATGTCTTAACTTACATCTCTAATAATCAAGAAGACAGGCTTATGTACAGACTGGTCCTCCTGCTTGTCCTTTTTGGGAGCCTCCCCGTAACCTTGCGCGCTCAAGACTCCCTGCACATCAAGGACTCCGCGCGGATTCCGCGAAAACCCCGGACGATCCGGGATAGAAAGAAATATGAGCACCGGAAATTCGATTCCACGCTCTTTATGGAGAATGCCGCCGCTACCCGCAGCGATTACCTGGAGTCGGTAGAAAAAGTGTTTCTGCTGTTGGACGAAGTGCCGGTCACCCTCGGCACACTGACGGAGTTGGATGACCTCCAGACCCAATTGACGCAGGAGCAGTCCGCGCTCAATTTGCTCAAAAGCCGGATGTCACAAAGCGAAAAGACCTTTAATATCCGGAACCTCCAGATGTTCAACACCCTGCTGGATGAACTGCATCGCAACGGAACGGACTATGCCAAACGACTGAATGCCTATGGCAATAAGGTGGATACGGTCCGGAAGCAGATCGCGGGCTTCAAGAAAGACACGCTGATGCTCCATATCTTCCGGGATACCGCGCTGAAGGCCTCCTTCAGTGATGAATTGGATCAGCTTCGCGATAAGTGGCGGCAGGCAGACAGCCTGATCAAGACCAACACCACTTATATCGACGACCTGAAGGCCCTTTCGTCCGAAAATACCATCGCCGTCGAAGAACTGACCAGCAAGGTGGACAATGAGCTGAAAGCAGTCGGCAGCCGGGCATTCGGGAAAGAAAGGCCCTACCTGTGGGAACCTATGATCACCTCCCCTCCCACCCCGACAAACAGCGGGTTTGCCAACTCCATCAGTTCCGAACAAAAGCTGGTGAAATATTATTTTTCCAATACCCGGAACAAACGCTTCTGGTTGCTCCTGACCGGCCTTGCCTTCTTCTACTGGGTCTTCTTCAACTATCGCTCTTTACGGAGGCTGAACGCGCTCAATACGCTGGATGAATTCCATTTCCTTTTCCTTCGCCCATGGCCGGTCGCTGCCACTCTTGTCTTTCTCCTGAGCCTGGCGCCGCTTTTTGACATCCATGCCCCCGCAACCTATATCGAATCGACCCAGTTCCTCCTGATGCTGGTACTGTCGGTGATCTTCTACCGGCTGCTGCCCGGAGACCTGTTCAAAGGCTGGTGTATCTTCCTCCTCCTGTTCCTCGTCATGCCGGTGATCCGTATCCTCGGTATTTCCGCCTACCTGGAGCGCTGGGCCGATCTTTTCCAGTCTGCGGCATCCGCTGCGCTTGGTATTTTCGGCCTCATCATTCGCAAGCGCTGGATACCGGGGCCGGGCAAGCGGTTTACCGGCGCCCGGGCCAATTTCATCATCGGCGCTGTCGGCCTGTACATCCTGCTGAACCTGGCAGCGATCTTTTGCAATATGGCTGGCCGTGTCACCCTGTCGCAGATCTTCGCCGGCACGGCGGTTTATTCACTGGCGCAAATAGTCAGCCTCACGGTATTCGTAAGGATCGTAGTGGAATGCTTCCTGCTTCAGATCCAAAGCAGCCGGGTCCGCAAACGATATCCCATCCACTTCGATTTTGACATTATTGGCCGCCCGGTCACCCGCGGCACAGCCATTCTCGCCGCTCTGCTGTGGCTGATCGTCTTTACAACCAACCTCAACCTGTTCGATGCGATCAACGACTGGTTGACGTCAGCCCTCACCACAGTCAGGACCGTCGGCAGCTTTTCCTTCACGCTCGGCGGCATCGTACTGTTCGCCGGGATCATCTGGATCGCCAATTTCCTCCAGCGCTATATCACCTATTTCTTCGGGGATGTCGGCGATGACGCGGCAATGGACGATAAAGGCCAGCGTTCCCGCCTGCTGGTGATGCGGCTGATCGTGTTGACCCTTGGCTTTCTTTTGGCCGTTGCCGCATCCGGATTATCCGTAGACCGGTTGACTGTCATCCTCGGCGCCCTGAGCGTCGGTATCGGCCTGGGCCTCCAAAGCATTGTCAACAACTTCATTTCGGGCGTCATCCTCATCTTCGACCGGCCGCTGCGCATCGGCGACACCGTCGAGATCGGGGACAAACGCGGCAAAGTGCGCGAGATCGGTATCCGGTCCAGCCGGCTGCTGACCGAAGACGGCGCAGAGGTGATCATTCCCAACGGAGATGTGCTTTCACATAACATCGTCAACTGGACGCTGAGCAACAACTATGCGCGGGTTAGCCTCCAGTTTACCGTGACCAAACCGGCCAATCCCGATGACCTGAACCCCGATACCATCCGGGCGATCATAAAAAAGAACGACAACGTGCTGGAACGCCGCGACCCCGAAGTGCTGATCAGTAACATCAGCCCGAGACAGCTTTCGCTCAAAATATTCTTTTGGTGCAAGGATTTCAACAAGGTTCCCTTTACCACCGGTGAGACCCAGTCCGATGTCTATCAATACCTGGAAAGCAAGCACCTGATCCCCGAATAAAATGTGCGGGAACTTCGCCTTCGCCACCGGCGAAGGTCGAGCCGGCAGCCGGCCGGCAAAAAAAAGACCCCGGTTTCGGCCGGGGTCGCGAGATAATTTTGCTATGGGGATCAATGATCCTTGTCTACATTGTTGAACTTGTTCGTATACGCATCAGCCTTATCCTTTCCGGCCGGTCCCTTTTGCTCATAGATCGTGATGAGCAGGTCATAGGCATCCTTCAAGGCGCTCTTTTCTTCCTGCTTCAGCCTGCCCTTGCTGCCCAGGTCCTGATCGACCTTTTCGAAATAAGGGATCGCTTCATCGAATTTCTTGTTGGCTGCCGTACGAAGATCACCCCTTTGCCTGGCCGCATCGGGAGTCTTGCCGACTACTTTCTTGGCCTGCGCCTGAAGGTCTACCCCGGCGTTGTAGGCGATCTGCCCCAATACCAGCGCCGCCTGCGGATAGTCCGGCTGCAGTTCGAGACATTTTTCGAGGTTGACCTGCGCCCTCGCAGTCAGGGAATCCGCATCGGCCGGCCGGTGTCCGCTGCTGGTGTCCGACGCATATTGATATTCTTCCAGCCCATAGTTGAAGAAGAACAGATAGTTCTTGGGAAATTTCGCGACGACCCGGTCATACACAGCCCACAGTGAATCCTTATTGCCGCTCTCCCGGGCGATATCCAGTTCCTCGGTCGGGAAGAAAAGTTCCTTGGGATACATGGTCTCGCCGATCGCCAGGTATTTGGCCGTATTCGCCGCATCCTTTTTGGTATGGTAGTAGTCGACCAGCCATTTATAGATCTCGATCATGTTCGACTTATTGATCGTATCGATATGGGCATCCGCAATCTTTGAATAGTAGATGGCTGCACTGTCTTTCTTCCCGGCCTTCTCGGCAGAGATCCCGGCATACAAGGTAGAAGTGGTATCGATCTTCATGTTGGTCCAGCCCTTCGCATTCATAAATGCGCTGGCGGCCAGAGCGCCTTTGAAATTATAGAAAGCGGAGTCATACTTGCCCGTGTTGTAATCGTTGGCGCCGGCGGCGAAATAACCCTGATAGATCTCGTTGATGGGCTTGTAACCATCCAGTTGAAGCGCAATAAGCTTCTTGTCATCCAATTCGACATATTTTTGCAGCGCCAGGAACGCCGTATCCCGCGCCCCGGGATATTGACCGGCCAGCGGCCCCGCCGCAATGGCATTATATATCTTCAGCTTGGTATACCACGCATCCGCATTCTTCTGATTCTTTTCAATGGCCAATGCCTTGTCGATCTCCGCTTTGGCATCGGGCAGCTTATTTGCCTTTAAAAGGTCTTTCGCCTTGTCTATGTTTTGTGCAAACAGGCCCAGGCCGACGAAGGCAAGTAATCCAGTTAGGACGAGTCTTCTCATTTGAATGTGTATTTTTAGTTGTACAATGTTACTCCACCGGTGTCTCCTCCTCAGGTCCTGTCATCTCATCCGCTGCCCCACCCTCCGGCATCGACCCATTCGCCTCCGAACCCTGGTCACGTATCACCCCGTTCGTCTCCGAAGTCACTCCATTCGTCTCTGACCCATTGGTCTCTCCCTCCAGCCTATCCAGTTTGGTGATGGCGGCGATCTCGTCGTCCGCATCCAGCCGGATCAGTTTGACCCCTTGCGTAGCACGCCCCTGCTCGCTGACCCCTTTCACCGGCATCCGGATCGTAACCCCGCTCTTACAAGTGATCATCAGGTCCTCCGATTCGGTGACGTCCAAAATGCCCACCAATTTACCGGTTTTCTCCGTTACACTAATGGTTTTTACCCCTTTTCCACCCCGGTTGGTGATCCGGTATTCATCGATCGGGGTCCGCTTGCCATATCCTTTTTCACTGACCACCAATACCGTACGGGATTTATCTTCCCTGTTGACGCAGATCATCCCGATCACCTCATCGGCTGTGTCCTCAACTTCAATGCCAGCCACCCCAATGGCCCCTCTACCGGTCGGGCGCACCTTTTCTTCCTCGAACCGGATCGCCCGCCCGCTTTTCACCCCCATCAGGATCTCGGAATTGCCATCCGTCAGCCGCGCTTCGAGCAGCTGGTCACCCTCCACGATCGTGATGGCATTTACCCCTGTCTGCCGGGGCCGGCTGAATTCGTCCAGCGACGTTTTCTTAATGATCCCGCGGGTCGTGCACAGCACAATGGAATGCGTCCGGACAAACTCCTCATTCTTGAGGTCCCGGACATCCAGGATGGCGCGCACCTTGTCGTCGGGCGGAATATTGATCAGGTTCTGGATCGCCCGGCCCTTGCTGCTCTTTTCCCCTTCGGGGATCTCATAGACATTCAGCCAGTAACACCGCCCCATTTCCGTAAAGATGAGCATCGTATGATGCGTGGACGCCACGAAAAGGTGCTCGATATAATCCTCTTCCCTCGCCCGGCCGCCAACCGCGCCGCGGCCCCCACGCCGCTGCTGCCGATATTCCGTAGCCGACGTCCGTTTGATATACCCGAGGTGCGAGATCGTGATGACCACATCTTCCTCCCGGATGAGATCCTTGATGCTGACCTCATTGTCGAGGTACGTGATCTCGGTCTTCCGCTCGTCACCGAATTTGTCCTTTATTTCCAGCAATTCTTTCCGGATGACCTCGAACCGCTTGGCTTCATCCGCCAGCAATTCGGTCAGCCAGGCGATCAGCTTCATCAATTCCTCATAATCTTCCCTGATCTTTTCGCGCTCCATTCCGGTGAGCCGCTGAAGCCGCAGCTCGAGGATCGCCTTGGCCTGAACTTCATCCAGCCCCCACCCGGCGTTGATAAGGCTCTCCTTTGCCGTCTCCGGGGTCGAACTGGCCCGGATCAGCGCAATGACTTCATCGAGATGGTCCAGCGCGATCAGGTAACCCTGCAGGATATGCGCCTTCTTCTGAGCTTCCCGCAGTTCATATTGGGTCCGGCGAATGACAACCTCCATCCGGAATTCCATGAACTCCGAGATCAACTCCCGGATGTTGAGGGTCCGCGGCCGCCCCTTGACGAGCGCTACATTGTTGATCCCATAGGAGGTCTGGAGCTCCGTATGCTTATATAGCTGATTGACGACCACGTTAGCCACCGCATCCCGCTTGAGGTCGATGACGATCCGGGTGCCCTCCCGCTTGTTCGATTCATTGTTGATATGCGCGATCCCCTCGATGATCTTCTCGTTCACCAACTGCCCGATCCGGTCGCATAAGGCATCCCGGTTTACCTGGTAAGGGACCTCCGTAACGATAATTTGCTCCCGGCCGCTTGTCTTGGTATCGATTTGCAGCTTGGCGCGCAGGACAACCCGGCCCCGCCCGAAATGCATTGCCGCCTTGACCCCCTCCATCCCGTAAATGATCCCGCCCGTAGGGAAATCAGGCGCCTTGATGTGCTGCATCAGCTCTTCTACCGTAATATCCCGCTTGTCGATGAACGCGAGACAGCCGTCGATCACCTCCGAGAGGTTATGCGGCATCATATTCGTGGCCATCCCAACGGCAATGCCGGCGGACCCATTCATCAGCAGCTGGGGTATCCTCGTCGGCAACACCGTCGGTTCCTGGAGGGAATCGTCGAAATTCAACTGGAAATCCACCGTTTCCTTATCGATATCCTCCAGCATATACTCGGCCAGCCGGTGAAGCCGGGCTTCGATGTACCGCATCGCCGCCGGACCGTCGCCATCCTGGTTCCCGAAATTCCCCTGACCGTCGACCAACATATATCGCATACTCCATTCCTGCGCCATCCGGACCATGGCATCGAAGATCGACGCATCCCCATGCGGATGGAATTTCCCCATGACCTCCCCGACAATACGGGCAGCCTTCTTGTAAGGTTTATTGCTGTTATTACCCAGCTCATTCATCCCAAACAGGATACGGCGATGAACCGGCTTCAGCCCATCCCGGACATCGGGCAGGGCGCGGCCGACGATAACCGACATCGAATAGTCGATGTAGGCCGTCTTCATTTGCTCTTCGATATTTACCGGTACGATTCGATTGTTGTCCTGGGTCTCCGGTGGCGTGCTGTTATCTTCCATATCATCAATGAATTGAATTGCGGCAAAAAATGCAGGGAAATTTAATTTTTCGCCGCAACACCTTTAATGTCGGCAATTACGGCCCCGGGGCCGTAATTGCGAACCGGGCTCCGCCCGGTTCCACCCCCATGCGGGAAGGATTGCAAATCTACCCATTTGGGACTGAAAATGAGCGTTAAAACTGTTATTTTTTATTCGAGCCATGCACCCTTTACCACGTCTCCTTCCACCTCCACATAGATGTGTTCCTGCAAGGTCGTCGACAAGGACAGGCCGGTATAGTCCGGCCGCACGGGAAAAGCCGTATGGCTGCGCTCCACGAGTACCAGCACCTCGATTTTGCGGGGGTGATGATCCAGGAAAGGCTTCATGGCATAGAGCAACGTCCGGCCGCTGTTGGCTACATCATCGATGACAATGACCACCTGGTCGTCCAGCTCGGGAATCCGGCTCAAGGTGACCGGTCCCGGCCTTTTCTTGTCGAGGGTGACCGTGATCAGCTGGATGGAAAGCCGGCCGCCGGCGATCTCGAGTAAATGCCGTTGGATATTGCGGGCAACGACACTGCCGCTGTCCCGGATACCGGCCAGGATCAGCTGCCGCTCGCCGGAATTGTTCTCCAGGATCTCATATGCCATGCGCCGCATCTTCTTCTCCGCGACCTCCTGGCTGAGGATGTAGTTCTTTTCCATCAGCCGCAAAATAAATCACTTATCTTAGACCCAACAAAAATTTTCTATGCTCCTTCTCCAGCAGATCCTGTTCATCCTGGCCCTCGCCACGGCCATCGGACTCTTCACCCGCAAGATCCGCCGGATCCGCCGCAATATCCTGCTCGGCGGAGAAGACCCGGCTTTCATGCCGGGTGCCGATCGGGGCAAACGCTGGAAGAATGTCCTCCTGCTGGCCCTGGGCCAAAAAAAGATGTTTCGCAACCCCCTTGTCGCCGTCATGCACTTCGTGATCTATGCCGGCTTCATCATCATCAACCTCGAAGTCCTCGAGATCCTGCTGGATGGTATCCTGGGGACCCACCGCCTCTTCTTCGGCCTGACCGGGAACCTCTACCTCTATCTGATCAACGGCTTTGAATTCCTGGCCCTGGGTGTGCTCATCGCCTGTGTCATCTTCCTTTGCCGCCGGAATATCCTCAAAATCCGCCGGTTCATCAGCCACGACCTGGACGGATGGCCGCGGAGCGACGCCAATTATATCCTGATCACCGAGATCATCCTGATGACGCTTTTCCTGACCATGAATTCCGCCGACACGCTCCTGCAAGCCCGCGGCTATGGACACTATGGAGCGGTGGTGACCGGTGATTTCGCCTTCTCCCGCTGGTTACACCCGCTGCTCAACGGATGGACAAGCCATTCCCTCGCCATCCTCGAACGGACCTGCTGGTGGCTCCACATTCTCGGCATTCTGGCCTTTCTCAATTACCTGCCCTATTCCAAGCATTTCCATATCATCCTGGCCTTCCCCAACGCGTACTATGCCCGCCTGGCACCCGAAGGAAAATTGAAGAACATGCCCGCCGTCCGGCAAGAGGTGTTATATGCCCTGCAACCCGAGACCGCCCCACCGCCCCCCGCTGACGGCAGCACGCAGCCGCCGCCAAAGTTCGGGGCCAAAGACGTGTTCGACCTGACCTGGCGCAATCTCATGGACGCCTATTCCTGTACCGAGTGCGGCCGCTGCTCGGCCGCCTGCCCCGCCAACCTGACCGGGAAGATCCTGTCACCCCGCAAGATTATCATGAGCACCCGTGACCGGCTGGAAGAGGTAGGCCGGAATATCGATGCCAACGGAAAATTCATCGACGACGGCAAGAACCTGCTGAACTATATCTCCGTCGAAGAGCTGCGCGCCTGCACGACCTGCAACGCCTGCGTGGAGGAATGTCCGGTGAGCATCAGCCCGCTGGAGATCATAGTGGAAATGCGTCGCGCACTCATCATGGAAGACAGCAATGCGCCACAGGAATGGAACGCGATGTTCAGCAACGTCGAAAATAATTTTGCGCCGTGGAAATACAGCCCGGACGACCGCGGCAAATGGACGGCCGGCTGAACGGCCGCCCCTCGGGCGTCGAAGCCTCAGCGGACTGCTCTCGCCAGCACCGTCAGCGACACCGTCAAATCATTGCTGAGGGTACTCGCGCCGCCGACATCGAAATCCCGCCGGTTGATCGTGAAGCTTCCCGTGAAGATATAGTCATCCCCCGCCGGCGCCGCCAGGAACGGGAACGAGATCTCTTTCGTCGTTGCCTTGATGGTCAGCCTGCCCGTAAGCTTGTAATGCCCCTTCCTGTCCACCGCAGTGACCCCGGTGGAAACAAACCGGATGCGGGGATATTTCTCCACGTCGAAATAACTGTCCTTGCGGAGATGGTCATCCCGCATGCCGTTATCCGTGTTGACGGAAGCCGCATCGATGCTCACATCGAAGCTGTCGGCAGCCGTGTTCTGCGGATCGAAGAAGATCGCCCCCTGCAACCCTTTGAACGATCCCTCCGTGTTAAACCCGAAGTTTTTGATCCTAAAGCTAATCGTAGACCCTTCATCGACCGGAAGGAACGAATGCGCCGCGGACGGAGACTGGGCATAGGAACACAGTACAGCCAGTTGCGCTAAAGCAAATCCAATAACAATTCGCATAGCCATGCTAATTTTCGGAAACCAGTTTCTGTAATTTTTTGACATTCATAAAGCAGATCTCCTGCCGGTTGTAAGACAGGATGCCTTCCGTCTCGAGCTCATTGATCAGCGTCGTAACGGTCTGCCGGCTGCTGCCGATCAGGCTGGCAATATCCTCATGCGTGAGATAGTTCGGCATACAGAACCCCTCCGCGGTATTTTCGCCCAGGTTTTGTTCCACCAGCTGCCAAAGGAAATGGATCAGCCGCGTCCGCACATCCTTATTCAGGAGGTTGATCAGCCGGTTCTCGATATTCCGCAGCTTGGCCCCCACCTGCTTGCTATAACGCAGGGCCAGATCCGGCCGGTTCTTCAACAGCCGCTCGAAATCATCGATCGTAAAAGAACAAAGGCTGACGTCATTCCGGTAGGCCTGCGCAAATTCCCCATGAAGATTGCTGCGCTCCAGACTGAACTGCCCAAAAAGTTCCCCCTGCTGGATGATCTCCTTTACCTGCTCCTTCCCCTCCTGATCGATATACCCGATCTTGATCGTCCCCTCCTTGACAAAATAGATCTTGTTGTGATTGTATGCCTCGAAATAGATGTATTCCCCCTTGGGTACCTCGATCACCCGATGTTCTACATTCAGATCCTGATATTCTTTGTCCGATAGATTGCACCAGAGGTCATAATTGCGGATGAGTAACATGCGCTAAAGTTACTTAGATTTACGGAAAATTATCCGTTCATGGAGGTACCGACAATGGCTGAATTGGCCTCAAAAGGTGAAAGCCCCGAAATCCTGTTCTGGGTCGGCTGCTCCGGCAGCCTCGATCAACGCGCCCTCAAGATCACCCGCGCCTTTGCCTCCATCCTTATCAGGATCGGCATCCGTTTCGCCATCCTCGGGAAAGAAGAGATGTGCACGGGCGACCCCGTCCGCCGCGCCGGGAATGAGTTCCTTTTCCAGATGATGGCTTACCAGAATATCCAGCTGCTGAATAACTATGGTATCACGAAGATCGTGACCGCCTGTCCCCATTGCTTCAATATCCTGCGCAACGAATATCCCGAACTGGGAGGCCGGTATGAGGTCATCCACCATACCGCCTTCCTCCAGCAACTGATCGACGAAGGCAGGATCCGGATAAAGGAAGGCGGCCCGTTCAAAGGTAAACGCATTACTTATCACGACAGTTGCTACCTCGGCAGGGCCAACGGCATCTATGAGGCGCCCCGGAACGTCCTGGCGGCCCTCGACGCCGAGTTGGTGGAAATGCGGCGCTGTCGCAGTAAAGGCCTCTGCTGCGGGGCCGGCGGCGCCCAGATGTTCAAGGAGGAAGAAAAAGGATCGACCCGGGTTAACTTCGAGCGGACCGCGGAGGCCCTGTCGACCGGAGCCGGAGTTATCGCCGCCGCCTGCCCCTTCTGCAATACAATGCTGACCGACGGAGTGAAGCACGAAGAAAAAGAGGACTCCGTGCAGGTGATGGATATCGCCGAGCTGATTGCCGCTTCGATCGAATGACCCATCCGCCGATCAATTAACCCATCTATTGTTTAACTTTGCGGCATGAATACCGATCATCTCGCTGGTCTTCCGACCAGTTTCGACCCGTCTTCCCGCATCTGGATCTACCAGGGTCATCGCCCTTTCACCCCCGAAGAGGCCGCACAAACCCGGCAGTTGCTGAATGCTTTCATCCGGACCTGGACCTCCCATGGTACCCCCGTGAAAGGCTACGGCGGCATTCTGTATAACCAGTTCATCATCCTGATGGCCGACGAATCTGAAGGATCCGGGGCATCCGGCGTCAGCGGCTGCAGCACCGACAGCTCGGTCCATCTCATCAAGCAGATCGAGCAGCAAACCGATATCCGGCTCTTCGACCGGTTGAACCTCACCTTTTATATCCATAACCAGGTACGCCTGATCCCGATGGCACAGCTGGAAGATGCCCTGAACTCAGGTGTAATTACCCCCGATACCCTGTACTTCAACAACACCGTTGAGACGAAAGCGGAATTAGAGACAAAATGGATGATACCTTTGAAAGACAGTTGGTTAGGGCAGAAATTTCTCAATCGACCGGTCGCCGGAAATCCGGCCTTGACCAAATAAAAATATTTGCAAAAGAGACCGCAACCCTTACATTTGCAATCCGGTTATCCGGAGAAATCTCGCGGAAGTAGCTCAGTTGGTAGAGCGACAGCTTCCCAAGCTGTAGGTCGCGGGTTCGAACCTCGTCTTCCGCTCCAAACCTCAAACCCGGCAATAACCACGCTGGGTTTTCTCATGGCAGATGGCTCCAATCTGCCAACTTGTCACATTCAATCCCTTTTCTACTTATCTTTGCCATTCAATGGACCATCAAAAGAAATTCTATATCGAGAGCTATGGTTGCCAGATGAACTTCTCGGACAGCGAGATTGTAGCCTCTATTTTGACGGACAGTGGATTTGGCGCTACCGGCGACTATGAGGAGGCTGACCTTGTCCTCCTCAACACCTGCAGCATTCGGGAGAAGGCGGAACAGACCGTCCGGAACCGGCTCCACATCTTCCGCCAGGTAAAAGAGAGCCGGCCGGGGATGCTTATCGGCGTCCTGGGCTGCATGGCCGAACGGCTGAAAGGCAAATTCCTGGAAGAAGAGCAGCTCGTGGACATGGTGGTAGGCCCCGACGCCTACCGAACCCTGCCGGGGTTGATCAGCGAAGCGGAAACCGGGCAAAAAGCCGTCAACGTCCTGCTGAGCCGTGAAGAGACCTATGCGGATGTTTCACCGGTTCGCCTGGACAGCAATGGGGTCACAGCCTTCGTCAGCATCATGCGGGGCTGCAACAATATGTGCTCGTTCTGTGTTGTCCCTTTTACGCGCGGCCGGGAACGGAGCCGGGATGCGATCAGTATCATTCGCGAGTGCCGGGAGCTCTTTAACAAGGGATTTAAGGAAGTAACCCTGTTGGGTCAGAACGTGGATAGCTATTATTGGCTGGATGAAGCCGCCGGTAAAACCGTCACTTTCCCAAACCTCCTCGAGGACGTCGCCCGGATCGACCCCGCTCTACGGGTTCGCTTTTCCACCTCCCATCCCAAGGACATCACCGATGAAGTGCTGCATACGATGGCCCGCTATCCCAATATTTGCAAGTATATCCATCTGCCCGTTCAGAGCGGCAGCACCCGTATCCTGCAGCTGATGAACCGGACATATACCCGCGAATGGTACCTGGCGAAGATCGATCGCATCCGCTCTATCCTGCCCGATTGCGGGCTAAGTACGGATATCATCGCCGGGTTCTGCACCGAGACGGAAGAGGATCACCGGGAAAGCCTGAGCCTGATGGAATATGCACGCTACGACATGAGCTACATGTTCTTCTATAGTGAAAGGCCGGGCACGCTTGCGGCACGACGTTATGAGGACGACGTTCCCGAAGAGGTCAAGAAAAGAAGGTTGGAAGAGATCGTCCGGCTGCAAAACCGCCTTTCCGGGGAAAAAAACCGTTTGGATCTCGGAAAGACTTTCGAAGTCCTGATCGAAGGCGATTCAAAAAAGAGCGCTGATGACTGGCGCGGCCGGAACAGTCAAAATAAGATGGTTGTCTTTCCAAAAGCCGATCATCCCTGCCGAAAGGGGGATTACGTACAGGTAAAAGTGAACGAGTGTACCGGGGCGACCCTGATCGGAACAATAATCGAATAATCTTATGGACATTCAATCAATCAAGAACAGGTTCGGTATCATCGGCAATTCGCCGGCGCTGAACTATGCTTTACAGGTAGCGGCACAGGTGGCAGGCACGGACCTGACGGTGCTGATCTCCGGAGAAAGCGGGGTGGGAAAGGAAGCCTTCTCGAGTGCCATTCATGCCTTATCGGCCCGGAAACATAATCCATTCATTGCCGTCAATTGTGGCGCGATACCGGAAGGGACGATAGACTCGGAACTTTTTGGGCACGAGAAGGGTTCCTTCACCGGAGCCGTGGATTCCCGGAAAGGATACTTTGAAACGGTCAACGGGGGGACCATTTTCCTCGATGAGGTGGGCGAACTGCCGCTGGGCACGCAGGCCCGGCTATTGCGGGTGCTGGAAGCCGGCGAATTTATCCGCGTCGGTTCCTCCAAGGTCCAGAAGACTGACGTCCGGGTCATTGCCGCAACCAATAAGGATCTGCTGGAACTGACGGAGAAAGGGAAATTCAGGGAAGACCTCTATTATCGCCTGAATACCGTGCCGATCCGCGTGCCTGCACTGCGGGACAGGAAGGAAGACATTCCCCTGCTGTTCCGCAAATTCGCGGTCGACTTTGCCGAGCGTTACAAGACGGCCCCCGTCCAGCTCGATGAAGATGCCAAAAATTGGTTAATTAATTATCCCTGGCAGGGGAATGTCAGGGAATTGAAAAATATTGCAGAACAGATCTCCGTTCTGTCGGAAGACAAGCACATCACCACCGAAGCGCTGCGACGTTTCATCCCCGAGACATCCGGCGGAAACCGGCTGCCGATGGTGCTTCCCTCCAACGGCTCGTCCTCCAACGGGAGCCACGAGTTCACCAACGAACGGGAGATCCTGTATACGCTCTTCTTCGACATGAAGAAGGACGTAACCGAGCTAAAGAAGATGTTTCGTGAGATCGTTCAGAACCCTGCCCTGGCCACCGCCCAGCATTCGGCCTACCTCAACGACCTGAAGGAGCTGAAACCTGCGGACATCTACCCGGCCCCGGCCATCACCGCCGGACAACCCCTGGTGATCCACAACACCAACGGCCATGAGGATATCCATCATCATGAGGAAGTGGAAGAGTCGTTGAATATTATGGATAAGGAAAAGGAGCTGATCGTGAAAGCCCTCAAGAAACACAAGGGCAAACGCAAGGACGCCGCATCCGACCTGGGCATCAGCGAACGTACCTTATACCGGAAACTAAAGGAATACGACATCAATGAATAAAACAACCGGAATATCGGTCCCCAACAAAACAACGGGAATACCCGCCCTCAACAAAACAACCGGAATATTCGCCCTGGCCTTTCTCTTCGGCCTGGGCGCCTGCAAGGTCTATTCCTTCAAGGATACATCGATCCCGCCCGAGGTTCACACCATCCACCTGGCCTATATCGAGAACCGTGCAAGGTTGGTCAATCCCGCCCTGGCGCCGGCGCTCAACGATGCCCTGCGGCAAAAGATCAACAACCAGGCCTCCCGCCTCTCGCAGATCCAGACCTCCGATGCCGACTATGATATAACGGCCTGGGTCTCTGATTACAGCTACAGCACATCCGGGATCTCCAACCAGCAGGCCTCCAGCAACCGGCTGAGCGTTACCGTACATATCGTATTCAAAAATAATCTCGACCCGACCGGGAAAAAAGTGCCGCCGGCAAACTTCGAGGCCGATGTTTCCAGGAACTTCGATTTTGCCGCGGCAACCTCGATCACCGATGCCGAGCAACAATTGTTGCCGACCATCACCAGCAACATGACGGACGAAATATTTAACAAGCTATTTTCCAACTGGTAGAAAGGACAAACATGAACCAATCCATGCAACCAGCCGTCCAGCGTCTTTTTCAGGTCTCTACCCTCGAATCCGTCTCCCGGGAACAGCTGGAGAAGTTCGTGGAAGAATACCCCTGTTTCGGTTTTGGGCATTATCTCCTGGCACGCAAACTGCGCGCGGAGAATTCCGATCAATTCCCGTCGGCGACCCGCAAGACCAACTTATATTTTTCCAATCCGTTCTGGCTGCAGTGGATGCTGGAAAACACGGAACCGGTCCATACCGAAACACCGATCCACCGCGAAGAACCGGTCCAACCGGAAGAACCGGTCCACCCGGAAGAGCCGCCTTTCGTGCTCGATGAAACAGACCAAACCTGGCCCAGGATGGAAAGTCCGGAAACCCCCGCCGGAACGACCGCACTGCACGTGGACCCCGAAGGCCCATCTTTGGCCGCCGAACTGCTGCAGGAGAGCATCGAAAAAGCCAAAGCCCTGCGCGAATCCATCCAAAAGATCAACGAAGATTTTCATTCACATAACGGGCAGCCCATCCCGGCGGAACTGCCTCAACCCCTATCGGCTGACCTCTCCCCCATCCCGGCCGAAGAACCTTCCACCTCCCAGGCCGACGACCCTTCCATTTCCCCGATGGAAGAACCTTCAACTTCCCCGGCGGAAGACCCGATCCACAACGAAGACCCGATCCACGACGAAGAACCGCCGTTTGTCCTCGACGAACCGGATCAGCCGCTCGAGCCGGCTCCTCCCGTAATGGCGGAAGCCCCTGTCGCGCCGGTAGAAGCCGCCCCCACCCCGGCCCCCCTCGTCGATACCGCGCCCCTTTTCGAACCGCTGCATACCATCGACTATTTCGCATCCCAGGGCATCCGCCTGTCCCCCGACGAAAACCCGACCGATCCGCTCGGCCGTCAGCTAAAGAGCTTCACCGAATGGCTCCGGACCATGCGGCGTCTCCCGCAAAAAGACCGGGAGATCATCCCAGACCGGGCAGCCGAACAGACCGTACAAAACTTCGCCGCCCACTCCCTCGAAGGAAAGGAACCCGTCACCGAGACGATGGCTGAAGTCCTCGCCAAGCAAGGGATGCCCGAGCGGGCCCGCATCGTATACGAGAAATTAAGTTTGCTCGATCCCGATAAAAGCGCGTACTTTGCAGCCAAGATCGAACAACTAAATATTCCCTGATATGATCTTATTTGTGATCCTGATCGTGCTTGCGTGTGTGATCCTTGGCGGGATCATCCTGATCCAGAACCCTAAAGGCGGCGGCCTCGCCGGAAACGTCGGCGGTTTCAGCAACCAGCTTATGGGCGTTAAGCAAACCACCGATGCACTGGAAAAAGGCACCTGGGTTATGGCCATCGTAGTCACCCTGCTTTGTTTTTTCTCCGCGGTCTTTATTGGTCATAACAATTCCGGCAACGGCGCCCGCGTAATCGATAAAGTGAACCCGATGGCCCCCACCCAGCAGGCCCCGATACAACAGGCCCCTCCCATCGGCGGCGCCCAGCCCGGCGGCAGGTAAGCCGATCCGTACAAGCCCATTCCGCGAACAGATATTAACGGATATTATTTAAGCAGCCATTTGTTTCCTGAGATGGCTGCTTTTTTTTATTTTAGTCCGACAATCGAAATACCTATGAAGAGATTCTTGTTACTGGTTCTCCTCGTATTCCTGCTGGCGCTGGCTTTCGTCGGCTGGCGCATCTTCGGCCCCGGTACCGCTTTCAGCGGTGACAGCTATGCCCTGTATGTCCGCACCGGCATGACCTATGATCAGCTGCGGAACCTGCTGCAGAAAGATACCGTTATCAAAAGCCCGTTCTTCTTCGACTGGGTTGCCGCCAGGATGGACTACCCCGCGGGTCTCAAAGCCGGCAAATATGAGCTGAGGAAAGACATGAGCCTCTTCAACATCCTTCGCATACTCCACAACGGCCGACAGACGCCGGTCCACCTCGTCATCCTGAAATTCCGGACCCTCGAAGGACTGGCAGGCGCAGTGGGGAAGAAATTCGAGTGCGACTCCGACGGGATCGCGGCATTTATCCACAACAATGACTCACTCCGCCCCTTTGGCGTGGACACCAATACCGTCCTCACCATCGTCATGCCAAACACCTATACGTATTTCTGGAACACGCCGCCTTCCACCATCTTCAAAAAAATGTATACCAGCTACAAGACCTGGTGGACGCCGGACCGTGTCCAAAAGGCGGCAGCAAAAGGCCTTACCCCCACCACCGCCACCATCCTCGCGTCCATTGTCGAAGAAGAGACCAATGCCCAGCCGGATAAAGGCAAGATCGCCAGCGTCTACCTCAACCGACTGGCTAAAGGCGTCAAGTTGGGCGCCGATCCCACGATCAAATACGCCATGCGTGAATTCGAGCTGAAACGCATCTACGACAAGGACTTGAAGATCGAGTCCCCATACAATACCTACATCCACGACGGTTTACCTCCCGGCCCGATCTGTACCCCCTCCACCCAAACCCTGAATGCCGTGCTGAATGCACCCGAGACAAATTATCTGTATTTTGTCGCCAAACCCGACAATAGCGGCTATTCCAATTTCGCGACGACCTACAAGGAACATCTGCAAAACGCAAAGGCCTGGCAGGATTGGCTCGACCGCCAGATGTCCATCCGCGCCCATTCCGACAGCCTGAAGAAGTAACCCTCCATATGCTCAAAATAGAAAAAAAGATCTACGCCAGCAGCCCTTTCCGCTTCCTGGAAAAGAGGAGCAGAAAGATCTCCCTTCCGGGCTTCGACGGCGTTACCCTGCACGAAACCATCACCTTCTTTATAAGCCAGGTCAGAAAAGTAGGGCTGATCGACCGCGCCCGTGCCATTGCCTTCAGCTTCCTGATCGCCATCCCCGCCGCCACGATCTTCATCTGTACACTGATCCCGTACATCCCGATCCACAAAAAGATCCAGGCGCAGTTACTCCAGGTCACCAGGGATATCACCCCCAATCAAAATACTTATTTATTGGTAAGTCAGTTCCTGGACGACTTTCTCGCCAAACCCCGCGTCGGGCTGCTGTCCTTCGGTTTCGTGCTGGCTCTTTTCTATTCCTCCAATGCCATGATGGGCATCATGCGCTCGTTCAACAAATCCCTGGTCTATAACGTTCACCGAAACCCGCTGGCTACCCGGTGGATGGCGATCAAACTCACGACCCTGATACTCTGCATGGTCATGGGCTCCGTGATCATCCTGGTCACCCAGGCAGAACTGCTGCGAACCTGGCTTCGCGAACTGCACATCCGGGGCCATAACGCCCATTTGCTCTTCCGGACTTTCCGCTGGGTAGTGATCATCCCGCTTTTCTATATCGCCATAGCATGCATCTATAAATATGGCCCGGCAGTCCAGAAACGGTGGAAACTTTTCTCCCCCGGCACTTTCCTCGCCACCCTCCTGACCATTCTGACTACACTCCTCTTCTCCTGGTGGGTCAACCGCACCGGAACCTATAACAGGGTCTACGGGTCGATCGGCACCGTCATGATCCTGATGCTGCTGGTCTACTTCAATTCATTGGTATTGTTGATTGGTTATGAATTGAATGTAAGTATTTATCATTTGAAGGTCATGGCGGGTGAACGAAAGAATTGATTTTTCGCGAACTTTGTCCCAATAAAAACCTTGGATTATGAAAGCGTTGTTTTTCGCAGCCCTCCTGCTCGCGCCCGTCCGCTTCACTTCCCTGCCTATCGGCACGGCGATGCCAAAGCCGGATATCAAACTAAAGGATGTTTCGGGCAAGGAGATCACTTTGCAACAAGCAAAAGGAACGAACGGACTCCTGGTGATGTTCTCCTGCAACACCTGCCCGTATGTGATCCGCAACCAGAGCCGGACCAAAGAGGTTTGCACCTATGCCGGCCGGCACCAGATCGGCGTGATCCTGCTCAATTCCAATGAGGGCTCCCGGGATGACGGCAATTCCTTTGCCGATATGCAATCCTATGCAAAAGACCAGGGCTATCAATGGTACTACGCACTTGACAATAACGCCATTCTTGCTTCGGCCTTCGGCGCCAGCCGCACGCCGGAATGTTTTCTCTTCGACAAGAACGGGATCCTGGTCTACCACGGCGCTATCGACGATAGCCCCGGCGATCCTTCGGCAGTCAAACGGCACCACCTCCTGGCGGCGATCGATGAAATGCTGGCCGGCAAACCCGTAACAGTAAAAGAGACGCGCTCGGTAGGCTGCTCGATCCGCTGAACATTCCCATCCCGGAACGATCATCTTGCCGCGACCATCTCATCATCTTGCCGCGACCATCTCATTAATCTCCGCCTCCACCTGCGGCTCGGTGAGCTGCCGGTCGAAAAACCGGCGGTAATGGGTCTTATTGTCCACAAATAACGACGCCGGTATCCCCCCGCTCCACTTCGGATCGACCTTCGGACAGAAATAGTCCGCATCCGTCTCATTCAGCCAAAGGACTTTTGCGGTATACCCACGCTTCCGGACAAAATCATTAATCCTATCCGGAAAATAATCCGGCAGATCCAGACTTACCAGGATCAATTCCACCCCCTGATCTTTATACCGGGCCACCGTGCTTTGAAAATAGGGGATCTCTTTGTTACACGGGACACAAAAGGTTGCCCAGAAGCTGACGATCAGCGGATGATCGCTCCTGGCAATATATTCCTGCAAGTCCGTGATCCTGACCTTTTGCACCGGCGTCTGCGCCTGCGCCCCGGACCAGCCTGACAACCAACCCAACAATAGGATCACAACAAGTCTGCACATACTTCTGACATTTATAGCTGCCCCCCGCTCCAGGCGGCCAGCAATTCCTGATAACGATCCGATGACAACCCCTGCATATCATATTGCCCCGCCGCGCTTTTTTGCCGGTAGGCTTCATATAAAGTGACCGCACAGGCCACCGAAATATTCAGCGACCGGATGATCCCGACCTGGGGGATCACGAAATTCCCGTCTGAAAAAGCCCGGATCTCATCACTAACCCCGGAATGCTCATTTCCAAAGACGAGCGCAATACGGCCCGTCAGCTTCATGTCGAACAACGAAATGGCATGATCGCCCAGATGGGTCGTATAGATCCGGTCGACTTGTTTCCGGAGCGCGCCTATACACTCCGCCGCATCGTCATACTGCCGCACCGTCAGCCAACCGGCTGCACTGCTGCTGCTTTTAGCCCCCCATTTCTTATGTCGCGGGATACGGGTGTTCAGCACATAGACATCCTGTACGCCCACCGCATCACAGGTACGCATCACGGCAGAGATATTGTGCGGATCGAAGACATTCTCCAGCACGACCACCAGGTTTTCCTGTCTTTTGTCCAGCACCGTCCGTATTCGGTATTCTCGTTCCGGCGTCATAATAAATAAGCCCAAAAATAGCCTTATTTTTGCACGGTATGTATACCCAACCCTGGTTTTTGAATCGCCCCGGAACGTCTACCCGCCCCGGAACGTCCACCCATGAAGAAACCGGCACGGACGTCCTTACCGGGGCGACCTATGATCATCCATTCAGCCTGATCGTCTGGAACGATGAGGTCAATACGTTTGAGTGGGTCATAGAGACGCTGATCGAAATCTGCGGCCATTCCCGCGAACAGGCGGAACAGTGCGCCATGTTGATCCACACCAAAGGGAAATATGCGGTGAAACATGGCTCTTTCGATGACCTCAAACCGCAATGCGACGCGATCACCGAACGCGGCATCGGCGCTACGATCGAAATTGCCGCCGGATCATAGCCATGTCGCTGTTCATTCTAAATAATGAATTACTCTTCCCACCGCAAGAATTAGCCGAGCCCGACGGGCTCCTCGCCGTTGGGGGCGACCTGTCGGCAGAAAGGCTCTTGCTGGGCTATCGCCAGGGCATCTTTCCCTGGTATGAAGGCCGCCATATCCTCTGGTGGTGCCCCGACCCGCGATTTGTGCTATTCCCGTCCGAACTGCGGGAAAGCAAGAGTATGCGCCGGCTCATCCGCCGCCATGCCTTCGAGCTCCGTATCGACACCGATTTCCGGCAGGTGATCAGCCGTTGCAAGACAATCGCCCGGCGCGGCCAGGAAAGCACCTGGATCACGGACGAGGTGCGCGAAGCCTATATCGGCTTGCATCAGGCAGGCCATGCCCACAGCGCCGAAGTCTGGCAGGACCATGACCTGGTCGGCGGCCTCTACGGTATCCGGATGGGAAAGGTCTTCTTTGGCGAGAGTATGTTCAGCGCCGTGAGCAACGCCAGCAAATACGCCTTTATTCTCTATGTACAGCAATTGCAGCGCGAAGGAGTTGAATTGATCGACTGCCAGGTCTATACCGAACACCTCGAAAGCCTTGGCGCCCGGATGATCCCGCGGCCGGAATTCCTGCGGCTGCTCGACGAACTGATCGTTTGACCCGACCGAAATACTCCCGCTCCGCTTGCATGAACAGTGTTTTTACCCTATCTTGGCTAGCTGTAAACCCTTAGTGAATCCAAACCTAAAAACCCTTCCGTAACATGAAAAAGCTCTTTCTGGCAGCTCTTGCCACGCTGACGCTCTCCGCAGTACAAGCCCAATTCAAATTCGACATCCTGGCCGGCGCCGCCATTCCCCAGGGGACTGGCGCAAAAGGCGGCGTGATGTTCTCCCTGGAGCCCAAGTATGGTCTGCCTTTCGGCATGGTCAGCGGTATCCGCGTCGAAGGCGCCCTTACCGCCCGCGGCTACGTAGCCAACGACGGTTCCAGCGCAAGCGCCAATGTAGCCGGTATCGTTTCGTATCTCGTTACCAGCGACTACTATCCTTTACATTATCTGCATATCGGGTTCCAGCCCTTCGTCGGCGGCGGTACCGGTGTCTTCGACATGGCCGCAGCTTCGTTCTCCGGCAACGGCTCTAACGACGTAGAAGGCGCCGGGGCAACAAGCAAATTCGGCGGCATGGCCCGTTCAGGTTTCCAGATCCATCATTTTCGATTTGCAGTAGAATATAATTTTGTTGGGTCTACCACGCAGACGATCACCGATAACAATGGGAACAAGCTGGGGACCGCAACCACGAAGAACGGCTATATGGGCATCAAGTTCGGCGTGACGATCGGCGGCGGGCATCATTGACGCACTTTCAATCTTTACCGGGAAAGATAGGACTTCTTTCCAGGCCATTTCTCGGCATATTGATAGACCAGACCGCGCATATAGTCGTTTTCGGGATAGCGGGTCAGATAATCTTTCAGGGTTTCGCTATCCGGAATGGAACTGTCGGCAGGAAGATAACCCATCCCGTAGAACCTCCCCTGCTCAATGAGGATACAGCTCCGCTCTTCTCCATGCCGGCCATTGTCGAGCAGCGCGAAGCTGGGAAGGTTCCGGTGCAGGGAAGCAATGGCCTCCTCTACGCGGCGGTTATAGGAATCCGGTATTTCCTGCTGCTCGCAGGCGCCATGACATGTGTGCAGCCGCAGCCCCTCACAAGGTCCTTCTCCGGTCTGAATATAGCACAGCTTGGGACAAAGCTCGGCCTCGCGCACCAGCCTCATCAGCAGCTGCCGGCCGTCCTCGAGCCGGGAGAACGTATACACCGGGGCCATCTGCCGCTTCTTTTTCTCAAGGACAAGCCGTAAATAACCGTTCCGGTCCTCGTACAGATACAAGCCGAATGTGGGCTCCAGACGTTTCAGGCTGCGGTTATACACCGGCCACAAGCGCTTGATCTCGACGCATTCCAGCAAAAAAGCCATCAGCTCGGTACCCGTCGGTTCATAGGAAACATCCCAGATATTACGCATGAACTCCTGCTTTTGCCGCCCGGGTTTGTTGTTGGAAAAGTGGCTGGTCACCCGATGCCGGAGGTTCCTGGCCTTCCCGACATAGATCACCTTGCCCTTCTGGTCGTGGAAGTAGTATACCCCCGGGACCTGGGGGAGTCGCTCGATCTGCTCCGCCGGCAGGTTGACAGGCAGATATTGTTCTTTGTTCTTGCCCTTCAGCATGGCGCGGATATGCTCCAACCCGCCGGCCTGGATGATCCGTTCCAGCAAGGTAGCCGTCGCATCCGCATCGCCGCCCGCCCGGTGCCGGTTGACTATGGAAATCCCGAGGTGCCGGCAAAGATTGCCCAGACTGTAGCTCGGGATGCCGGGGAACAGCTTCCGGCTGAGCCTCACCGTGCACAGCTTTTTGGACCGGAGGTCCAGCCCGCAGGCTTGAAGCTGGTGCTTCAGGAAAGAGTAATCGAAATTGACATTATGTGCGACAAAAACCGCGTCCTTCAGCCATTCATGCACGATTGGCGCGATTTTATCGAAAGGCGGAGCGTCCGCCACCATCTCATCCGTAATCCCCGTGAGAGCCTGAATATACCTGGGTATGGGCTGATCCGGCCGGACCAGGGTTTCGTACCGCTTAACTTCCCGGTTTCCATCGTGTAACACAATAGCAACTTCTGTTATAGCGTTATTAGCAGCATAACCGCCGGTCGTTTCAATATCGACTATCGCGTACATAGCTGTACAAAGATCGGTTATCCCTCCATCCCTCCCTGCGAAAACACGGGTAAAAACATTGCCCGTAATCAATGTTTTCACTAAATCCCAATCTCCATGGAAAAAATGCACTCATCATTCGGCCCTACCGAAAGCACCGTACTTACCATTGTCACGGCGTTTTTGTATTTCTGCGCCATCCTGTCGTTTGCATACCTGTTCACCATGTCCTGAAGTGGCCGAACGCCAATAAACTTACTAACTCCAGCGGCATCCGCTGGAGTTTTTTAAGCCGGCGCAAGATTTACAAAGACCTGTTTATCATCTAATTGCGTGGATATTCAGCCCCAGTTCCGGTCCTGTGCGAAACATTTTTCATAATATGAAAAATTGTATTATTTTTACCCCGGAATCAATCCTGCCGCATTCCGTACCCAGATCGCTGAGAAACCATTGTAATTGTTGATTTCCGATCCCCTACGAATTCCGGATTTTAATCTTGATCAACCATTGGTTTCACCCTAAAAATTTTCTTTTATGAAAAAGTTATTTTCCTCCATCCATCTTGGAGAGACAGCGAAAACTGCACTGCTTGCTATCGGATTCATTGCCCTGGTAATGTTCCTGTCCTACCTGTACTGGTTTGCATAAGCAGGTCTCCTGTTTCTTATATATCATTCGAACCGAACGATAGCGATTCCCCCTTCAGGGGAATTTTTTTATTTTTGCACTCCAACAGAATTTTGATCATGGAACTGAGCAAGAACTATATTCCGGCCGCTACCGAAGATAAATGGTATGAACATTGGATCCGTCAAGGATACTTCAACAGCCGGCCGGATGGGCGCCCTGCTTTTACCGTGGTTATCCCTCCCCCAAATGTCACCGGTGTCCTTCACATGGGTCATACCCTGAATGAGACCGTGCAGGATATCCTTGTCCGCAACGCGCGGATGCGCGGCTTTAACGCCTGCTGGGTACCCGGCAGCGACCACGCCTCTATTGCCACCGAAGCCAGGGTGGTCAACATGCTGAAAGAGCGGGGGATCGCCAAGAGCGCCCTCTCCCGGCCGGAATTCATGGAATATGCGTACGAATGGAAAGAAAAGTATGGCGGGATCATCTATTCCCAGATCCGCAAGCTGGGTTGCAGCGTGGACTGGGACCGGGTAGCCTTTACCATGGACCCCGATTACTATTCCTCCGTCATCGACATCTTTATCGGCCTCTATGACAAAGGTCTCATCTATCGCGGTGCGCGCATGATCAACTGGGATCCCCAGGCAAAAACCGCCCTCAGCGACGAGGAGGTCGAATACCGGGACGAGAGCGGAAAACTATATTACGTCAACTATCCGGTCGCCGACTCTGCCGGCAAACCCACGGGCCGTCATATTACGATCGCCACCCAACGCCCCGAAACGATCATGGGCGATACCGCGGTTTGCGTCAACCCCACAGACGAACGATACAAGGATCTGGCCGGCGCCTTTGTCCTCGTACCCCTCGTCAACCGAAAAGTTCCGATCATCTTCGACGAGTATGTAGACCCTGCCTTCGGGACCGGTGCGCTCAAGGTAACCCCCGCGCACGATATCAATGACTATAATCTCGGGCTCAAACATTCCCTGCCGATTATCGATACCCTCAACCCCGACGGAACACTAAGCGCTGCCGCAGAAGTTTTTGTAGGGATGGACCGTTTCGCTGCCCGCAAAGCCGTTATCGCCGCCCTTACACAGAAGGGCCTCCTCGTTAAGGAAGAGGACCACCCTACCCGCATCGGTTTTTCCCAGCGGACCAATGCCGTCGTCGAGCCCCGCATCTCCACACAATGGTTCGTCAAAATGGCCGCCCTCGCGGAACCTGCGCTCACCGCAGTCACGGAAGGATATATCCGCATTCATCCCGGCGACAAGTTCCTCGCTACCTATAAATACTGGCTGGAAAACGTGAAGGACTGGTGTATCTCCCGCCAGCTCTGGTGGGGTCAGCAAATCCCGGCCTGGTACGCCCCGGATGGCAGTTTCCGCGTGGCCGCAACGCGCGGGGAGGCTTTTGCCAAATTCGGCGCTGATCCTGAGCACACCTTCAACTCCTCGCCCGCCACAGACCCTGCGCATACCCTCAACCCCTCGCCCGCCACAGCCCCCGCGCGCACCGCTGCGGAGCCCCCCCGCGCAGCCTCTCCCCTCCCCTTCTCCGCCGCCGACCTGCGTCAGGACGAAGACGTTCTCGACACCTGGTTCTCCTCCTGGCTCTGGCCGATCGAAGTCTTCAAAGGGATTTCCAACCCCGGCAACCCGGATATTGAATACTATTACCCAACCTCCGTCCTCGTCACAGGTCAGGACATCATCTTCTTCTGGGTGGCCCGCATGATCATGGCCGGGCTCTATTATTTCCCCGATAACCTGCCGATGGAAAAACGCATCCCCTTCCGGGACGTCTATTTCACCGGTATGGTCCGCGACAAACAGGGCCGGAAGATGAGCAAAAGCCTCGGCAACTCCCCCGATCTGCTGGACCTCATCGACAAGTATGGCGCCGACGCCGTCCGCTTTGGCATCATGATCGCCGCCCCCGCCGGCAACGACCTGCTGTTCGACGAAGGCGCACTCGAGCAGGGACGGAATTTCAATAACAAGCTGTGGAATGCGCTTAAGCTGGTGAAGATGTGGGAGGGGCGGCTGACCGATTCATCACCTTCTGACCACGCTGATTATGCCTTTGCCGTGAATTGGTTTGAAAATAAATTGCAGCAATCAAGGAAGATCATTGATAATCTTTCTAAAGAATTCAGGTTAAGTGAGGCGCTTAAAACTTTATATTCCCTTATTTGGGACGATTTCTGCAGTTGTTATTTGGAATGGGTTAAACCCGAATTTAATAGCCTGGTCGATTCCTTGGTATATTTTAAGACGCTCGGATTTTTTGAGCAAGTTGTTCAACTATTGCACCCATTTATGCCCTTCATAACAGAGGAAATCTATCATCTGTTGGCAAATCGCCCAAATGGAGATGATTTATGTGTAAAGCAGTTTGGCAAAACAAGTGAGCCGGATGGAGCGGTAATTGCAAAAGGAGAGCTATTTAAAAGAATAATCGTAGATATTCGAAATGCAAAAATGCAAGGAGGATTTTCTTCATTTAGTGTTTACTTCTATGACAACGAATTTGAACAATTATTTCCCTTGCTAAGAAAAATTGTAAAAGCAGCAAAAGTTGATATTTTGCGTAACCCACTAGAAGGGACAATCACATTTGTTATAGATAAGGTATCTTTTATCGTTTTGCCTGATAATCTGGAAAGTGTTAGTTACAAAAAACAAGAACTGCTAAAAGACCTTGAATATCAAAAACAATTTCTTAATTCGGTTAGAAAGAAACTAGAAAATCAACGGTTTGTTGAAAATGCTAAGCCCGAGGTAGTCGCCCTTGAACGCAAAAAAAAGGCTGATGCTGAGGATAAAATCCGGGTCCTTGAAGAGAGCCTGGCCAGATTTAAGTAAGTAAAAAACTTTTCCAGGAAGAGATCGACCTGCTATCTCTTTTGATCGACAAATTCAGATGCCCCAACAATTCAGAGAATCGCTCGATTAAATCTGGATTCAGCCTATTCAACTCAATTGCAATATCGTTTTCAGGCTGTCATTTACATGATCCAGGAGATGCGAAGGCAAAGCCCCGATCTTTC
>DATJMG010000112.1:0-28737 GCA_035508835.1 Puia sp.
GTCGTCCACCATCCCCTGTTTGGAAGCCGCCTGGACATACGGCGGGATCTGCGACAGTGCATACTCGTCCCAGAATACATGCGTCATGATCCGGTACATCGTCTGGCTGGCGGCAGGACTGACCACCTGCTGATCCCGGATCATCGTCACGAGCCGGGCCATTTCCCGCGGTGTCGTCTGACCCCAGCCATACAGCTGGCGAAAAGCCTCCCGCCCCGGCGTCCGCGAATTCACCCGCGTCGCCGTAAACCCATGCGCGGCCAGCCAGGCATTGATCGTGACCCCGCCGCCGGCCAGCTTTTCGCACCAGACCGCAGCGCTGTTGTCGCTGTGGGTGATCATCAGCGTGACCGCCGTCTGGAGGTCGGTGGGGGTACTGTCTTTGAAGAACTGCATCAGCCCGGATCCTTTTCGGGCGAGGGTATCGCGATAAACGAGCGCTTCATGATAGGTATAGACGCCCTGGACGATCTTGTCGAAAATGCCTGCCAGAATGGGTATCTTGACAATGCTGGCGGTTGGAAAGACCGTATCGGCATTGATCGCGACCTCCCGGCGGGTCCTCAAATTCAGCACATAGACCCCCGCGACCCCGTGGAAAGTATCGGTCAGGGCGTGGAGCTGCGCTTCCAGCTTCTTGTCGGTACGGTATTGCGGATAAGCGGGACGCGGCAGGAGGACGCCGACGAAGATGATCACCAGGAATGGACTTCGCATGGTTGAAAGTGTTTTTGTAAATTTAAGGGCAGGAACCCATCCGCCGGCGAGCGCGTACCCGATTTTCTAACAACATGTTAACATCGCTGCCGTCTATCATATCTTTCGTAATTTTCGCGCCATGAATTTCAAAAAGGTCAATAATATCTCGGGCTGGATCGTCTGCGCGATCGCCTGTACCGTCTTCATTCTTACGCGTGAGGCCACCGCGAGCTTCTGGGATTGCGGCGAATTCATCCCCTGTGCCTATCGGCTGGAGATCTCTCACCCGCCGGGCGCGCCGCTTTTCATCCTGCTCGGCCGGCTATTCATTATCCTTTTCAGCGGAAATATCAACGGAGCCGTAGCCGACCCGCATGCCGCGGTGCAAGTCAACCTGCTTTCTGCCATGAGCAGCGGATTTACCGTCCTTTTTCTGTTCTGGACCACGACCCGGCTGGCCAAAAGACTGCTGGTGACAAACGATGAGCCGGTGAGCCTGGAAAAAACCATCGCCATCATCGGCGCCGGTGCGGTCGGGGCACTCGCATTCACCTTTTCGGATTCGTTCTGGTTCTCCGCTGTCGAAGGCATCGTTTTCGGGGTTTCCCCGCTGTTCATTTCAATGGCGTTTTGGGCTATTGGAAGATGGGATGAGCAGGCCGACCGGCCCCGCGCGGACCGGTGGATCATTTTTATTTCCTATATCATCGGATTATCGATCGGGGTACACCTCCTCAGCCTGCTCGCCATTCCCGCCGTTGTCATGACCTATTATTTCAGGCGGTTTACCTTCTCCCGCCGGGGAATGATCCTGGCCTTTTTGGTGGCCTGTGCGCTCACCGGGGTCGTCCAGATCCTGGTCATCCAATACAGCGTCAAGCTGATGGGGGCGTTCGAGCTGTTCTTTGTGAACACCCTGAACCTGCCGTTCAATTCCGGATGTTATTTTTTCATCGCCCTGCTGGCAGCGCTGATTATCTTCGGACTGCGATGGGCGATCCGGAAAGGAAGACATGCGGTGGAGCTGGCGATATTCAGCTTTGCCTTTATCCTGATCGGCTATTCTTCCTATGCCGTGATCATGATCCGCGCCAGTGCCGGCCCCGCTATCAATATGCAACGGGTCAACAACCCCATCGACCTCGTGGCCTATCTCGACCGCGATCAATATGGCGAATGGCCGATCCTGCGAGGCGCTGACTTTACCGCCCGGCCGATCGGTTCCAGGGAGATCGGCAACGTCTATGACAAGGACCTCCAGGACGGCAAGTATGACGTAGTGGGAAAGAAGGTGACCTATGAATACGACCCCAACGATATTCGTTGGTTCCCGCGCATCTGGGATATCGACAATGCCCAGGGACATGTGGATTACTACAAGAGTTATCTGGGCATCGACGGGACCGAGCCGACTACGGGATTGGATAACCTCAAGTGGCTGATCGGTTACCAGTTCAACTGGATGTACTGGCGTTACTTTATGTGGAACTTCGTCGGCCGGCAGAATGACCTGCAGGGCATGGGCAACCCCAGGGACGGGAATTGGGTCTCGGGGATCGGCCCGATAGACAACTGGCGCCTGGGCGACCAAAGTATGCTGCCGGAAACCCTGAAAGAAAACAAAGCCCACGCCACCCTCTTCTTCCTGCCCCTTCTGCTGGGCATCGCGGGACTGCTCTACCAATGGAAGCGACGCAAGACCGACGCGCTGGTCGTCTTCCTGCTTTATTTTTTTACCGGCATCGCGATCATCCTGTACCTGAACCAGGCCGGGCCGCAGCCCCGGGAACGGGACTATTCGCTCGTGGGATCGTTCTATGCTTTCTCGATCTATATCGGCCTTGGCGTGCTCTATGTCGTTGACCTGTTGAGCAAGCGGCTCACGGGCCTCCGCTCTGCCGCACTTGCGGCGGTGCTTTGCCTCGCCGCCGTACCCCTGCTCATGGCGACGCAGGAATGGCCATCCCATGACCGGCACAAGAAAACCCTGGCCAGGGACATCGCCAACGATCACCTGAACTCCTGCGCACCGCAGTCGATCTTGTTCACCGTCGCCGACAACGATACCTATCCGCTCTGGTATGCGCAGGAAGTAGAAGATATGCGGCCGGATATCCGGGTCGTCATCACCACCCTGCTCGGGACGGAATGGATGATCGATCAATTGAAGGAGAAGGTCAATGCGAGCGAGCCGGTGCCTTTCAGCTGGTCGCATGACAAGTACGTGGGGGATCTCAGAAATTATATCCCGTATTATGACAAAAGCGGCTTCCCCAAAGACAGTTCGATGAACGCACAGACGTTGATGGCTTTTATGGCGAGTGATAGCACCAAACTACAGACACAGAACGGTGACTTGATCAATTATTTCCCCACCAAGAACCTCTATCTCCCGGTCGACCGGGCGACTGTCCTGCACAACGGGACGGTGTCGGAAGCCGATAGTGCATCCATACCTGACCGGGTCACCTTTACCTTCCCCGGCACTGAGATGTACAAAAATGACTGGGCGGAGCTGAATATCATCGCTGCCAACAACTGGAAACGGCCGATCTATTTTACCTACCCGCCATATAACCTGGGTCTGGAAAACTATGTCGTCAACGACGGGCTGGCCTACCGCCTGACACCCATCCGCCAGCAGGACCGCAATGGCGGCGTCGACATGAACGCCATGTTCATTACCCTTATGACCAAATTCAAGTTTGGCGGCGGCCAAAAGCCCAACGTCTACTTCGACGAAAACGGCCGGCGTGAACTATTGTCGATCCGCGGCGCCTATGTCACGCTTGGGGCCTCGCTGGCCCAGGACGGTAAGCGGGATAGCGCGCTCAAAGTCCTGGACTATGGGTACAAAATGATCGTGCCGTCGACCCTGCCATACGGGCTTGTATCCACCAGCAACATAGAGGATTTCACCTCGTTCCAGTATGCCAGCGCGTTTTATCTTGCCGGTGATAACAAGAAAGCAGCCGAGATCGCCAATGCCACCCTCCGGGATTGCCGCCAGCAGCTTGCATATTACAGTTCACTGGGTGAAAGCGCAGCCAATTATTTCCAGCGGGACCAGCAGGCTGCCGCCTACATGCAGCAGCAGCTGGAAAGCTTGCTGAAGCAGATAAGCCCGCCGCCTGCAGCCGGCCCTAAGAGATAAGCGGCAGGAAACGCGAGGGCGACTGCCGAAGGATCATCCTGAAGATCACATCGGCTTATATGCTTCCGCCTCCGGATGGCTTTGTGAGCCGATGCTTTGGGGAGTGGAAAGTCATGCGAGGGATCGTTTTGTAGCTGCGGGCGTGCCGGCCGAAAAAATCTGATTTCGGGCGGGCTTCCGATTGCAACGGATTTCGTAGATTTATGGTACAATCGGGCAATATGCGTACACTACTGACGATCCTCTTATCGGCGGCCTTTTTTGTCCCGAAGGCGCAATTGCATTTGACGCCGGCATCCGGCTGGGGATACACGCCCTGGCAACCCGTCTATATCCCCTATTCCCTGTTGACAGCCGACAACCCCGGTCATACCTGGCAGCTGCGGCCCTTTGCCAGCCTGTCCGCCGGCTACCTCTTCCTGGGCGGCGGCATTTCCTACGTTTCCGCCCCGCTCGGGATTGCCCTGTATCGCCCCCTCAATAGCAATTTCACGACGTTTGCAGCCGCTACCGTCGCGCCGACGGCCTTCCATTTCAGTACCCTGTACACTGCTTCGCCCGGCTATCCCGGGAGCAACTTCACGGGCCTTGGCGTCAACGCCGCCGTGACCGGCGGCATCATCTACACCAATGACGCCAGGACATTTTCCATTTCCGGAAGTATCAGTGTCGAAAGAGGCAGCAATCCGGTTTACATTCCTCCCGCTTCGAATACCAGGAAGCAGTATTAGCCGTACAGCTGGAAAAAGAAGGAGAAGCCCGCACCCGTGAGAAGGAGAAGCCCGCACCCGTTGACATCGAAGCAGAAGCCCGCACCCATGACATCAAAGCGCGCCTATCCCATCACCATCCTGCTGATACACCGGTCTCTCTACAAATTCCCACTTCGTATCTTTTGTCGCCTTTACCAGGATGGAGCCATTGGACGTTATCTCCACATTCTTCAACTCATAGAATCCGGACCTGGAACCATTAGGGACCCGCAGACCCTCGATCTTCGCCTCCAGGGGAATACTGCCGCCATCCCCATCGGACAGGGTCTTCAGGACATGCATCGCCCTCATGGGGCAGAAATAAAGCACCGCTGCACCATGATCCATATCGAGCCGCACAGGCGACAAATTCGCCTTCACCGTGCCGCCATGGGAAAGCTTCTCCTCTTCCATTCGTTTACGAAGCACATTCGGCTGCGAGAAGGCAGTAACGGTCACGGGTGAAGTCGCCGGCTGGCTATCGGGCGAATAAAACTTTGCCCCGCCGAAAAGGCTTTCAAAGGCCGCATACATTGTTTTCATACATTAAAATTTTGTAAGTTGATCGTACCCATCGAAGTCTCTACGGTGAGGTTATGGTTCCATAGTAAGACGTATAATTCCCGCGCCCGGCTGCTTCGGAAAAGTGAATATTTAGTTTTTTGTTTGCCGCGAAAATTGTAAATTCTTTTATCGCGACGGCCGCAGTCCGCTGGCATAAAAATGGCTTCATCCTGATCGTACTCAAAATATTGTTATGGAAAAAAATAAGAAATTCAATGCCGTCAAGTTTGATCATTATGGCGGCCCCGATGTGCTGCATATTGAACAGGTACCGCTGCCCGCGCCGGGAGCGGGCGAGGCGCTTGTCAAAGTAAAAGCCGCGGGCATCAACCCCGGCGAATCCGCCATCCGGGAGGGATTAATGGCCAAACAATGGCCGGCTGCCTTCCCTTCAGGTCAGGGCAGTGATTTCGCAGGCGTGATCGAACAGGTAGGTCCGGCCGTAACAAAATTCAAGACCGGCGACGAGGTCATCGGCTTTACCAACGATCGGGCGAGCCAGGCCGAATATGTGCTGGCCGATGCGGCCAATCTCGTCCGCCGGCCGGCTCACGTCTCCTGGGAGCAGGCCGGAGCTTTGTTTGTCGCGGGAACAACAGCCTATGCCGCGGTCAGGTCCGTCGCACTCCGGAATGGCGAGACCCTTGTTGTCTCGGGTGCAGCAGGGGGCGTCGGCTGCATGGTCGTTCAGCTGGCGCGCAATCTGGGTGCACGGGTGATCGGCATAGCAAGCAGGAGTAATCATGGCTGGCTCACGGCTCATCATGTCATCCCCGTCGAATACGGCGAAGGCATGGTCGAAAGGATCCGCATCGCGGCCCAGGGCAAGGTCGATGCATTTATCGATACCTACGGCCATGGCTATGTCGATCAGGCGCTGGAATTGGGTGTCGCACCGGCACGCATCGACACGATAATCGACTTCGAAGCAGCCCGTAAATTCCATACCCGCACGGACGGCAATGCCGCGGGCGCCAGAGCGGAAGTACTCGCCGAATTGGCGGATCAACTGGAAAAAGGACGCCTGGAGATCCCCATCGCAGGAACCTATCCCCTTCGACAGGTAAAGGAAGCCTACCGCGAATTAGAGAAACGCCATACCCGCGGCAAGATCGTATTGGTGCCATGAGTGGGGCAAGAAATGCCCGAAGTAATTCCCGTGCCGTTTCATTTATTTGATTTACAACGGCCATAAGTTGGTATGAGGGTTGATGTTCACATAACGTCTACACCAGGACGTCTATGCACACCAGGACTTTCCTTCTAACTGCGCTTTTAACCGCATCTGCCCCTGCGCTCCCGGCGCAACCAAAATTCGTTTTTTCGCCGACCGCCCTGCCGGACGGGATATACGGGTCAGTCTACCCGAACCAGGCCGTGACAGTGACAGGCGGGATGCCACCCTATACTTTTTCGATCAGTAAAGGTAAGATGCCGCCAGGCATGTCTTTATCCGGTAACGGGGTCTTGTCCGGTACACCCACCGCCGCGGGGACCTTTACGTTCACGATTACGGCCTTGGAGAGCGCCCCCGGACCGCCCGGAGGCCCACCCGGCGGACCTCCGGGACAGAAACAGAATTCGGGGTCACTCAACTACACGTTGGCCGTCGATCCGGCGCCGCTGACGATTACCGCCGACAACGCGACCATGCCCTACGGGGGACCCATGCCTTCGCTCACCGTTTCCTATACCGGCTTTGTCAACGGGGATAACGCAGGCAGTCTTAAAACCGGCCCGCGAATATCCACCACCGCCACTTCCTCCTCTCCTCCCGGCAACTATCCCATCAAGGTATCGGGCGCAGCCGATCCCGATTACACCATCACCTACGTCATGGGCACGCTGACCATCACGAAAGAATTGCAGCAGATAACATGGGCGCAAGACTTATCCGTAGGATGCAGTTCCTCCACCCAGCTGCACCTGAGCGCCTCGGCAAGCAGCGGTCTGCCGGTCACCTATTCGGTGTCCGATCCAACAATTGCCACCGTATCGGGGAATGTCCTGACGTGGCTGCAACCGGGCACCACCATTGTGACCGCTACCCAGGCCGGGAATGCCGATTACAGCTCCGCCGCGGCAGTAAGCGATACCGCGGTATTCCAACCGGTTTCCCTGATCTCGGAACACTGGAACGACGTGATCTTCTTTGATAACAGCAGCGGGGAATACACCCAATGGCAATGGTATAAGAATGGGGCCGCCGTCGCGGGAGATACCACTCCATATTATTCCGAACAACCCTCCCTGAACGGGCAATACTATGTCATAGCAACAAACAGGGATGGCCGGCAAATTCAAAGCTGCACGCTGACCATCACCCCCGGTACTGCCGTCCCCGGTGGGATACGGGTCTTTCCCAATCCCGCCAACCGGGGTGCAATGGTCACGGTTGTCAGCAACTACACGGCTGCCGCACTACAAGGCGCGATCTTGCAAATTACGGATATCAGCGGCAGGGTGTTGCAGGTAATCACCAACATCCAGCCGTCCATGCAGATCACCATGCCTTCCGCCACCGGCATCTATATTGTCAATCTGCTGTTCCCCAACGCCCTTAAGGTAAGCACTAACGTTCTCATAGGAGGATAAAATAAAATGTTTCGAAAAATAACCGGGATCGCTGTCTGTCTCACCGCCATCGTCACGCAAGCCGCCGCCCAGGGGCTGAGTATCGGGCTGGACGGCGGATTACAGGGCATGCACTACCAGACGACCGAAGGCACAGATAAGCTCTTGCCGGGCGGCTCCCTGGACCTGCTCTATACCTTCCGCCTGAAAGGTCCGTGGAACCTGGTCACCGGCCTGACAGCCGGCATCTATCGAACCGAAGCCACCTTGCCCGACGGCGTTGCGCTGACCGACTACCAGGTCGACGATGAAGGCTCGGCGTTTCAATACAGCATGAAAACCGAAGGGTACAAAGAAACCCAGCGCTTTTTTGCAGCCGGTATTCCCCTGCTGTTGCAATATCATAGTACGGGCGCCGGCGCGCAATGGTACCTTAATGCCGGCGGGAAGGTCTTGCTGCCTTCCACGGCCAGTATAGCGATCTCTGCCCGGCAGGCGACCCTCTCGGGCTATTATCCCGATTATAATATTGATGTGTCCAACCTGCCGCAGCATGGTTTTGGCACGATCAACAACTGGAAGTCCGGCGCGACCACCGAATTAAAGCCTGCAGCGGCATTGAGCGCGGCTGCCGGCATAAGTTTTCCATTGCCGCGGGGGATGCGCCTGTATGCCGGCCTGTATGTCGACTACGGATTGACCGCACTGAAAGGCAGGAACGACAGCCTGCCGCTGGTCACCTACAGTCCCGCCGGTGTCAGCGGGATAGAGGATAACAGCGTGCTGAATATGCCAACTACCGGGCGACCGACTTTGTTTGCAGCCGGCCTGCAAATCAGGTTAAGTCTCGAAAAACACAGTCCCCGGCCGGCCACACGTCACGTCCCGCCCCCCAAAAGAACAGTACCATCCACTCCGGTAGATTCTACGCTTAGTGAGGACGATACAGCGTTTATCCAAAAGCCCGTCGTATTTGGCGCGATGGACGAAACGGCCATTCCCCAGGAAGGCCAGGAGCATCTGGATGACGTGGCCGACATCCTGCTGCAGCATCCGACGATCCGCATTTCCCTGGTCGGCCATATTTGCGGCAACGGAACGGAAATGGAAGCTCCGAAAGTGGGGCTTGCCCGCGCGAAAGCCGTAGCGCGTTATTTGCAAGCCAAAGGCATCGATATGAAAAGAATGGACATCAGCGCACGCAACATCAGCGATCCTGTCGAGCCTGTCAATCCCGCGGCCAATTACCAAAAACGGCGTGTCGTCATAAAAATGGAGTAAGAAATTAATGTTTCGCCGATTAGTTGTATCTTATTTCATTTTATGCCAAAACTCACTGACATTGCGCGCATTTTCTATGGTATTTCCATGGCAGCGATGGGATTTATTACCATTTATTATCGCGACTTCCCGTACATGCTGATACCGCCGCATCACGCCTGGATCAGCGATCATGTCATCTTGCTTTATCTGTGCGGCGGGTTGCTTTTCCTGGCCGGAATATGTATCGTTCCTGGAAAAGAGCTCCTGTCGGCCTCCCGCTTATTAGGCGCGGTGCTGCTGCTGGTCTTTTGTTTTTATTTCATCCCCTACGAATTGATGACGCCATCGCGGTATTCGCATTTCAGCCAGTGGGAGAATGCGGCTAAGGAACTGGCGTTGGCCGCGGGCGCTCTGGTCATCGCCCGTTACCGCTGGGGAATCATTCTCTTTGCTTTAACGATCCTCAGTTTCGGGATCGACCACTATATGTATGGAAAGGAAGCGATCGGCTACATGCCATTGTGGGTCCCGGCCAAACTATTCTGGATGTATTTTTGCGGCACGGCATTGCTTGCTTCGGGTGTTGCGATCATGGTGAATATTCAACGCCGGTTGGCCGCCGTTCTTTTGGGAACCATGATTTTCATCTGGGTCATTATCCTTCATATCCCCAAGACCCTGTCCGCGCCTTTTGCCGAAAATGAAGGCGAGATCACCAGCGCATTTTTGGCGTTGGCCTATTGCGGGATCGCCTTTTTCATAAGCGGCCAGCCTACTTCTGGGCCTGTAAGAACCCGACCAGCGTCTGCAGGTCGTCTTTCGTGAGTATGCCGCCATATGCCGGCATATTTCCACCGCCATTCACGATCCGGATCGTCAGTTCCTGGCCGGAAAGGCGCATGCCGACCGCGCTCAGATCGGGGCCGGCCTTGCCGCCATATCCATTGACCCGGTGACAATATTCACAACCCCGGGCATAGAACAGCTGCGAGCCCGCAATAACCGTCGAATCGGGATGAGCGGGATGGATGGCGGCAAGCGGTACCGGTTTGGCGCTGAAATCCGCCGACCAGGGATGCTTCAGCCCGACGATCAGTAGACTCATCACGAAAACGATCACACAGATGACCCCGAACATAGCCCACGGGCGCCGGATAGGGCTGCGCTCGCCCTTCCTCGCAACGAAAGGCAGGATAAAGAGCAGAATGATCGTCAGCAGCGGCCCGATGGTCATGGCCGCGGACTCGATCTTGTGGGGCATGAGGGCGAACAGCGCGAAGAAGGGGACCATGTACCAGTCGGGACTGGGAGAGGTATGGATATAGGTCACATTGGGCTGCGTAGTCAGCTGGGGCGCTCCACGGAGCCACGCAAAAAGAATGATCAGGATGACGACGACCGAGCTGAACATAACGTCCCGCCATACCGCATTGGGCCAGAAGGGTACCGCATGGTCCTTGAGGTATTCTTCATACCAGCTGCGATACGTTTTGGGATCGACCGGCCTGCCGGCCTTGGGCAGTTCCGATATCCCATGCCGGAATACAAGCCATAGATGCAGGGCGATAAAGATAAAAATGAACGCCGGAATGATGAAGACGTGATAGGAGAAAAAACGGGTGAGGCTGGCGCCGCCGATCGTATCGCCGCCCAGCAGCAGCCTGGCGAGATATTTCCCGACCAGCGGCACGCGGCCAAGCTGTTGCGCCGCTACGACTGAAGACCATACCCCGTTGGAATCCCATCGCAGCAGCTGGCCGGTGAAACCCATAAAGATCGTGAACAGGAGCAAAAATACCCCGCTGATCCAGTTCATTTCCCGCGGATATTTATACGACGCCGTGATATACGTGCGGATCATGTGGAGGCCGACGAGGATGAGCATGGCCGATGCGCCATAATAGTGGATGCTGCGCAGGATATTGCCGAACTTCGCCTGGTAGGTAATAAATTCCAGCGAGTGGTAGGCATTGGCGGAAGAAGGTTGGTACAGGAGCGATAAGGCGACACCCGTTACCACCTGCAGCACAAACATAAACAAGGTCGCGCTGCCGAACACATAGGTCCATAACCCCCGCGGAGGAACAGGATGATCGACCAGCGGCTTGAGCAGCGCATTGATGCCGATGCGGTCGTCGAGCCAGTGCCAAATTCGCCAAAAGAAATGCTTCATGTGATTGCGTGGATTTTATGTCAGGTCGTTGTGATGGGCAGCGGCGCCGTCTGGAGCTGCACCTGCCCGTTATTTACCCGGACCCTGTATTCCGGGAGCGGGCGCGGCGGAGGCCCCGCGGCGACGGTGCCGTCGCGGTAATAGACACCGCCATGACACGGACACATGAACAGATCGGCGCCTTCCTCCCATCTGACCGGACAACCGAGATGCGTACAGTTGATCGCAAACGCGATAAAGGACCCTTCGTTTTCCCGCCTGAGCCACGCGGCGGACCGCGCCAGCATCCCGGCATAAGGTTCCGGGTCGGCATTCTCGAAGTTGACAAGGCTCGTGCTGCCCACCGGGAAGTCATCGACCCGGCCCACCGTGCGCCAAAACGTCGCTTTCCGCTGCAGGAGCGGCGCGACAAGCGCGCTGATCACCGGCACGGCCATGACAGCCGCGCTAAGCCCGGCGACGCTGAGGCTGATGCGGGTGAGGAAATCCTTTCTGGTTAGCTCGTCACGGCCGGACGACGGGTTATGTTCATTCTCCTTCATGGCGCAATATATTTATCCAACCAACCAACGAAACAATAAACACAAGGAGTCCGCAGATGGCGATGATCCAGGTCGAGATCAACCCCCAGCCGATGAAGGCAATGCCGGCAGCGGTGAAGAGTGGCCAATAGGTGGGTTCCGGCAAGCGTTGCGGCCTGGCGGGGAAGGTGAGGCGTTCCGGCCTGGCAGGCAGGGTATCGCCTGTCGGAGGCGGAGGCGGCAAAGGTTCTTCTGATGTCATGGTCGAATTGTTGTGTATCGAAAAAGAGATGTTCCTTCATTTCCGGAGAGCCAATGGATCAGCAGGCTCATCGATGCCGATAGGTACAGGAAGCAGCAGGGCACCCACATGATCAGGCCGCCGGTCTGCTGATCCGGCATCGTTATTCCACGATAAGTGCCCGGCGGCGCAAACGTGATGAGCAAGCCCAACAGCGAACAGCACACACAGGCGGAAGAGAGATAGAGAATAGCGCGCAACGGCGGCAGCCGAAAAGAAGGGTAGGGTGTGACGACCGGCCACGAGAAACAAAAGCCCGCGAGAAGGAGGCCCATATCATTCAGCAATCCACGGACAGCCGCGCCCCCAGCCGCCCCCCCGCCCGTACCCGGATGGATGAGGCGGGTGACATCCAGCGGCGCACAGGATACGATACCCGGCGCAGACCCGGCAAGGGCATTATACCAGTCCGGAAAGTGCGACAACCACATGACCAGGATACCCATTAACCAGGGCGCCAACGGCGCGCGGGCCGTGAGCCGCGACAGACCCGTCAGCCCTCTTCGCGCCGGATTGGCCGGCGGTATGGCCATCGCAAGCAAGGGTGCGGCGACCAACAGCAGCAGGACATGCCGCAGCATGTGCGCGCTGAATGGCGCGTTATGGTCGAGCCCCGGCAGCGGCACCGCGACACAGGCGAGGAAAAGAAGTATGCCGAGAAAAAGCGACAGCAGGCGCATAGCACTTGAATTTTTATTCAGACGCTCGAAAATTGCGGTAACACATAGACGACGGTGAAAACAAAGATCCAGACCACGTCAACAAAATGCCAGTACATCGCGACCGTGCCGATAGCGCTTTCCCGGTCGCGGAGAAATGCGAGGCCCGTCACGATCCCCAGGATCACCAACCCGACCAGCACATGCAGCCCGTGAAATCCCGTGAGCGTAAAAAAGCTCGCCCCGAAAACGCTGCCGTTCAGGGTGATATCATCCCGGATCAGCCTTACATATTCAGTGCCCTGCCCGGCGAGGAAAACGGCGCCCAGCACGATCGTGACGATGAGCCATCCCTTCAGCACCCCCGGCTTGCCCCGCGTATAACCTCGCTCCGCCAGATGCAGCGTGAAGCTGCTGGCGATCAGCACCGCCGTATAGACACCCGCCGACCGGATATCCAGCCGGCTGAGCTCGCGGCGCTCAAAGCCGGTATGGTAAGCCATATAGATAAAGCTCATGATGAGGCACAGGAAAAAGAAGGCCTCGGTAAAGATGACCAGCTGCATCATGGTCCTATTTTCGGTTGTCGTCATGATTCGTTTTTTGTTTGATCTCCCACCATGCCCGGCGATCGGAAACCGGCGGCAGCTCTTCGAAATTCTTCATCGGCGGCGGCGATGTCTTCGTAGCCCACTCCAAAGTATAGGCATTCCAGGGATCCGCGCCGGCCGTCCGGCCGGCGCGGCCGCATTTCCAGATCAGATACACCAGCAGCAGCCCCGCAACACTCATCAAGATCGCCCCGGCCGTGGAGATGAAATTCAACGTCCCGTACCACGGCAGGTTGGGATAGGTGTAGACGCGCCTGGGCATGCCGATCATCCCAAGCATATGCTGGACCAGGAAGGTGAGGTTGAAACCGATCGTCCAAAGCCAGAAAAACCATTTTCCGCCGCGTTCATCGATCATCCGGCCGGTCATTTTGGGGAACCAATAGAACAAGCCGGCGAACAGCCCGGAGACGGTGCCGCCGATGAACACATAATGCAGATGCGCGACCACATAATACGTATCGGTCAGCTGCCAGTCGATGGGAACGATCGAAAAGGCTATCCCGCTGAGGCCGCCGATCGTAAATTCAATCAGGAAAGCAATGGCAAACAGCATCGGTGTCGCGAACCGGATCTTTCCGCCGTGCATGGTGGCCAGCCAGTTGAAGATCTTGACCCCGGTGGGAATACCGATCAGCATGCTGCTGGCGGAGAAAAAAGAATTGACGGTATTGCCGAGCCCGACGGCGAACATGTGATGCGCCCAGACACCGAAGGCCAGAAGCGCGATCGCCACGCTCGAGGCCGCGACAAACGCATACCCGAAAATGGGTTTTCTGGAAAATACCTGGAAGACCTCCGACAGGATGCCGAAAGAAGGCAGGATGAGGATATAGACCTCGGGATGCCCGAAAATCCAGAAGAGATGCTGCCAAAGCAGCGCCGAGCCCCCGCCGACCGTATTGAAGAAATGCGCATTGAGCTGCCGGTCCAGCAAGAGGAGTGCCAGCGCGGCATTCAGCGATGGAAAGGCGGCCAGCACCAGGAAAGAATTGACGAACACCATCCAGACGAACAGGGGGAGCTTGTTCATACGCATGCCCGGTATCCGGTAGTGCAGCACCGTGACGATCAGGTTGATGGAAGTGACAACACTGCCGATGCCGGAGACCAGGAGCCCCATCGCATAATAGTCGATACCCGAATGGAAAGAATAATTCCGCTCGTTCAGGGGCGCATAATTGAACCAACCGGCATCGGGAGCGCCTCCGGCAACAAAACTGAAATAAAGCAGCACACCCCCCAGGAACGTCATCCAGAAGCCAAAGGCATTCAGCCGCGGAAAGGCCATTTCATTCGCCCCGATCATCAACGGCACGAAGTATACAGCGAAACCGAATATCGCAGGCATGGCCACGAAGAAGATCATCGTAGTCCCGTGCATGGTGAAGAACTGATCATAGGTCTCCGGCGGCAGGAAATGGTTCATGGGTACGGCCAGCTGGATGCGCATCAGCAGGGCCAGCACACCGCCCAGGAGCAGGAAGATGAGGGACATCACCAGGTACATGATGCCGATGAGCTTGTGATCGACAGCGGCAAGCCATTGAAGCAGGCCCTGCTCGTTCTCCACGCCGAGACCGGGAAATGGGGATGCAGGATCGGGTATTTTGATGGTAGCGCCCATAATTATTTCAGTTGTGCGAGATAGTGCGCGATCGCTTTGACCGAATCCGGAGGAAACCGGAAGGCCGGCATGTACGCGCCCTCCTTGATCCGTTGCGGATGATCGATCCAATCGCCCAGGTTTTGCTCATTGGTAGCCAGCATCCCCGTCAGGAGAGTCCCTCTGCTGGCGACGTGCGTCAGATCGGGACCTGCCGTGCCGATGGCGGAGGTGCCTTTGATGCCGTGACAGCCGGCACAGGACCGGGTCTCGAACAGCACTTTCCCCTCCCGGGCGAGATCGTCACCCGGCGGCATGGCGGCCGTCGCATTGGAGTCCAGCCAACGGTTGAAGTCCGCCGGATCCTGGGCGATCACCCGGATCCGCATCCAGGCATGTTGTGCGCCACAGAACTCACTGCACGCCCCCACATAATTACCCGCCTTCCGGATGGTCAGCCAGAGGTAGTTCTTATTTCCGGGGATCAGGTCCATCTTGTTGCCCAGCTGCGGCACCCACCAGTCATGGATCACATCGGCGCTGCGCATTTCCATCAACAGCTGCCTGCCGACAGGCAGATGAACCTCGTTGGCCGTGATGACCTGTTTTCCGGGATAGTCCACCTCCCACCAGAACTGATGGCCGGTAATGATGACGTCGGGAGGCCGTTGAGGGCTCGCGGAAGGCATGACCGCGGCGGAAACCGTAAACGTCTCATAGAAGAACCACGCCAGCAGCAGGCCGGGAACCCCGATCATCAGGATTTCCAGCCGCCGGTTCCCTTCATTTTGCGAGCCCTCGCTGTCATCGCCCTCGGGACGACGGTAGCGGATGACGAACCACAGCGTCAATACGATGACCAGCAGCAGCATCGCGCCTGCCGCGATATTGAAGTGATTGAACAAACGGTTGATACGGTCGGCCTGGAAGGATGCGGGATCTTCCACCGATTGCAGCAGTCTGATATGGAAAGAGTATAGCAACAATAAAGGGGGTGGACCAATAAGTATGCAAATCTTGTTCCCCCGCGCCGCCGCCAGCCTTCAGATGAATGTGTGGTTGAATCTCCACGATCGTATCACGCCCTCCCCGCTTATTGCCACGACCAGCAAGATCATTTCACCTTGTCGACGAGCAACCGTTCGCAAACCGCCGGGCTCAGGGTTTCCTGCCGATCGTCGTAGAGCACTACCATCGACTGGTCGAAGGGCTCGATCGATTTGATTTTCAGCCGGAGGCCCAAACGGATACCTCGATTGTTGAGCAGGCGGAGAAATTCGGAGGAACTATGTACAACGGCGGATAATATTGCCGTCTGGCCTGCCTCGCAGTCACTAAGCCGGTGGTATGTTACCCACGCAACCTTGCCATTCCTGTCAGGTATGGCGGCGCCGTGCGGATCGAACTTGGGAAACCCCAACAGTTCGTCCATTTTGTCGAAAAAGGCGACCGACTGGATATGTTCGATCTGTTCGGCAATCTCATGAACGGCTTCCCACCCAAATCCCATTTTTCCGACAAGATACATCTCTGTCAGCCGGTGTTTCCGGATAATCAGACCCGCCTCTCTTTTCCCCTTTTCCGTCAGGCGGATAGGTTTATAGCTCTGGTAGTGCACGAGCTTCTTTGCAGCCAGCTTCTTCATCATGCTGGTGACGGTAGGCATTTTTATGTCCAGGTGCCGGGATAGATCATTGACGTTCACCCCGCCGTTGTCGCCGGCCAGGTTGAACAGGGCTTTGAGATAATTTTCTTCCGTCAGGGAGTTCATTTCCTAAAAGTAGCCAAAACTTTTATTCAGGGAAAATTTCGATTAGAGCACAAAAATGTTTTTGTTAGTATTCTCTAACAAATTAGTTTTGTAAAAAGTTGCGATGCGTGAAATTTGCTGGCTTCTTCTTTTGCTTGGGACGTTGAATTTTTCCGGTTTGGCGCAAACCGGTCGTTTGAAGGGTCGTGTGACCGTAGGCGGCGAGCCCCTGGGTTTTAGCTCGGTTGTACTTTCAGGCACCGGATTGGGTGTATCCACAGACGGGAAAGGGTATTATGAGATCAGGAACATCCTGCCGGGCTCTTATGTACTTGTTGCCACCCATGTGGGTTGCCAGCCGCAGAAAATAGCGGTTGTGATCAAAAAAAACGTGGCGGCCCTGGTAAATATCGACCTAAAGATAGATTCCACCTCGATCGGAGACGTGGTCGTAACGGCGCTTGGGATTCAAACGACCCTGCGCCGGGCGCCTGTTCCGGTAACCGTGGTTTCTCATGACGCATTCATTCAACAGGCTTCGACCAATGTGATCGACGCGATAGCCAGACAGCCCGGCATTACTGCCATCACTACCGGTCCGGGTGTTTCCAAGCCGGAGATAAACGGCCTGGGATACAACAGGGTATTGACATTGATGGATGGCGAAAGGCAGGAGGATTTCCAATGGGGGGACGAGCATGGCATTCTGATCGATCCCTATGCTGTTTATAATGCGGAAATTATCCGGGGCGCGGCATCGTTGCAATACGGCGCAAACGCCATGGCCGGCGTGGTGAGCTTTAAATCGCAGCCGGCAAGGGCGGACGGGGTCGTTGACGGAAGCTTGACTTCCGAATATCAGGCCAATAACGGGTTGATCGGGAATTCCCTGGCTATCGGCGGAAACGGCAATGGTTTGGCCTGGGATGCCAGGGGGAGCTATGAGGAAGCGCATAGTTATTGGGATCCGCACGACGGCTATGTATGGGGGACTGCTTTCCGCCAGTATAATGTCAGGGCATCGCTTGGGATCAATAGAGACTGGGGCTATTCCCGTTTGATCCTCAGTACCCTGCACCGCCGGATAGAAATTCCCGACGGGAACCGGGATAGCGCAACGGGGCAATTCGAGTTCGATGTGCCCATTGGTGCGCAGTTCAAAAACGGTGAATACCTGCCTGGCACCGGACAAATTTTCCCGGACAGGGGTAATTTTTTTTCTTACGATCCGGACATTTCCAGCTATCAGGTCCTGGATCATGATGAGATCTGGTGGCAAAACAGTATTAGGCTTGCCGGAGGCAGCATTGGCGCGGATATAGGTTTCACGGAAAGTATCCGCCATGAAATAGATACGGGGAATATCGCCGAAGAAAATATGTTTGTTCACGACGTCCCTTACTCGCTGAAGTATCAACTGGAAAGACGCTCCGGTTTGAAACTGACCGCGGGTGTGAATGGAATGTATGAATTTATGAACAACGGCCCTGAGCCGCCGTCACCCTATATCGGGGATTTTGAGATCCCCGATTACCATCTGTTCGATGCCGGCGGATATGGGATACTGGAAAAGGAGTTTAAGCAACTCACGTTAAGCGGGGGATGGCGATATGATCTGCGCAGCATCGCAGGACGGCCGCTATACCTGGCCAACTTTTTTACCCCGGAGCAGGAAGAGGTTCCGGCCGGGACACCGGGGGCGTACCAACAGTTCTCCCCGTTCCGCAAAGCTTATACCGGATTTTCAGGCAGCCTGGGCGCGACTTATCAACTGCCGCAACATAACTATGTAAAATTGAATGTTGCCAAAAGCTACCGGGCGCCGGCGATCAACGAGCTGACCAGTAATGAGCTCAACCCGGGGGCCTTCGCTTTTGAATTGGGAAACACCGGCCTCAAGGCGGAAAGCGGATACGAATGGGACGCAGCCTTTGGCAACAATGGCAGGGATTTTAGTATGGAGATCGACGGATTTTATAACTACATCAATAATTTTATTTTTTCGGACAGACTCGGCAGCAAGAACGGCGGAGACTCCCTGATCGAAGGAAAGCCGGCCTATCAATATACCGCCAATACGGCCATCATTACCGGTGCCACGGCGTACTTTAACATCCATCCTGACGGCGCAAAATGGTTTGAATGGGAAAATGGATTTACCTATGTTTACAACTTTCTTCCGGGCAAGACCGATTCCACCCGGCACATACCCTGGACTCCTGCTCCCCGGCTGACGTCGGAAGTGACGCTTAAATTAAATGATAAAGCTATATCGACGCTCAGCGGGGCTTACCTTAAGTTCGGGCTGGAACACGATTGGGCGCAACGGAATATCTACAGCGCCTTTTATACAGAACTTCCCTCTTATGCATACACCCTGATCAATGCGGGGATCGGAACGAAGCTGATCAACAGGAAAAACAAGCATGTCTTGTGCTCCATATTCATCACTTGCACGAACCTGATGAACATCGCCTATGTGGACCATACGGCTCGCACGCAATATTTCTGGGCCTACAATGGCGCCAACGACCCCACAAATTTTGGCCGCACCCCGGCTGTTGTTACCAGGCAGAGCGAAGGTATTTTTAACATGGGCAGGAATGTAGGTCTGAAACTGCTCGTTCCATTTGGCATTTCCGGCGCAAATTCGCGATGATCATTGTGAACATTCCTTGCATTTCCCGTTGACGATCAGATCGATGAAGCTGGCTTCGAAATTCTTTGGCAGGCTGATCGGCGGCAGGCTCACGTCCGTTACGCTGATGATCTTTCCGCAATCCTGGCAGATAAGATGGATTTTTCGTTCGGGGTTCCTGGATGAATTCCGACGCCGCGCGGATTCCGGGAAGCCACGGTATAGATACTTGGTGATCCCGGTATTGGACGGCACCTTGAGCACCAGATGGTGCTGGTACAGGAGGTGCAAGGTCCGGTAAAGAGTAATTCGGTTGACATTTTTGCTCAGATACATCAGTTCGTTAAAGTCGAGGATATTCTGGGTTTGAAGAAAAATCTCGAGAATAAGAAGCCTGGCCGTAGTAACGTGCAGCCCATGCGCTTTCAGGATTTTTCTGGCAGTCTCCATGATATCGTTTTATGCCGAACGGCGCCTAGAAGGGTACCCGCAACCGAAGCACAACGTTTCGCCCGAGATCATCCATATAATACCGGAACCGGTTCAGGTAATCCCGATAGGATACATTCGTCAGATTGGTCACCGCGAGATTGACATCCATTCCCTTTTTGAAGAACGGCAGCGAACAACCCGCATCCAGTGCCCAGAGGTCATAGCCGGCAGGCGGCGCCACGTAGTCGCTGTTCGGCGGAACCCTGGACTGTCTGGCCACCGCGAGGTTGTCGATGCCGACATGCACATTATGTACCCGGCCGATCGAGTCCCAGGTATAGCGGATCGAATTGTCGGTTCGGTCCGCAGGAATGAAGACCAGCCAGTTGTGGATCGTCAGGTTATGCGCCCGCACCAGGGACGACTTGGAGATCAACGAAAAATGCGGTGCGAAGTTATAGGTTACGCTCAGGTCTGCCCCTTCGAACAGGGCGTTGACCTGCGTATAGCTGAAGGCCGGATACGCGCCGGTAGCCGTCTGCACGACGGATAGATCGGGCTTCAAATAGATATAGTGGTGGAAATAGTTGACATAAGATCCGATCTCCGCCACGAACTTCGACGTGCTGTAGGTAAAGCCGAGGTTATTGTTGTAAGCCTTTTCCAGCGTCAGACTCGAATCCCCGAACTCCCACGATGCCGCACTCTGATGGATGCCGTCGGCGAATAGCTCGATCACTTGCGGCGGCCGCCAGGCCGTGCCGAAGTTGTACAGCATCGACAGCCGTCCGCTGATCTTATACTGGACACCCGCGTTGACCGTGTTGTTCTGCCATTGGTACATCGGGTTAAGAATGATGGTCGGATAGGTCGGGTCCCGGAAATGCGCTTGCAGCCATCGGTAATCGTACCTGACCCCGCCCTCGAACAGCCACCGGCCTGTCTCATATTTCTCGATCGCGAAAAGACCGCCCCCATAATCCACGAAATTCGGGATCAATTCCTGGTAACCTGTACCCGCCTGGTAGTTGCCATGGGTGATGAAGTTCACGCCGAGGCTCCCGTTGATCTTGCCGGCGATTGGCGGGTGCTCCCAGATCAGGTCCACCGTTTGGGTATTGAGCTCGAAATCCAGGTCCGGGATATTGCTGACATTACTGTCCTGGCTGTTGTAGCTGAGGTCCGCATCGTATTCCTTGCGCACATCCCGCTGCCAGGCATAGACGCCCTCCAGCTTGCCGCCGCCGCCGAGATCCAGCGAGGCGCTTGTCTTTACCAGCTTGTGATCCACCGTCTGGTAGGGGCGGGCGATATCATAGGTGAAATGGGCCGAATCTGAAGGAATGCTGCGGGCAAAGGCCTGGTAAAGGTCGGCCTCCGACCCTACCACCGATGCTGTCGCGACCCCGATCTTCGTATTAAAATCACTATAATAGACTTGCCCGCTGAAAGGACCTTTGTTGTACTGCACGGTAGCCGAATAGTCGCTTTCGACATAGCCGGTATTGCCCAGGTAATAGTTGGGGGCCCGTGCGTTCCCTGCCTGCTTGAGCGTACCCTGCAAGCGCCAGCTCAGGCCTTGCAGCGCGCCTTTCCCCGCCGAACCCTCGACCATCCCTGAAGCCGCACCGATCCTGCCATTTGTCATTCCCACGAGATTGACCTCTCCATCCAACACCCCGGGATGATCCGGCATGTCCTTGGGATCCACGAGCACGACCCCGCCGATAGCATCCGAACCGTACCGGATGCTCGCCGCCCCCTTGATCACCGTCAGCTTGGTGGCAATGAACGGATCGATCTCCGGCGCATGATCATTGCCCCAATTCTGACCTTCCTGCCGGACCCCGTTGTTCATGATCAGGATACGGTTGCTGTATACCCCGTGGATAATGGGTTTGGAGATGGAAGGTCCCGTCTGAAGACTGTTCACGCCTGCCACAGACTTCAGGGATTCGCCGAGCGAAAGCCCGCGGACCTCCTGCAAAGCCTTGCCGCCAAGCGTATCGGCGACGACGACGTTGAGCTCGGATTTTTTCAGCTTTAGCGCTGTCACGATTACACCTGTCAGTTCCTGGGTCTGGCCAATCAACCGGAAAGTGTAGCCCAGCTTTCCATTAAATGGCAGCGTCGTGTCGATGGTCCGGTAACCGATATAGCTGATCACGACCCGTAGCGGTCCCCGGCAAAGGCTGTCGACTGAAAAGTGGCCATTGCCGTCGGGTGTGACATGGCGGTCTATAGCGGGCAGGTATACCGTGACGGCGGAAAAAGGCACCCGGGCCGTGTCGGCCGAACGGAGGGTTCCCCTGAAGACAAGATTACAGGACCGATCCTGCGCCCGCGCCAGACCCAGCAAAAAGAAACAGCCGCAAAACAATAGCCATTTTTTCACTTGAGCAGGATTTTATTTGTGTTTACGCCAGAGTGTGTAAGCAAGGCCGGCAGCAAAATTTACGCTTGCCAGCGGCTGGTTGTAGCTGGAGATCTCCCTTCCCGCATTGTTGAGGCGTTGTGTGTTGCTGATGGTAAAGTCAGGTTTCGTATAGAAATAGTCGGCTTTGACGTTGATCGACAAGCCGCGGTAAATATAATATCTCAACCCAAGTCCCAGGTCAGCGGCAAAAGCTACTTTGGAGGCGGAATATTGGATGGCCGGCGGATCTGTCACGCCCCCGTCTTCTATGTTCACATAGATCTGCGGAGTGGAAGCGTCTGCGATCCCCACCAGCGCCCGGGCATCGAATGCGAACTTCTTCGCAAGCGGCAAGTTGAAATAGAGCCCCGGCATAATGCTCCAGATCTTATAGCTGGTGGTGTAGGTCCTGGTAGTGTCCACATCAAAGGATTCTTCATAACCCTGGGACAGCGAATCGACCCCCTTTAAACTATAGCTTCCGTATTTGAACATCCCGCCAATCCCGAAATATTTGGAAAAGAACCAGGCGCCATCCACCGAGAAAAAGCCCCCCGTGTTGGCGTACCCATGGTCGTCGCCGATCGTTCCGTTGGTGCTCATCAGGGAGCTGGCGGTAGAGGTCTTGCTGAAATTGCCCAACGGCATGGAGACCCCGCCATCGAACTCGAGGATGATTGCGTCCTTCTGGGCAAAAGCGGATACACTGGCGAAGCACAACGCAAACGCCATATATAAATATTTGGCCATTCTCATTTGAATTATTTTTTTGGTGTTTGGATAAGCAATTATTACTGGATATTTACGGCAAACGTGATATCGAAATCAGAGGACCCCGGCGGGTAGGTGCCATTTTTTGCATTGGGCTGATGCCGCTGCACCACCCGGATAATCCCGCTGCTTGCCGCGCCGGTCACCCATTGCGTATGGATCCCGATCTGCATCGGCGGGTTGTTGTCGTCCAGGTCGGTCCGGTTCACAACGAGATTCAACGGGCTGGCGGTCGAAGGCGGTATCTCGAGCTCATTAATGGATATTCCGCCGGCTGTCGTATCCGTGTTGTCGCCGGTGATCCAATCGTCGGTAGGAATATCGGTCGAAGTGTTGCTGATGACGAGATTGGACGCGTCGATCGGCGTAGGCTGGTAAAAGATCAGGTGATAGTTCTCCCGTTGCTGGATTTCAGGGGTCACTGAATCGACCGGGCTCTTCGTGGAATCCAAAATGACCAGGTAACAATTATAGGTCGAATTGGCTTTCAGATTCATAAAAGCATTATTGAAATAAGCCGAATCGGTTTGATACGTATGGGTATACGGGCTCATTTGGCTCCAGCTGGGCAGATGGACATCGGTAGGGTCGTTGGCATTCACCAGTTGGAGTTGCACAGTGGTCAGGAATTCATTGCCGGGCAGCGACGGCGTGACGCTGTTGGCTTTTTTGTTACAGCCGTCCGAGATGATCACGAAGCCTATGAGAATGTAACCCAGAAACCACTTCCGGTATACAGAAATTATTTTTTGCATTTTGAGAAAGGTTATGTTTTGGAAAGGATCGGTGAAGCCGGGATGTCCGGCGCGGATTTCTTCGAATACGCGGATGGTGCCTTGTCAGAGGCCGTTGCGACGCATACGTGTATAAGAGGCCGTCTTTACGAAAAGACTGTAGAAATCGTGAGGGGAAACTATAGGCCGGCAGGGGGGCCGCGGAGGGAAGAAAACACTCCTTCAGCCGAGTGCCGGGAGGAGTAAACGACGGCGAAAAGCCGGATAAACGGTTGAAGAGGCGAATCCCAGCCAGTCACCTCCGCTTCTATCAGCGGACTCAGGGCATCGTAGATGCAGTTGCATTTCACTCGTTGATGCTGAAGGCTCGGCTTGCCTTTCGGTGTTGCGCTGACCGAAGCGGTAACGGATGATTCGTGCAGCCAGTCGTGCAGTCACAGCTCCAATCCCATTTTCTGCGAGAAGATCAGGATGAGACAGAATGAAACAACACGCGCATTCAGTTTTTGCATCACTGATGCAAATATAACCTTAATATCAATTGTCCAAGACCAGGCAGGAAGAGCGGCAAGAGGTTATATGATAATTACTTATATACATTTTTATCGGTCGTTGACCTGCAACCTGTTTCGAATTAACATTGAAACTAAGTATCAAAAAAGATTTTTTATTTTATGGATGACTGCGCAACTGTTTGCCGCATCTTGAGGTTATTCTTTAGGGAATGACCATCAAATTATGACTACCTATATCGTATTTGACAACGAAGGAAAAACTCCGGATCGGTACACGGCAGTGGACCGTGAGTCGGGTAACGTCTTCTCCATCGGCCCGGAAGCCGGGTCGGGGAAGTTCTGCGGCAATTGCGCCGATCACAGGGTGACCCTCTATGGTGCCGGCTGGCGGCAAATGCCGCTGTCGCGGAAGGTCATAGAAGCGGAAACGGAAAATTATATTCATAATGCTCAATTGGATCCGGGTTGGCTGGGCAACGAGCTTCCGGAAGAGCAATGGCCAAAGGATTTGCTGGACAGCATCGGTCGTTTGGCAAAGAGTAATTTCGAGGATTACCGCTCGACTCCCATCTATTCCATATATAGGGCCGAAAAGTGACGTGGTATAGGGCCCAAAAGTGACGTGGCCAACATCAGTAGATCTGATCCCGGAAGATGGGAAAAAAGCACTTTTATAGCATTGGAATCAAATCAACAGCATCTGCAAGCCCAAGCGATTTCAACGGCCTTGAGCGCCCGGCCGGGAGTGCCGGAAAGAAATTTCAACGTGGAATAGTGCTTTGGTTCAGCTGGAGCATAGTACCTCCTCCAGTCGCAGCCATTCCCACGGCCACTCGAAGTTTGCCTTCACTATCCCGGAAAGCCAACCAGGCACGTTGTGCCTGAATCAGAGCTTTTTTATTGTCGTCTTTGAGCAATGCTGAGAGTATCCAGTTTAAATTCGATGTCGGTGGAATCCAATTTTTGGGTAACGAGCTGAGCGCGTTTGGCGGCAACACTTGTACTGGTTTGCTGACGCAGTTGCCTTTGTTTTGCGGCAGGGATCAGGTCGATATTTTGGCTGACTGACTGAGCAGGTAATAAGAAGATGATGAACAGCAAGTTTATAAAAACGAAAAGGAACTGCATATCGACTTTATTGATTTTGGAGATTGTTCGTATTCCTGTTTGCACGCACTAATCAAATTTTTGCTTAAGCATATTGAATCGGGGTAAAGAAATCAGACCTTGTATCGATGTGGGAGCAGCTATAACAACGTGGGATTATTCAAAGGTTTAGGGGTTTTTCAATTCTACTTTTGGCGGAACGACTATTGGCATTTTGAATCCGGTAGCAATCGACTTTTCTTCTAATTTCGCTTTGTATCCGCCAAATGAAAATGAATCGGTCGAGTTTGGAACCGCATTCGCTATCAGGCTATCCAATGCGGATTGAACGTACTGAATAGCTGGCGGGCTGTGTCTGGGAATAAAGAACGGCAAGGATCTCAATGAATCCCGTTTCCTGTAGTCGATACTGTAGATGAAGCCATCATACATCCCCGGCGCGTTGCCTGAAAAATTAAAGTATCTGTCATAGTCCCCAATGGATAGAACTGAATCGATGCGCTTACGCAAAGGATCATCTATTAAACCAGAGAAGTATTTTGCCTTGTCCATGAACGTATCATGCCTCATTCCAATAAACCCTCCGTTGCTGTCAATCCTCAGGTAATCGGCAATATATATCTCAAAAGTGTTTTTGGTAGAATTGTAATGCCATGTAAAGGCTGAATATGTGAGCTCGCCGGTCGTTAAAGGGTGATTAAGGTTATGGTTGGCGCACGAGCCGACTAGAAGGGGCAAACAGCCAAGAGAATATTTTTTTATATGGGTAATTAACATGTCCTACCTAATATTCTGAAATTAGACAAATTCCAGTATAATTCATGAAAAACCGATAAGGTAAGATTTGACGCGACTACGTTCGGTAAAGAAATGGCAGCATAAGTCGGTAAACGAGCTAAACATCACGGCAGTTTTGTGGCCTATTAAGAAAGTAGCAAGTTAATAAAAGAAGATCCCCGCACCGGTAAACTGACTGAAATCCCTTATAGTCAAGCTCCGGGTTACATGCGCTTTGGGTGTGCCGGAGGGCCGTGAATTACCCATCAAATGGTCAAAATTTACCCATTAAATGGTTAAAATTTAACCACTAAAATCCTCTTTTTGGCCAAAAATTAGTAATATTGCATTATGTATCAAAGATATATAGCAAACCCTATTGCGGAGGCGTTGAAAGATACCCCGGTGATAGTTATTAACGGCGCCCGGCAGACCGGCAAAAGTACCCTTTGTCAGCAACTGGTGGAGGAAGGAACCTTTGATGGCCAGATCATGACTATGGATGACCCGACCACATTGGCTGCCGCACAAGCTGATCCTTTAGGATTTTTGCAGGATTTAAGCGACCACGCCATTATTGACGAAGTGCAAAGAGCGCCCCAGTTATTTTTAAGCATTAAGAAGGTCGTCGACAAAAACAGAATGGACAGAAGGTTGATCCTTACAGGATCGGCTGACGTCATGACCTTGCCTCAAGTGGCCGACTCGCTTGCGGGACGGATCGAAATTCATAATCTATGGCCGCTTTCGCAGAGTGAGATTCTCGGGAAGAAGTCGAAATTTCTATCAACGCTGATTGCGACTGAAGGTCGTTTTCAGTCCAAAAAGGCGGCTTGGAAAGATATCATCGCAGCTATCTGGGCAGGCGGCTATCCGGAAGCCTTGCAACGCGAAATTGAAGGACGAAGATCGAAGTGGTTTGAATCCTATATTATCGCGGTTTTACAGAAGGACATTCGAAACCTGGCCAATATCGAAGGCCTGACACAAATTCCCAATATCCTTCAACTTATCGGAACAAGGGTGGGCAGCACGGTAAATATGTCCGATATCGCCCGGCTCTCGGGTATAAAGAATACGACTCTACAACGTTATATGGCACTACTGGAACACGTATTCCTGATTTTGAAAGTTCCTGCCTGGACCCCAAATATTGAGGGCCAGTTTGTGAAATCGCCGAAAATTTTCTTAAACGATACCGGCCTGCTTTGTCACCTACGTGGCGAAGGCTTAGATAGTTTAACAGAAAACAGAACAACGACAGGCGCGTTCCTAGAGAATTTTATTGTCATGGAAATCATCAAACAGCTGAGCTGGTCGGGTCTCTATTTAAAACCCTATCATTTCAGCGTTCATAGTGGCGCAGAAGTAGATCTGATTCTGGAAGATAGGAAAAAGCACCTTTATGGCATAGAAATCAAATCAACAGCTTCTGTAAGCCAAAGCGATTTCAACGGGCTTAAGCGCTTGGCCGAGATTGCAGGAAAGAAATTCCAACGTGGAATAGTGCTCTACGGCGGAGAGCACATGATTGGCGGCTTTGGAGAAAATTTGCAAGCAGTCCCAATTTCGGCGTTATGGTCGGAATAGAAGAAATTATCAGGTATGGCGCTATCCCTTTCAAGAGTCGATTTTTCTTCAAAAGTACTTTGCAGACAAACCGGTCAAGAGGGCCTACCTATTTGGGTCATACTTATCCATGCTTTATTTTTGTACAGGTAAAGTGAATTTTAGGACGACTGTTCTTTATAAAAGTAGATCGAATCCCAAAAATTTAACCGATGACGAATCTAGCCTATGCATCTCCCTTTTTTATCGTCGCAGACTTAAAGGCTGCCGTATCTTTTTATACCGGCAAACTCGGCTTCGAAGTGCGGTATGCAGCGCCTGGCAAGGCGCCTTTTTTTGCCATCGTTGGCCGTAATGAAATTTCCATTATGCTTAAAGAAATTGCTTTCGATATAAAACCGATACCGAATCACACACGCCATGAATGGGCGCGCTGGGATGTATTTATTTACGTATCGGATCCTGACATCTTGTTTGAAGAATACCGGTCGGGAGACGTTAGGTTCCGCCAATCCATCCAGGACGACGATGACGGAATACGCGGATTTGAGGTGACGGATGCTGATGGCTATGTGTTATTTTTTGGCCGGCCTGTGTCCCCCATGCCATCCATTGCCCCCGTACTTAAAAAAATGAGTCCACAGCTCCCCGTGGCAAATATTGAACATTCCATTGAATTTTACACCAAAAAATTAGGCTTTAGCCTGGATTTTCGGTATGAAGATTTTTATGCGGGCATTATTAAGGACGGCCATTCCATTCATCTTAAATGCGGCATCTCTCCTGAGAACAATGCAAAAAACAAAGAAGACCTTGAGATTACTTTTTCGGTGGACGGCATTGAACGCTTATATACAGAGGTGCTAAGCAAATCGATCGAAATTGTCCAGTCATTACGGGAAATGCCGTACGGAAAGGAATTCTACATTGCAGATCCGGACGGAAATCATCTTGCTTTTTTGGAAGAAACCTTATGAGCAAGCTCGACGCCCTGCACTCTAAACGCCAAAACCTCCACTTCGCGGAGGCTTTGCTGCCACTTTCAATGCGCGAATACGACGCAAAGCAGGAACTTGAGGCTAATGCGTTAGGGTCTACTCTACAATTACCCAGGCCTGCCTTAATTTGGGCGCTCAAAAGAAAAATGTCCA
>DATJMG010000113.1:0-12324 GCA_035508835.1 Puia sp.
TTATGAGTTCAGGACGACCATCGGGCCGGGGATCTTTTTTGTCGTGGCCGTTGTTGCGATGGTGATCACGCTGATAACTGTGAGCTTTCAGGCGGTGAAGGCGGCGATGGCGAATCCGATAAGAAGCCTCAGGACTGAATAGGGATGGTTCAGGGGATGCGATGGGTTGGGCGGGGGAATCCGGGTTGGAAGCAGGAGGCGGTGAGGGTGCGGATGGTGCAGTCGTGGTCTTTTTCGGTGGTTTGGATGGCGTCGGCGATGAGGGTGGAGAGGATGGATGGGGTGGTTTGGATGCGGGCGTTGATGAGGAGGGTGGCGGTGGGTGCGGGGTGGATCCCGGGATGGTGGGGCGCGCCGATGGTAGGGGTGGGGTTGGATGCGGAGGTGGGGTTGGATGTCGGAGGATTGGTCGTTTTCGAGGTGGACGTGAAGCTGATCTTTGTCGTGTTGTCGAGCAGGCATTTGAGATGGCCGATGGGATAGGGGGTTTGGCTGAGGCAGGTGATGAGGGACAGGGCGGCGGATTGGGCGTTGAGGGTGGGGCTTTCAATCACCAGTTGTTGGTCGAGCCAAGCCAGTTGGGCTTCGCCGGCGCCGTAGAGGTCATAGTCGATGTCGAGAGAGGAGAGGGGGGCGGGTGACAGGTTTTCGAGGGTCTGGAGCCATTTTGCGATATGGTCGGGGTTGTAGGAATTCTGATAGAGGATGGTTTTGGCGGGGTAATGTCGGGACAGCAGGTGGTGCAGGGTTGTCAGGTTGTCGAGCCGGTCGGTCTTGGTCACGACGATGACCTGGGCTTCCTCCAGTTGTTTCAGGTAAATATATTTCACGGCGGGGTCGAAGGTGGTGTGGTCTTCGAGGATGTCGGGGAGCAGCGCGGCGTCGGCGAATACGGAGACGGTGGGGGTCCAGCCGGGGTATTGTTGTAGTAAGGGTTTGAGGACGGTGGCGACGAGGTCGGTGCAGGAGCCGACGGATTCGGCGAAGAGGATGGCGGGTTGATGGAGGGTGGGATGGTTGGCAGGGTGATGGGGGGTGGGATGGTTGGCGGGGTGACGGTTGGGGGCGGGATGATCGTGGGCGGTGAGGGAACGGATGCAGTGGTCGAGATCATTATAGTTACAACAGAAGCAACCGTTGGTTACCTGGCGGCCGGGGATGCCGAGGTGGTTGAAGAATGCGCCGTCGACGAGCTGGTCGCCCTGGTCATTGCTGATGACAGCGGCGGGGATGCCCTTTTTTGCGAGCAGGCGGCAGGCTTGTTCGATGGCGGTCGTCTTGCCGCTGCCCAAGAAGCCGCTGAGGAGATGGATCTGCATGGCCTGGCGAACGCTTTCCGCCGGTTGTGCCTGGAGGAGAGGAAAGACGGCGGTTGAGCCTTGGCGGTAGGGGGTGTAAGTGGTTTCGGGAAGGGGCTTTTCGATGACGGTCTTTTCGATGACGGTCTTTTCGACGGGGATCGAGCCATAGGCGGGGTGAACGGTTACTTTTCCCTGTTGCAGGCGGACTGTGCCGAAGCCGGTTGCTGTCGACAGGAAGCAGGTGAAATCGCCGATCTTCGAATCGACATACAGTGTGCGATCGACGGCATCGTAGCGGAGGCCGGTGAGGCCCTGCAGCAAGCCATAGCTGGACATGGCCCGGGCGTACCAGTGGCCGCATTCGTATTCATTGAACGGGTTACGGATCCTGCCGTCGTAGCGATCCCGGGCCAGGCGGACGATCTCGAGGCCTTCGGCGACCTTGCCCATCAGCATGAGATGGGAGGCCACATGGTATTCGATGCCGGTCCATACTTCGTCGCTATAGGGGAAGGGCAGGGATAGCTTGCCGCCTTTCGGCCAGGTGCAGACGAGCAGGCCGCCTTCATGGCCGAGTGCGTATGCGGGCCGCTGGGGGTTGGCGTGTTCGCTGAGGTCCTTTCGAAGATTGTATTTGTGGATGGCGAGGAGGTGGGATCTTATTTTGCGGGTGTCGAGGATATCGGGCAGGCCGCACATCCGGGCGATCCAGGCGCCGAGGACGCCGTCGCTGAGGCAACCTTTGCCATATTGATATTTGGGGCCCTCCTTTTGAAGCAGCGCCACTGCTTCGGGGGAGTAGTTGCCGCCGTAGGATATTGCGGTTGCGGGATCGGGGGCATTGAGACCCTTGTATTCGATGTCCTGGTTGAAATATTCTCCGTCATAGAGTGTGGTCTCCATGAACCGGCGGCCTTTCGCATAGAGATCGGCGTATTGCTCAGTGTCTTCTTTCAGCTGGGCGCCCATTTCAGTCATGGCCTTAAGCGCGCCGAGATAAAAGCCGGTGCATAGGGCATCGGGTCCCCAGAATTCGATGTCATAGGTATTGTGATGCGGCTCTTCGACTACGCCTTTCCGTCGGGGGTCCCATTGGCGGATGCAGTAATCCATGCTGGTTTTCACCTTCGGGTAGATATCGGCGAGCCAGTCATTGTCGCCGCTGATGCGCCAGTCGCGGTAAACTTTCATGATGCCTCCCAGCTGACCGTCCGCGGCGGCGTAAAAATCGTGTTTCGTCGGGCTGATGGGGAGGTTGGCGCGGAAGTTTTGGTGCCCGTGGTCGTCCTGATCCACAAAAAATTCAGTATGCCTCATGGATCGTTCCAGTGCCGGGAACAGATGGCACATCGCCTGGGCATAGTTCCAGACGTGTGTGCAGGAGCCGTTACAGCAACCCTGGTCATCGCCGCAGCCTTCCCAGCCCCAGAAGAGGCCGTCTGTTTGTCTCAGGGTCGTTGGGGACTTCAGGATAGTCAGATTGGCTGCTACCGCCTCCATGATCTCGGGGGGCAGGGTGCCGGAGTGGAAGGCCTCCTTGAAAAGGGTTGTCTTTTGATGGAGGTCGGCGTAGTTGGTGCGCCAGTAGTCGGCCACGGCTTCGATACCGGTGAATTTTCCGCTATACCACGGCTGGTAGGTATCGGTTGGCGGCAGGCTTTGCCCGATGTGCAGGGTGGAATGGGGTGAATACCAGGCGAACATGACGCGGATGGTTTTCCGGGCGCCGGGTTGGAGGGTAATGGGTACGAAGACCGATGCCCCGGGGGCTCCCTTGTCGACGGGTGCGGTATCCCTGGTCCTGCCTTCTTTTACGGTATTCCAGGCCATGGTAAAGGGGTCCCACCATCCCCCGCGGAACCAGCAGTGGTCAACGATCGTTGCGGGGTCGTCGGTGAAGATGGCAAAGCTGGAATCGTTTCCCTCAAGCGCGAACCCGTTGGGCAAGGCGGTGATGCGGTTATCTTTGTCGCCTTCGATGAGAAAGTTCTTTGCGTTTAGTGAAAAGATCGCATCGGCGTAGTCCTTTCCTTTGTTGGTGAACGTATATTCAAGCGCGCCTGCGGGGAGGCTGGAATCGTCTTCGTCAGTGGGAATGAATGGGCTCCAGCCGGTGATGGTAACCTGGATGGGAATATCGATGTCGGTCAACCGGATGGTGGCGAATGGGAAAGCAGCGGTGAAAACGGCGGTGGTGAATCGGGGTAATCCGTAGGTGGCTCCGGCTTCGCCGTTGCCGGTACCGCGGGGCCCAAAAAATTTCCAGGTCGGTACGGGGCCTTCGAGGACTTTGGTGCCGTTGGTCAGGCCTTTCACGGAAAGGGCGGCGAACAGGGCGGGTTCGTTGTAGATCTCCGGGCGATTGCGGACGCTCAGGTGGGAGATGGCGCCGGTCCCTTCCAGGCAGAACATTCCTGCGCCGAGGCCGCCGATGGGAAAGGCGATGCGGTTGAGGTTTTCGCCGGTGTAGGGGGTATTGTAGGGGCGGCGGGGGGCGCCGGGGGTTTGGGTGAGGGGGCTACCGGGGGTTTGGGTGAGGGAGGGGTCTTGGGGGAGGGGGGTACCGGGGGTTTGTTCGGAGGGGGTGTGGAGGTCTTGTTTGCGGGGGTTGTCGGGGTGTGCCGGGTCGGTCGGGTTCAGGAGGGAGGCCGGGGCTGCGGCCATGCCGAGACCTCCGGCGGTCAATGTTTTGAGGAACTTTCGTCTGCCGGTTTGTTTTTTCATGGGCAGTTAATTTACGAAATTTTTGGGGGTTGTGGTAATCCTGGTGCCCGCTCCTGGCGGGGCGGGGCTTCGTGGGCATAATGGGTGGATTTTGTGGTGAATGTAAGAAATTGCTGAAGGTTGCATCCATGGAAAACAGTATATATATTTGTGTTATGCGAATGAGAATATCTGGCCTTCCATCCCATTTCGACAAGTTCGATCTTCAACGGCTTTTTAATCCATTTGGGTGGGTGGAGTACACAAAAATCATTATCGACCCGCTCTCCGGTCTAAGCAAGGGAAAAGGGATCGTCGAGATGAATCAGGATGATCAGGCGAGACAGGCAATGGCTGCGTTGCAGGGCAAAGTGCTGGGGAAAAATCCGCTTAACATTAAAGAAGTTAAAGAGGGTGGGTCAAAGCCCCGATAACCTTGTGGGTGTCATCCGGGTCATGTCCTAAACGCAAAATTTCTTTGTAACTTTTAGCTATGGAACGTTTTTCTACGGCTGTCCGGCCTTTGCTGGAGGCGGATCTTGATGCCGCGGATCGTGTGATGCGACTGGCTTTCGGTACTTTCCTGGGCCTGCCGGACCCCATGCAGTTCATGGGTGATGCCGATTTTGTACGTACGCGGTGGAGGGCCGATCCGTCGGCGGCCTTCTGTGCGGAGGCAGGGGGTGTGATCGTGGGATCGGTGTTCGTGGGGAATTGGGGGAGTGTGGGTTTTTTCGGTCCATTGACGGTGCATCCGGATTATTGGGATCATGGAGTAGCGCAGTTGCTGCTGCAGCGGGTGATGGAATGCCTGGAGCGCTGGGGTACGCGACATATGGGATTGTTTACGTTTCCGGCGAGCCTGAAACATGTGGGGTTGTACCGGAAGTTCGGGTTCTGGCCGAGGTTCTTGACGATCGTTATGGAGAAGGAGGTGAATAAGGGGGGCGCCACGGTGGCGGTGAATGCGCCGGGGGCCTTGGGAGTGTCATGGACGAAGTTTTCCGACGTTCCGATGGAGGAACGGGAAGGGATGCTCGAACGGTGTCGCGTTTTGACGGGAAAAGTATTCGAGGGACTGGATGTAGGGGTGGAGATCCGGTCGGTGGCCGGGCAGCGGTTAGGAGAAACTGTTTTATTATGGACCGGGAACGAGCTCATAGGGCTGGCTGTATGTCATTGCGGCGCGGGCACGGAGGCCGGCAGCGGGGTTTGCCATATCAAGTTCGCGGCTGTATATCCGGTGCTAGCCGGGGACCTCGAGTTCCGGCAACTGCTGGTGGCGTGTGAACAGCTGGCGGTGCAGCGCGGGTTGGGGAAGTTATCGGGGGGCATCAATACGGCGCGGCAGAAAGCCTGGGTTGCGATGCTGGAGGATGGATGGCGCGGGAGGATGGTCGGCGTAGCGATGCAACGACCCAACGAGCCGGGGTATAACCGGCCCGAAGTTTTTTTGATCGATGACTGGAGATAAGGGGGTTAGTTATTATGGGAAAAATATTGTCGCCCCCCGGATATTTAAATTGTCATTCTGATCGCAGGTTCTTCACCGGGTTCATCAAAGCTGCTTTTACACTTTGAAAGCTTACCGTCAATAGCGTTATCAGCAATGCGCCGCTGCCCGCCGCAACGAATATCCACCAGGCAGGTTCTGTCCGGTATTGATAGTGCTGAAGCCAGTTACTCATCAAATAATATGCTGCAGGAGTGGCTATCACCACCGAAATGAGGACCATTACCACAAAGTCGCGGCATAAAAGCGCCCATAAATTCACGACCGAGGCACCAAGTACTTTTCGGATGCCTAATTCTTTTGTACGCTGCTCTGCCATAAAGGAAGCCATTCCAAAAAGCCCCAGACAGCTGATGAAAATGGCAAAAGCAGCAAAGAAGCCGGCCAGCTGACTGATACGTTCTTCCGCCCGGAATTTGGCATTGTATTGCTCCTCCACGAAGGCAAAATTAAATGGTTCGTCGGTATCGAATCGTTTGAATACCTCCTCCACCTTTTGCATCGCTTCCGCCGCACCCATGTCAGGGTTCAGCCGGATGGTCAAAACTTTTACCCACCATGGCGGCATGTAAAAGATCGTGGGGAGCACGGGATCAAACGGCGATTTCATCACCATATCCCTGACCACGCCGATAACATGGAAGTTGTTATCCTGCCAGGTGATCTTCTCGCCCACCGGATTTCTCAGCCCCATGAACTTCATGGCGGCCTCATTGATCACAAACCCCATGCTGTCCGTTGGGAAGTCCCTGGAAAAATCCCGGCCCTGCACAAGCTTCCAGCCGACCGTCTTGCCAAAATCCATTGAGACTCCTACCGTAGCAAAGTTCTCCGTAACGGCAGGATCCTTTCCCTGCCATACGAAACCTGTTTCCTCATTCCGTTGGTCTGTCGCAGGGCTGGATGATTCGGCTACGCTCAGGGCTGTTCCCGACCGGATCAATTCGTCGCTGAAGGAAGACAGATGTTTGTGAATGTCCTGTGTCAGCATGTTCATCGTGATCAGCCCCTCCCGGCTATAGCCGACAGGCCGGTTCCTGGCAAATTTTATCTGCCGGAAGACGATAATGGTGCCGATGATCAGCGTTATAGAAACTGTAAACTGTAAAACGACAAGCACTTTCCTTGAAATAAGGGCGCCAAATCCTGTATAGAGCTTCCCCTTCAGCACGCTGACGGCCCGGAAAGAAGAAAGATAGAAGGCGGGATAACTGCCGGCTATTATCCCCGTGATCAGGCAGAACCCGAGGCCCGCAACCCAGAAAATGGGATCCAGCCAGGGAATGGCGATATCTTTTCCCGCCATATGATTAAATGCGGGAATAGCCAGCTGTGCTAATCCCAGGGCCAGTAAAAAGGCGCAAAAAGCCATCATCAGCGATTCACAAAAGAACTGAACGATCAGCTGGCTCCTGAGGCTGCCGACGGCTTTCCTTATGCCTATCTCTCTCGCCCGGTTCCCTGCTCTGGCCGTGCTCAGGTTCATAAAATTGATACACGCTAACAGCAGTACAAAGATCCCGGCAATGCTGAACAGCCAGACAAAAAGTATCTGACCACCAGCATTTTTTCCATTCTTCCATTCCGAGTATAAATGCCAGCGGCTCATCGGGTTCAGAAAAAGCGCCGGTTTGAATCTGGCGAGGTTTTGACTGACGTTCTTCAACCGAAGGTCCCTTATCTGCGAAGAGACCTGCCCGATGTCCTTACCATCGGCCATCAGGGCGAAGATCTGGACAGCATTGTTATCCCACTGAGCGGCGGTCCTTTTCCACCTTGGGCTCGTAGCCACCAGCAGCTTCCAGGGCGCAATAAAGCTCACCTCATTGAAGGTAGAATTATTCGGAAGGTCTTCATACACGCCCGTTACCTTTACCGGGATCGTATCGTCCAGCTTCAACGTCCGGCCGACAGCGCTCACTCCACCGAAAATTGCTTTCGCGAGGCCTGCGGAAAGCAAGATGGAGGAGGGATCCTTCAACCCTTCCCGCGAGCCTTCGATCATGTTCAGGGTGAGCAGCTCAGGGGCATCTGCTTCCATGAAGTTCCCGGGTCTCGTGAACTGCTTGTCACCCAGGGAAATAATATGATTGGTCGTCGCGGTGGAAATAACCACGTATTTGAAGTCACTCCCGAAGGAAGACCTTAAGGCAGGCCCCAGGGGAGCCGGGACAGTAGTCTGGGTTCGAATCTCATCATTCAGGATCTGATTTTGCATCACCTGGGTGATGTGTTCATAGTTCCGGTGATTTTTGTTAAAGGAAATTTCGTCCCATACCCAAAGCCCGATCAGCAGGGCTACTCCCATTCCAACCGACAAGCCCCCTATGTTGATAAAGGAATGGGCCTTGTTTTTACGGAGGTTGCGCAGGGCGGTCGTAAGATAATTTCGGAACATGCTTTTGGTTTTGGTTAGATATTTCCTTTTTTCATTTCTTGCGCCGCGTGGTTGGCCGCCCTTGCCGCGAAGGCCATGTAGAGGATCGAGGGACTTTGGTTGCCGGTGCTGGTCATGCAGGCGCCATCCGTTACATAGACGTTAGGGCAGGCGTGGAGCTGGTTCCATTTGTTCAGCAGGGAGGTATGGGGATCGTGTCCCATCCGGCAGCCGCCCATTTCGTGGATGTCCAGACCGGGGGCCTGGTGGGTATCGTGCCGGGTGACGTCTTTCAGGCCGGCGGCTTCGAGCATGGCGGCGCTTTGGTCGAGAAAGTCCTTCACCAGCTTTTCGTCGTTGTCGTCATAGCCGACGGAGGTGATGAGTTGCGGGATGCCCCAGGGATCTTTCCGGTCTTTGCTCAGGCGGACATGATTGGTCTCTTTCGGAATGGTTTCGCCCTGCATGTACATGCCGGCGCGCCAGGGGCCGGGTTCGCTGAGGGATCCTTTCAAGGCCGCGCCGATGCCGTCGTCCCAGTCGCGGCGTTCCCGGTTGGAGTAGACGAAAGTCAGAAATCCGCCGATATAGTCAGTATCCTGTTTATGGAGGTTGCGATAGTTGGCGATGATGGGGTTTGTCGGGTTGCGGCCGAAATAGTATTTGTCTTCAAAGCCTTCCACCGTCCCGTGTACGCTGCCGCGGTAATTCTGGAAGGCGATGAATTTGCCCAGCAGGCCGTTGTCGTTGCCCAGGCCGTTGGGAAAACGGTTCGAGGTCGAGTTGAGGAGGATGAGGTTGGTATTGAGGCAGGCCGCGTTCAGAAAGATCACGCGGGCGAAGTATTCGGATTCCTGCTTCGTATTGGTGTCGATCACGCGGACGCCGGAAGCGCGGCCTTGCGTTTCGTCGTAAATGATGGAATGGACTACGGAAAACGGGCGGATGGTGAGGTTGCCGGTTTTGTTCGCCCAGGGAAGGGTGGAGGAGACGGAACTGAAATAGCCGCCGAACGGGCAGCCGCGGGTACAGAGGTCCCGGGCCTGGCATTGGCCGCGGCCTTGCCGGATATGGATGGGCTCGGGTTTTGTCAGGTGAGCCCAGCGGGTTTTTACCATGTGGCGGTCGGGATAAAGGCTTTTCAGCTTGCGTTGGATATCCGCTTCTACGCAGCTCAATTCAAATGGCGGCAGGTAGTCGCCGTCCGGCAGTGCTTCCAATCCATCCTTATCACCGCAGATGCCCGAGAATTTTTCAACGTGGGAATACCACGGCGCGATATCGGCATAACGGATGGGCCAGTCGACCGCGAAGCCGTAGCGTAACGGCGCGGAAAATTCAAAGTCGCTCCACCGCTGGCAGGCCCGGCCCCACATGATCGACTTGCCGCCCACCTGGTAACCGCGGATCCAGTCGAAAGGTTTTTCCTGGATGTAGGGGTGTTCATGATCTTTGACAAAAAAGTGTTGGGTATCTTCGCCGTAGGCATAGCATTTGGTGATGACGGGGTTGTCCTTCAGGACCTGGAGGGGTTCCTGCATCCGATGCGGAAAGTCCCATGGCGCCTTGGTGGCGGTGGGGTAGTCCCTGATGTGTTGAATGTTGCGGCCGCGTTCCAGAACCAGGGTTTTTATCCCGAGGTCGCAGAGTTCTTTAGCCGCCCAGCCGCCGCTGATCCCCGAGCCGATGACGATAGCGTCGAATGTTGTGGAAGGTGTCGGGTTGCCCATTTGTCAGGAAAGGTAAGAATTATCCTGAAACCCTCACGAGCTCGATGTTCTTTGGCGGCGAAATGATCAGGGGGTAGCGTTCGAGGACGACATTGCTGTCGTCGATGCTGTATTCTTTTTCTTCGCTCAGGGAGATGCTTTTCAGCAGGAAATAGACGTTGAGATAGAGGGTGTTGATGAGGTTCAGTTCGTTCTGGTAGCTGAGGAAGCGCTGCATGACGACAAACCGGAAGTCGCCGATCGTGGTCGTCAGTTCGGAGAAACAATATTTGGGGTGAATGGTAATCTCTTTTCGCCGGATCATATCGGCGGCGACCTTTTGCATGATCAGCTGCACCCTCGGGGCGATCCGGAAGCCCAGCTTCAGGTTCACATAGATGACGTCTTCGGGAGCGATCACGTGGCATTCGTAGGCCGTGGTATAAGGATGATCCTGGACTTCCACGTGAACGAACCAATACAGCAGGGCGCGCTTGGGTTGGTGATCGAGAATGGACTGGACTATCTTATCCTCTATCCTGTAGGGGGAGGTACTGGAAGTGAGATATACGAGGTTGGAGGAAAATAAGGGAATGGCATCGTCGTTGCTTAATTCCCGCAATTTGGGGAGTACGGTCTGCACTTCGACGTAGCGGGTTAATGATCCTTTCAGGTTGGTAACGTGATACCAAACAAACATAATGAAAGCATAGACTAGTCCAAGCAGTAAGGTCACCCACCCCCCGTGAGCGAATTTCTGCAGATTGGCGGCCAGGAAGGATCCCTCAATGGTCAGATAGGTCAGAAAGAGCAGCAGGACCAGGAGGCGGTTGGTCCGTTTGAAATACAGATAGCCGGTGATCAGGAAGGTGGTCATCAGCATCGTAATCGTAACGGATAATCCGAAGGCGGCCGTCATGTTGTCGGATGTCTTAAAACCCAACACCACGATACAGCAGGCGATCATGAGCAGCCAATTCATGGAAGGCAGGTACATCTGGCCGCGGATATCGGTAGGAAAGATAATGCGCATCCTGGGCCAGAGGTTCAGCCGGATCGCCTCACTGATCAGCGTGAAGGTGCCGCTGATGAGCGCCTGGCTGGCGATGATCGTGGCCAATGTAGCTATTGCGATCGCGGGTAACAGGAGCGACCGGCTGACCAGCCCGAAAAAGGGGCTCAAGGTGTCGCCTTCCCGGCCGATGTGCTGCATCAGCCAATGGGCCTGACCCAAATAACAAAGGACAAGACAAACCTGGATATAGGACCAGCTCACGCGGATGTTCCTTCGTCCGCAGTGGCCGAGATCGCTGTATAGGGCTTCGGCGCCTGTTGTACAGAGGAATACGCCGCCCAGCAAATAAAATCCGCCGGGATAGTGCACGATCATGTCGTAGGCCCGTACCGGGTTGAGCGCCCTGATAATGGTTGGATCCTGCCAAACGCCTATGAGGCCGATGACGCCGATCATCGTGAACCATACGAACATGATAGGCCCAAACAGTTTTCCGATAAAAGATGTGCCCGCCCGTTGAATGAGGAAAAGGATAATGAGAATGACCAGTACGATGGGGATGACGGGGATATCGGGATGAATGATCTTGAGGCCTTCGATCGCGGACGTGACGGAGATCGGCGGGGTGATGATGCTATCCGCCAAAAGGAAGCTGGCGCCGAGGATAGCAGGAGCGATCAGCCATTTGCTGTATCGCTTGATGAGGGCATAGAGTGAAAAGATGCCGCCTTCGCCGTTGTTGTCCGCCCTTAAGGTTATAATGACATACTTGATGGTCGTTTGAAAAAGGAGTGTCCAGAAAATCGCGGAAACGCCGCCCAGGGCGATGGTTTCGTTGACGGCCGTTTTGTCCAGGATGGCGTTGTAGGTGTAAAGCGGGGAGGTCCCGATATCCCCGAAGACGATTCCGATGGAGATCAGGACGCCGGCGGCGGTTAATTTATTGGTGGCGCCGGGAAATTCGGGTTTTGAGAGGTTTTTGTCGCTCATGATCTAAAATAAAAAATATTCATTGTATCTTGCCGGACTGAGGCAAAAACCCTTGAAATGAAGTATTTGTTATTTTTTTTCCTTGTCGCATCCACTGCCGTCAGCGCACAGCGTAAGATCGCGTATATCGATATGGATGATCTGATCGCCGCCATGCCTGAAACGAGGCAGGCGCAAGAGACGTTGAAAGCGTATGGCGACTCCCTGTCCAGGGTCGACGGAGGTTTGCAGCAAGACTTCGTGACGAAGCGGGACGCTTTCTTCCAGGATTCCGCGAGCATGGACATGACTACGAAGGAGACCCGGCGGCGGGTATTGCAAAAGATCATTCAGCAGGAAGGGGAATTCAGAGCAGTTGCAAAGGCTCAATTGGATTCTGTGCAGCAGGCGCTGACGGTCGCGATTGCGAATAAGGCGCAAGCGGCGATTGCGGCTGCGGCGAAGGCAAACGGGTATGGTTATGTCTTTCGGAAGGCTGCGGGCCAGGCGAACGGAGAGTTCGTCATTGTAGGCCCTCAAGGAGATGACCTGTTGCCGCTGGTCAAAAAGCAATTGGGGTTGAAGGATCAATAAGAGTTGGGGTCAGCCGTTGGAGTTGGGGGTCAGTCGTTGAAGTTGGGGGTCGGCCGTTGAAAATTTGGGTGGATCCGTTGAAAGGGCCGTCGGAATAGGGTATTCGGCGCGGAGTGAGCGGCGGGCGGGGTAGACCGCAGGCG
>DATJMG010000114.1:0-17372 GCA_035508835.1 Puia sp.
TGGACATCTACTATAGTTTCGACAACTCCAATCCGGACAACTTCTATCCCAAATACACCGGCACCTTGAACGTGCCCAAAGAAGCCGCGTGGCTAAAGGTCATCACCTACCGCGATGGCAAGCCGATCGGCCGCCAGATCAATGTGACGATAGGAGACCTTCAGCGCCGCGTCGGGCTCGTCGGAATAAAGGAAAAGATCGCGGACTGACCGCACCCCCGCAATAGGCCGCGATCAGCCGCCGGATACCGCCTTGATCAGTGTTTCTGCATCAGGTCCAGCATCTGGCGGTCGAGCTTATGCCCATGCCAATCCTCATACGCAACATCGGCCCGCCCGGAATCCAGGATGCCGAAATCTCCGATAAAATTCCACGTGGCAAAACCGATACCTGCGGCGTTCAGGATATCCAGCACGTCCGTAAACCAGGCAATAAAAACATCATGCGGCGTCATCTTCCAGCAGCCGCACTCGCCGCAATGCACCCCTACCCCCTGGTTTACCAACTCGATCCAGGGCTTGTAGAAGGTCTCCAGCATCGCACGGCTCAGGTATTGATTGCCAACCTGCCCCGGCCACACCGGTACCGGCTCGTGATCCGGATCTTTGTTGGCCCAGGGCGCCTTGTAATGTGAAATAGCATGGGGATAATATCCCCGGCAGCTTTGTGCAACGCCAAGATCTTTCAATTCCGGCGTAACCAGGCTCCCGCCCCAGTTGCCATCGGCGATGATCAGCCGGTCCGGATTCTCCTTGCGGATCGCCACCACAGCAGCAGCAACCACCTTGCGATACAATTCTCCCGGCAACGCCGTCGACGGCGAATGCTGATCATTCATATCCTCGCGCATCGCCGGCTCGTTCAGCAGATCGAAGCTGATCTTTTCCTTCGACATCCCCTTGTACCGCTGCGCCCACATATTCCAATGATAACAGAAGGCATCCAGCGCCGCCTGATCCTTCCATAAATTGAATGGTTCGTGAAACCCGGCATTGATACAGTACCCGGGCGCCCGATGCAGATTCAAGCTTACATGCATCCCGGCCTCCTGCGCTCCGTAGACCAACCGGTCGATCTCCCCAAGCTTCTGCGGATCGGTCTGATACACCTCCTCCGGCGTGATGTCCTTGCTGCGGTCAAACTTCAGATAATAGGGATACGCTATCGGGATCCGGACAAAGTCGAATCCCCAATCCCGCATCCATTTGAACTGTTCCGCCGTAGTAGACTTGTAGAAGGCTCTTTCGCCGGGAGAATAAAAGTCGAGGAGATTGAAACCCTTCCACCGGGGCAAAATATTCCCCGGCTTTCGGGCCGTGGCCGGCTCGCGGCCTGCTGATGTCTCCCGGCCCGCTGATGCCCCCCCGCCTGCAGATGTCTCCCGGCCCGCTGATGTCCCCCGGCCTGCTGCCAAAGCCGCCTTCTCCGCCATTGAAAGTCCCAGCGTGATCACGCCGGCTGTCCGGATAAATTTTCTGCGCCACATACCGCAAGGTAATCAATAACCCCCATTTCCCCATTCAGGGACCCCCCATTCAGTGACCCGCATCCAATAACCCCCCATTCCAATAACCCCTACTTTTCAGGAATGACCCGTTCCGCCCACCCGGGCATGCGCGCTTTTCCCGAACCCCGCCCTGACAATTATCGCGGGATAACGATACGCATAATAGCCGTCAAGATTGAACCCGTCGCCATAATAAAAATCCCATGGCTGAAGACCGGAATACCAGATATAATAGTCCGGCGGAAGCTGGGACAGCACCATCGGACAGGAATTACTGCTGTCAGGCTGATCACCCCCCTGATACATCCCTTCACCCCCTTCGTAGGTCCCTGAATAATCAGGCCCCTGCTGGTACAAAGGCCGGTCACAGCCGGCGAGCGCCGCAGTGATCAGGACAAGCTGAATGCAAGTGGTCTTTTTCATGGCTGCTCTAATATACTCATCGTTTTTCCCCCTTTCCGTTACCGGCTCGTTATACCCTCGTTATTCGCTCGTTATCAAAACCTGCGCGCAGCGCGGCACGGCGCTGCGCGGGCCGCCCCAACCCGCGCCAGGTCCGGCCCACCGCGAACCCCGCCCCAATACATTTATTTGTTAATGATATTTGCACGCCCTCACTTTTTATCTACATTTATCGGATGAAAGGATGGGGATACCTTTTGGTTCTGCTTATGCCGGCCGGATCTGCCTACGCTCAAACAGCACCCGACTCGACATTTTCCCTGTTCTTTAACAGCAGCCTCAACTTCAATCATGCCAACGACCCCCATATCAACCGCTGGCTGGAAGAATACGGCTACCCCACCGAACCACACGTCCCGACAAGCCTGAGTTTCGAAGCAGCCGCTATGCCCGCCAATTCCCGGCTTCTCTATAGCGTCCATCTGTCCACCATCACCAATGCCAGCGACCTCACCGCTTTCAACCTTGGCGCAGGACTTTTTTTCGCGCCCATAAAGACCCGGCATTTCATGCTTTTTCTTGGCGGCTCGCTCGGCTATCATGCAGATATCATCACCTTGTACGGCAACCTGCCCCCTGCTTACGAAGACCTCTCCGTTAAATACAACACGCCCCTGGCGCTCCGGCGCTCGGGGCTTTCGATCGATCCCATGATGCGGCTCTTCTGGTATCCCGTTCGTCTCGGCAACGTCCTCCAGATCGGCATCATCGGCGGAGCAGGCTATGCAGTCGATCTGAACTCCGAATGGCGCCTGGGTTACTACAGCGACAAATACGGCAAATCCGACCATTTCAAAAAGCTCGTCAACAAACCCAGCGACCAACAAAAGGTCTCCGAGCACGGATTCGTCCTCAGCACCGGCCTCAGCCTGCGATTCAACCTGCGCTAAAAGCATGAACCCCCATGGAAATGGGGGCTCGTTCTTACTATGAAATCACACTTCCTTTAGAAAAGACCTTTATGATCTGCTGATCAGCACGGGGCTGCTTTCCCGCGTCCCGTCTGCATTGACGACCGTCAGGATATACATCCCGGCTGCAATATTTTGTATCGGGAACGTAACAACCACGCCGGTGCCGGTAGCCGCCGTCTTCTCCTGCATCAACCGCCCGCTGATACTCGACAGCAGGATCGTAACCTGGTTTCCGGCCGTCCCGCCGCCAAGCGACACATTCACATAGTCATGAGCCGGATTCGGGAAAAAGCTGATCCTGGCAATCGCAGCAGACTGCATCACGACCACGTTTGAATATGTATAGCTGTTGTCATCGTTGACAAGTGTCAGCCGGTAGTAGTCCGTGCCGGCGAGCGGCTGCTCATCCGTAAACGAGTAGTCGGTCTGTACCGCACTGTTCCCCTTGGCCTCAACCGTCCCGATCTCCTCCCAGCTGGCGCCATCAGCACTGCGCTCGATCGCAAAATGGCTGAAATTGCTCTCCATCTGCGTATTCCAGTCGAGCGTCACCGTGTGATCGCTGTTGAGAATTCCGGTGAACCCGTCAAGCGTGATCGGGAGGGTAACAACCGAAGTCACACCGTTGGCAACCGTCGCAGGCCCATAAAGGGAAGGACTGGAGCAGCTGTGCGAATACCCGCTGCCGCAATTCATATTCTGGGTCGAAGTATTATAAAGCTTTGCAGCGAAAATACTTGAAGTAGTCGTCGGCAGATAAAGGTAAGCGCCCCAGTTGTAAAATACATTATTTTGATTGGCGACCGCGACGGTAGAATTATCATACACGATCATCGTGGGCCCGCTGACGGTATAGATTGCAGCGCTGGTTAACGACCCGTTGCCGATCACGATGCGGCTGTCGCTGATCAGGCTGACCGTCGTAAGCGCGTCGCCATTAGACGTCATGGAAGAATTGTCATTGAGATAGATCGTGCTGGAAGTCAACGATACATTATAGCTGGTCGTCATGGACGACGTGTTCGAGAACGTAAAAGTCGAATTGCTGAGCGAAATCGGCGCATTGACGACAATACTGGCCGTCCCGCTGGCCGCCAGGTCGGTGCCGTTGAAATTGGTCGTAACCGGGCTGCCGCCGGAATATTGAAGGTTCAAAGTCTTACTGGCAATGGAAACCGTACCTCCGACGAACGTACAGTTCTGACAGGTGGCAGTTTCATTAACGGTGAGCGTAATACCGGAAGCGATATTGATCGTACAGGAATTACAGGAGGCAGGCAATACTGCCGACCAGCTCTTATCAGAATTGATGGAGTAACTGGTCTGGGCCTTAACAGGATTACTCAGGATCTGGATCAGGGTGAAGATGATCAGAACGCGGTTGATGCAGGATACATAAATGTGTTTCATGAACACAATAGATACGAACACTTTGCCAAATCACAACTGACTATAATCCAACCAAATACAATCCGGGCAACCTGACATTATTTCCATTCTCAGGAAGGTATTCCCATTTTGGTCCCGATTCCCTTCTGTATTGTCTCCTTCTGATTCGATAGCTCCGTGATGAGCTCCGCTACCAGCGAGGTCCATCCCGTCTGGTGACTGGCGCCTAATCCATGGCTGGTATCCCCATGAAAATATTCATAGAACAACAACAGGTCCCGATTCCCCGGCTTCTGATAGAACCAGTTGTGCTTCCCATGCAAAGGGCGGCGACCCGCCCCATCCCTTTTGAACAGACTGACCACCCGCTCGGTAAGATGCCCGGCCACCTGCTCCAGCGTTTGCTTTTTCCCCGATCCCGCCGGATAGTCTACGAGTAACCCGTCGCCATAGAACTTCCCATATTGCCTGATCGACTGGATGATCAGATAGTTGATCGGGATCCACACCGGCCCCCGCCAGTTGGAATTGCCGCCGAAGAAATCAGACGTGGAATCTCCCGGATCATATTTAATATGGTAATCGACACCGCCGATATGGATGGTATACGGGGTTTTTTCGTGATATTTCGATAACGCGCGGATCCCCCCGGGCGAAAGGAACTCGGCCTCATTCAACAGCCGCTCGAGCAGAAAGATCAGCCGCTTCTGCGGAACCAGCGACAACAAGATCTGCTCCCCGTCACTGTGCTCCTCATTGGGCCAATATCGCTTGTTCTTCAGCCGGTAGCTCTCGAACCAGGTGATCCGCTTTTTAAAATCCGCCAGCTTATGCAACGTATTCTTCTCGATGATGGAAACCGCAAAAAGGGTCGTCAGGCCGACGATCGACTGGATGCGCAGCTGCACCGGCGATCCGCCGATGGATAATGTGTCATAGAAGAACTTGTCCTCCTCATTCCACATCCCCTGCTCATTCAACGCCTCGGCGATCAACACGAAATGCTCGAAAAACTTTGTCGCAGTATCTTCGAAGGAATCATCCTTCATCGCGATCTCGAGCGCCATATCCATCATGTTGAGCGCATACATCCCCATCCAGCTTGTCCCGTCGGCCTGCTCGAGCTGCATATCCCCGCCCAGCGAATGACTGCGGTTGAATACCCCGATATTGTCCAGCCCCAGGAAACCGCCTTCGAACATGTTGTTCCCATTGGCATCCTTTCGGTTGATCCACCACGTGAAATTGATCAGCAGCTTTTGAAAGATCCGCTTCAAGAACCCGAGGTCCCCCTTGCCCGTTCTTTCCTTCTCGATCCGGTACACCATGAGCGCCGCCCAGGCTTGCACCGGCGGATTCACATCACTGAAGTTCCACTCGTACGCCGGGATCTGACCATCCGGCTTCATATACCATTCGCGCATGATCAGCAGCAGTTGATGCTTGGCGAACACCGGGTCGACCAGCGCCATCGCAATGGTCTGGAACGCGAGGTCCCAGGCCGCATACCAGGGATATTCCCATTTGTCGGGCATGGCAATGATATCCTGGTTCTTCAGATGCTTCCAGTCATGATTGCGGCCATTCAGCTTGCCCGCATTCACCGGGGTGATGCCGTCACTCGTGGTGAGCCAGCGCTCCACATCGAAATGATAGTATTGTTTGCTCCATAATAGCCCCGCAAACGCCTGACGCTGGATCGTCGCCAGCTCCGGCGTGATCCCCGCCGGTAAGACAGTCCGGTAAAAAGCATCGGCTTCTTCCTTGCGGCTGGCGAACAACGCCGCAGGATCTCCCGCAAAAGGGCGCTCCGTGATCTTATTGCTTAGCCGGAGATAGATGGATCGGGTTTCACCGGCGCCCAGCGCATACTGGTAAACGGGAGCAAACTTGGTGCCGCTCTTTTTCTGCTGCAACAGATCGAGGTTCTTCCGGCGGATGATCGCATCGTGGAAGGCATCCTTTACAAACGGGGTCTTGTTGGGCTTGCCGCTTACCTTTTCCGTATTGGTCTCATTCTCGGTAAAAAGGCAGAACTGCGGCGGCTGATAATAGAAATAATAGGAGCCGAGCCGGCTGTGCGTCGCCCGTACGGAGTCGCGGTCCCGCAGCGTGATCGCGGGTTTCTTCTCTAACCCGTCATGCCGCCAGCGATTGTAAAACCATAACGTGGGAAGGACCGTGATCTCGGCCCTTTTATCGTGCCGGTTGTGAATATCGATGCGGATAAAGATATCCCGCGAACTTTGCTTGGCATACCGGATCGTCACGTCGAAATAGTCCTCGTTGTCAAATACCCCCGTATCGAGGATCTCATACTCCGGCTCCTCCCTCGACCGGCGCCGGTTCTCCTCGATCAGTTTTTTGTACGGAAACTCCTGCTGGGGATATTTATACAGGTATTCCATGTAATAGTGGGTGGGCAGATTATCCAGGTAGTAATAGAGCTCCTTCACATCCTCGCCGTGATTCCCTTCCGTATTGCCCAGGCCGAATAACCTCTCCTTCAAAATGGGGTCCTTCCCATTCCATAAGGCTACGGCAAAACACAGGTTCTGGAAGAAATCGGAGATCCCGCCCAAGCCGTCTTCGCCCCAGAAATAAGTTCTGCAATGCGCCTGGTCGTAAGGAAAATACTGCCAGGCATTCCCATATTCGCTATAATCTTCACGTACCGTTCCCCACTGCCTCTCGCTCAAATAAGGTCCCCACTGTTCTAAAGGTATTTTTTTCGTCGCATTTACTGCGAGTCGTTGATGTTCTGCGGTCATGGTTCACACAATTTTACCCAAAAAGCCAATCTATGGCGCAAATTCGGCCGAAAAGTCCGAACTTTAACGCGAAAACACAGAAATTTGACATTTAAAGAATTTGGATTAGAAGCGAGCCTCCTGGAAGGTATTGACGCGTCGGGATATGAAAATGCCACTCCTGTACAGGAACAAGTCATCCCCCTGATCTTAAAAGGTCAAGATATTATCGCCTCCGCCCAGACCGGCACCGGTAAAACCGCCGCCTTCCTCCTGCCCATTGTCAATAAACTCATCCAATCCAGCAACCCGGATACCCTCAACGCCCTCGTCATCGTTCCCACCCGTGAACTGGCAATCCAGATCGCACAGAATATGGAAGGCCTTTCCTACTTTACCAACGTCAGCTCCATCGCGGTCTACGGCGGCGGCGACGGCAGCAACTTCTCCACGGAAAAACAGGCGCTTTCCCGCGGCGCCGAAGTCGTGATCTGTACACCGGGCCGAATGATCGCCCATCTCAATATGGGCTACGTGAAACTTGCGGGCTTGCAGTACCTTGTTCTCGACGAAGCCGACCGGATGCTCGACATGGGCTTCTATGACGATATCATGAAGATCATCTCTTTCCTGCCGGCCCGGCGGCAAAACCTCCTCTTTTCGGCTACCATGCCCACAAAGATCAGGGACCTCGCGCGCAAGATCCTCCACGACCCCGCAGAGATCAATATCGCCATCTCCAAACCCCCGGCCAGGATCGTCCAGCAGGCTTATGTCGTCTATGAGACACAGAAGATCCCTTTGGTCAAATGGCTCCTGCGCTCATCCAACAACAAAAGCACCCTGATCTTTTGCTCGAAGAAACATAACGTGAAACAACTCACCATGGAGCTGCGCCGGTCGAAATTCAATGTCAACGAGATCCATTCCGATCTCGACCAGTCCGCACGCGAGGACGTACTGCTCCAGTTCAAAAGCCGCCGCCTTCCCGTACTGGTCGCCACCGATATCCTCTCCCGCGGCATCGATATCGACAATATCGAAATGGTCATCAACTACGACGTCCCGAATGACGGCGAAGACTACGTGCACCGGATCGGCCGCACGGCCCGCGCCGAGACCGACGGCACCGCCTGCACCTTTATAAGCGAAAAGGAACAGAACAAATTCAGGGCCATCGAAGACCTCTTGGGCCATCCGGTAAACAAAACCGCGATCCCGGACGAGTTTGGCCCCGCACCCGAATATCACCCCGGAAGCAAAGGCGGAAAAAGCGGCAGAGGCCGGCGCAATCGCGGCAAACCCAATCCCCCCGGTCACAACAACGGCCAGCGCCACGGTGGCCAAAGCAATAATCCCCCGCGCCACGCCGGAGGCTCACAACACCATCATCAGCCATCCCACCGCCAGCCAGATCAGCACAATCACCGGCGACGGCAGCCGGGTGAAACTCAACAAAGCCCACGTCGCCCCGATAACTCCTAGGTTGATCCCGATAGCTGCCCACCCGTCCTGCAAAAGGTCTTTCATCATGTACAGCGCCGATGCAACGATGATCCCCACGACCACCGCATTGATCCCCTCCAATGCCCGGTAGACCACCACGTATTTCTTCAGATTGTTCCAGATCGGATAGAAAAAAAGCACCAGCAGAGCACTGGGCAGGAAGATCCCCGTCGCGGCAATAAAACATCCCAGGATCTGCAAGCCCGCGCCCCGGTCCTTCATCGCAATCCCCCCCATATAGGTAGCCACCGAAAATACCGGCCCCGGGATCGCCCGGACCATCCCGGCGCCCGAATAAAAATCAGCCTTGTCGATCCGGATGATGTTGGGGTTGCGCTGCATCACCCGTTGAGACTCCGGCCGGGCCACAAATTGCTCGTACATCATCGGGATCAGCACATTTCCGCCGCCGAAAACCAGGCTGCCGAAACGATACGTGTTCTCGAAAAGGTTCAAGGGCCTCCTGTTCGGCCAGTTGTTCTTTCGCGCCAATTCACTGCTCGCACCCGCCAGCAAAAAAATGATCGCAAACAGCCAGATATTCCCCCACTTGATCTTTCTCGTCAACACCTCCTTTTGCGGGATACGCCGGTCACTTAGATTCGTGACAAACCCGCCCGCAACCAGCAAAACCGGGAAGATCCACGGCGACTGGAATAGCAGGAAAGTAGCGAGGGCACTCACGATCAGGATCACACGCGTAATGGTATTATGGATCGAGATCCGGTAGGCTTTCTGTGCGGCAAAAGCCAAAAAGCCGATCGTCATTGGAGCGATAAAACGGAATACCGCAACATTGGCCGTCGGAAAGAAGGAGAACAATCCCATGAGCGTACAGGCCGGCACCGTCCAGATCAGTAAGGTCAGGATCGCCAGCACCACCCCGCCGCGCTTGTATCCGATCAACGTCAACATCTGCGTAGACGATGCCCCCGGCAACAACTGACAAAACGCATTGTAGTCCATCAGCTCCTCTTCGGTCACATCCCTTCGCTTCTGAACAAAAGTCTTGAGCATCATCGCAAAATGCCCCTGAGGACCGCCGAAAGCCGTAAGACTGTACCACAGTACCGTCTTGAGAAAAGCAATATGACGGAATAGAACTGTCAAACCATTCACAAATTATTGAAAAAACTACGCATACCCATCACCGATAATCATTGCCGGTAATACCCGCTTTTCTCGATTTCCTCCAGCACGGAGTCGGGCAACAGATATCTGACCGATTGACCCTTCTTTAGTTTATTACGGATATCAGTAGAGGAAATAGGCAAAAGCGGCGCATTGACGATCTCCACCTGCCTGGCCCCCGGATACGAAGGGAGTTTCTCATGTTCGGGCCGCCGGTAAACATAAATAGGGTAGTTCCTGACCAGCCATTGATAATTCTTCCATTTGGTCAGGTTCTGAAAGCTGTCACTCCCCATAATAACGGAGAACTCATCATGGGGATATCTTTCCTGCAAATAAGCCAGCGTATCCACCGTATAGGAAGGTTTGGGCAGCTTGAATTCGATATCGGAAGCCCTCAGCTGTCTTTCCCCTTCGACTGCCAATCGGACCAGGTGAAGACGATGATACTCATTCAATAAAGCGGCTGAACGTTTAAGCGGATTCTGCGGCGAGACCACGAACCATACCTGATCGAGATGCGCATGCTGAAGGATAAAATTGGCAATGACTAAATGGCCGTGATGAATGGGATTGAAGGAACCAAAGTATAACCCGACCTTCATTTGGCCCCCTCCTCCATAAAGATGTTATCGGCTTCATCCAGCCGCAGGCTCAAATTGTAGCCGGCAACTGTGATCGATATCGGATCGCCCAGGGGCGCAACCTGCTCTACCTTGACCAATTCGCCGGGCACACACCCCATTTCCATCAGTTTAAGGAAAAGATCGTTGTTTTCAAATGAATGGATCCTCGCTACGGTTCCGGGTCCTAATTCAGATAATCGCTTCATTTTCTATTTGGTTTAGCCTACCTTGGATCAGTAAAATTATGACAATCTCCCCTACTATACGGTTTCATTTTCTCCAAAAAATAAGCCTCCACAACCGTCAGCTAGTCAAATCAACTCTAGCTATCCTGTTCAGGCAGGAAGGGAAAAAATTGGGCGAGCTCCGATATATTTTTGTTTCCGATAAGCGACTGCTTGAGATCAATCGACAGTTCCTTCAACATGATTTCTATACTGACATTATCACCTTTCCCCTTTCGGAGCCCCGGCAGCCGATTTCCGGGGAGATCTACATCAGTGTTGATCGCGTGCGGGATAATGCCCGCAAATATGGCAATTCTATGAAGGAAGAGTTGCTTCGGGTTATTTTCCATGGTGCCCTTCATCTATGCGGCTACGGCGACAAAACCCCTCTCCAGGAAAAGAAAATGCGCCGATTAGAAGAAAAATACCTCCAGCTATATCGTGTTTCCACGTGGAACAATTAAAACAATGGGCGCTCGGTTTCGTTCCCCGTGGAACAGTGAATTTCCAGTCTTACCTTTGCAGTATGTTTCCGGAATATGATGTTATCGTAGTAGGGGCCGGCCATGCCGGCTGCGAAGCTGCCGCGGCGGCTGCCAACCTGGGGTCTAAGGTTCTCCTTATCACCATGAATATGCAGACCATTGCCCAAATGAGCTGCAACCCGGCCATGGGCGGGATTGCCAAAGGTCAGATAGTCAGGGAAATCGACGCCATGGGCGGCTACTCCGGCATCGTCAGCGATAAAAGCATGATCCAGTTTCGAATGTTGAATCGATCGAAAGGACCGGCGATGTGGAGTCCCCGGACACAGAACGACCGGATGCTCTTTTCTTCCACCTGGCGGGAAATGCTCGAACAGACCCCCAACGTCGACTTCTATCAGGATATGGTCCATTCCCTGATCCTGAAAGGGGACCGGGTCTCCGGTGTCATCACCGGCCTCGGGCACCACATCCCCGCCAAAGCCGTAGTCGTCACCAGCGGCACCTTTTTGAACGGCATCATCCACATCGGCGAAAAACGCTTCGGCGGCGGCCGCGTAGCAGAAAAAGCCGCCACCGGGATCACTGAACAACTCGTCAGCCTTGGCTTTGAAAGCGATCGCCTCAAAACCGGCACCCCGCCCCGCGTAGACGGCAGAAGCCTCGACTATACCCACATGGAGGAACAAAAAGGTGACGAAGACATCATCGGCTTCTCCTATCTCGATACCCCCAAACCCCGGCATCAAAAAAGCTGCTGGATCACCTATACCAACCAGACCGTCCACGACATCCTCAAGACCGGATTCGACCGCAGTCCCATGTACACCGGCCGGATCGAAGGCGTCGGGCCGCGCTACTGCCCCAGCATCGAAGACAAAATAAACCGCTTCGCGGAAAGAGAACGACACCAACTCTTTATCGAACCCGAAGGCTGGAACACCATCGAGATCTATGTCAACGGATTCTCGACCTCCCTGCCCGAAGAAGTCCAGTACGAAGCCCTGCGCCAGGTTCCGGGCTTTCAAAACGTCCGCATCTTCCGCCCCGGCTATGCAATCGAATACGACTATTTTCCACCCACCCAACTGAAACACTCGCTCGAGACAAAATTGCTGCCCAACCTCTTTTTCGCCGGCCAGATCAACGGCACCACAGGCTACGAAGAAGCCGCCTGCCAGGGCCTCATGGCCGGCATCAACGCGCACCGGAAGATCAACGAGCTGGATCCCCTCCTCCTCAAACGCAGCGAAGCCTACATCGGGGTCCTCATCGACGACCTCATCAGTAAAGGCACCCAGGAACCCTATCGCATGTTTACCTCCCGCGCCGAATACCGTACCCTCCTCCGCCAGGATAACGCAGACCTCCGCCTCACCGAACTAAGCTTCCGCCTCGGCCTGGCCTCCCGGGAAAGAATGCAGCATGCCCTCGACAAAAACAACGGCGTAACCGCCATCAAATCGACCCTGACCCAATTTTCCATCGAACCCGATGAAGCCGCCAACTACCTGCTTGAAAAAAATACCGCCCCGCTCACCCAAAAACAAAAGGCCACCCAGGTGCTGCTGCGCCCCAATATCGACCTGCGCTCGATGACCGGTGCAATCCCCCGTCTCGGCCACGCCCTCCATTCCTACACCCCGGAAATGCTCGAACAAGCAGAGATCCAGATCAAATACGACGTCTATATCGGAAAAGAAAAAGAACTCGTAGCCAAAATGGCCCAACTGGAAGATCTGCTGATCCCCGACAACTTTAATTATGACCGGCTCCCCTCACTATCCACCGAAGCCCGCCAGAAATTCAAGAAAATAAAACCCCGGACATTGGGCCAAGCCAGCCGGATCAGTGGCGTCAACCCGAGCGACGTGCAGATACTCCTGGTCTATATGGGAAGGTAGTTAATTGATAATCAGTTCATTATAATCCAAACCGGGCGCTGATCTCCAACATCCGCGCTATCGGTTTACGCGCCGCCACCATCAGCTCCTCATCCATCAACAGCTCGGGCTGCTCATACTGCATGCATAAATACAACTTTTCGAGCGTATTCAATTTCATATGCGGACAGTCATTGCACGCACAATTATTCGTCGGCGGCGCCGGAATAAATACCTTCCCGGGTGAAGCGAGCTCCATCTGATGCAAAATACCCGCCTCCGTCGCCACAATATACTCCCTGGCCCCATCCTTCTTCGTATAATTCAACAACGCCGTCGTAGACCCGATATAATCCGCCTGCCGCAAGACAGGCTCCTCACATTCCGGATGCGCAATGAGCTTGGCCTCCGGATGCCGGACCTTCAACCGCGTGATCTTCTCCAGGCTAAAGATCTCGTGTACCATGCAGGCGCCGTGCCACAGCAACATCTCCCGACCCGTCTTCCCGATCAAATAAGCCCCGAGATTCCTGTCCGGCGCAAAAATGATCTTCTGCTCCTTCGGGATGCTCTCGACGATCTTCTGCGCATTCGACGACGTGCAGATGATATCACTCAACGCCTTGACCTCCGCCGAACAATTTATGTAGGAAATGACGATGTGATCGGGATGTTTCTCCCGAAAGGCCCTGAACAAATACCCCGGCGCCGAATCCGCCAGCGAACACCCCGCCCTGAGATCCGGCAATACGACCTTCTTCTCCGGGTTGAGGATCTTGGCCGTCTCCGCCATGAAATGCACCCCGGCAAACACGATCAGGTCAGCCGTGGTCCTCTCCGCCCGTTGAGCCAGCCCCAGCGAATCCCCGATATAGTCGGCCACATCCTGGATATCCGCCTCCTGGTAATAATGCGCCAGCACAACTGCATTTTTTTCCCGCTTTAATCGCTCGATCTCCAGGAAAAGATCCAGCTCCGGCGAAACCGGGATATCCAGGAAACCTCTATCGATGTTCATGTTGATATCTGCCATAGTATTTAATAATATCCAATATTTTATAAAAAGAAGCTACTACTACTAGCCGCGTGAATTAGTGGATAAGAATTTCCGGCCGCCCTTGGAATAACCGGAAATCCTTACTTATACCCGATCATCCACAACAAACTAACAACCGGCTGTCCGCTTTTGATCAGGGTTTTCCCTCCTTTTCCACAGCGGTGGAAGACTTTGGGGTCCGGAAAACTTCTTTTGCCCCACCCTGTCAACGAGCATGGAATAACTGCGCCTTTCTGCACGTCCCCCGGCTACCCCTCCGGCCCCCGGCAAGTTATTATCCAACTATACCCGGGAACCACGCCGGCGGAAACCACCCTTTTCCACGCCGTAACACCGTTGTCCACAATTTGTTCATAAGCAATTTTTGGCCTATTTTCGCCCTCCCAAATCTGAACGGAGTTCAGATCAACGTCATTAGCTTTCTATTCGAAAATACAACGGATCTCAACATTATGTCAATTATTCAGTCAATTCGGGAAAGAGCAGCCTGGTTAGTCTTTGGTTTGATCGCCGTCAGTCTTATCGGCTTTCTGTTGATGGACGCAAGACGAAGCAATTTTTTTGGCGGCGATCGCGGTACCGTGGTAGGGGTCGTGGACGGGCACAAGATCCAGGTTGACGATTTCGACCAGCAGGTGAATAATATCGAAGACAGGTATAAAAGACAGCAGCAGGGCTCAGTGACCGACGAGATGCGCGAACAGATCCGCGAGAGCGTATGGAACCGCATCATCGAGGAAAATTTGCTCAGCAAGGACTACGCCGTGCTCGGAATGGAGGTCAGCGATAAGGAAGTGAACGATATGCTTGCCGGCGAGGATGTGGTCCCCGAGATCAGACAGGCATTCACTGACCGCAAGACCGGGATGTTCGATGCCCAGGCGGCCGCCAACCAGATCAACCAGATCAGATCGATCTATCGCGCCGGACCCCGTAGAGGCGCCAATGCCGATAACAGCCAGTACGAGATGGCCAAGTCATTCTGGGAAGACGAAGTACCTCAATTCATTGAGCAGCGCCAGCAGGAGAAATTTGTAACGCTTCTCTCCAATAGCGCCTACGTTCCCAAATGGATGGCGGAAAAAGAAACCGCAGACAACAGCCAGATCGCCTCGATCTCTTTTGTCAACACCCCCTATTATACTGTCCCCGACAGCGCCGCCAAAGTCTCCGATGCCGAGATCACGGACTATGTCAACCAGCACCCGGAAGAATTCCGGCAGGATGACAGCCGCAGCATCGCCTACGTGACCTTTGACGCCAGCCCTACCTCAGCCGATAGCGCCGCCGTCAAGCAGCAGCTGATCGACCTTTCGAAAGATTTTGCCGCCGCCAAAGACCCGGCTGCATTCCTGAACCGCGTCGGGAGCGAAGTCCCTTACGCGGATACCACGATCGCCAAATCCATGATCCACGTCCCATTCAAGGATTCTATATTCGCCCTTCCAAAAGGCGGCCTGTTCGGACCCTACCTCGACGCCGGCAACTACACGATCGCCAAGCTGATCGATGAACATGAGGTCCCCGACAGCGTCGAAGCCCGGCATATCCTCGTGGCCACCGTCGACCCGGATACCCACCAGCCGATCATGGATGACAGCACCGGGAAAAAGAAGATCGACAGCATCCGCAACCTGATCGAAAAGGACGGCCAAAACTTCGATAGCGTCGCGGCCCACCTCTCCGATGACCAGGGCTCCAAAATGAAAGGCGGCAAGCTGCCCTGGTTCGGCCCCAACCAGATGGTAAAGGAATTCCAGGACTTTGCCTTCGGTCACAAGGTCGGGGATAAGGGAATAGTCAAAAGTCAGTTTGGCTGGCATTATATTCAGATCCTCGGCCAAAAGGATTTCGAGCCCGGATATAAAGTGGCCTACCTGAGCCGAAAGATCGAAGCCAGCCAGAATACGGATATGGCGGCCTCAGGACTGGCCAGCCAGTTCGCCGGCATGAGCCGCGACGCGAAGTCCTTTGAAGAGAATATCCAAAAGCAGCACCTACAGCGGCTGGTAGCCCCCGATATAACCCCTTCCGCCATTACCATCCCCGGCCTTGGCGCTAACCGCCAGCTGGTCCGCTGGGTCTACGATGCCGAGCTGGGCGCCGTCTCCGAACCATTCTCCGTCGGCGATAAATATGTGGTGGCCCTGCTGACCGAGATCAATAAGGCCGGCACAATGTCGGCCGCCAAGGCCCGGCCCCGCGTGGAACCTATCCTCCGCAACCGTAAAAAAGCCGGGATAATTTCTAAAAAGCTGGGCACCCCCGCTACCCTCGACGCCGCGGCAACCACAACCAACCAGCCGGTCATGCACGCCGATACCGTCAACTTTTCCTCGGGGATGATCCCCAACGCGGGCCGCGAACCAAGGGTCGTCGGCGCCTGCTTCGATAAATCCCTCATCGGAAAACCCGCTTCGCCGCCCATCGCGGGCAACAGCGGAGTATTCGTCATCCGGGTAGAAAAAGTCAGCGCACTTTCCAACCCCAACGGCGATATCAACCAACAACGATTTGCACTGGAACAACAACAACGCCAGGTCGGTTACCAGATCCTGGAACAAATGAGACGCCTGGCAAATATCACCGATAACCGCGGCAAATTTTTCTAGGGCCGAAGGCCCCTTCTTTTTGTCGTATCTTTGCTCCTTGTCGTATCTTTACTCCGGTATGAGCGAAGAGATCGTCAATCGAGTAGCACAAAGCGGCCTGCTGACACTTGACCTGGAAGACTACTACCCCCGGGAAGAGATCGCCGTATTTGACCTGAAACCACTCCTGTTCCGGGAAATGATCCTGAAGGAAAAAGAGTTTCGCGCCGGCCTCGACAACATCGACTGGAGCCGGTATGCCGGAAAAATCCTCGCCGTAAGCTGCACGGCCGATGCCATTATCCCCGCCTGGGCCTATATGCTGGTCGCCGCCCACGCACAGCCCTTTGCCCGCAACATCATCCTCGGCGACCGCCAGACAGCCCTTCAGCAGACCTTCCTGGCCAACCTGCAGACGATCGACCCCCACGCCTTTACCGACAAGAGAGTAATTGTAAAAGGTTGCGGCGACCTCGCCGTAGGACCCTTTGCCTACCTCGAAATAACCCGCCTCCTGCAGCCGGTCGTGAAGAGCATCATGTATGGAGAAGCTTGCAGCAACGTCCCCGTATATAAGAAGAAATAGATTAAACCCGGCCGGCTAAACCGCATGTCCCGACATGACGATATTCCCTACCGTGAAGTAGATGATCAGCCCGGTAACGTCAACAAGCGTCGCCACAAACGGCGCCGAAGACGCAGCCGGATCAGCGCCGAGTTTCTTGAGGACCAGCGGCAGCATGGCGCCGGCAAATGTCCCCCACATCACGACCCCGATGAGCGCAAAAAACACCACCAGCCCCACCTTTATCCAATGCTCCCCATAGCTGAAACTCAGGACATG
>DATJMG010000115.1:0-11464 GCA_035508835.1 Puia sp.
GGATCCGGTTGAATTCCCGGAGCTGCTCGTATTTTTCTTCCAGCCTGATGATCAGCTCTTCCTCATTACGGTTGTCATAGAGCTCGTCGATCACGCTCATATGATATTTGGAAAGCCGAAGCTGGTTGCTCTTCCCCTCCCCAACCCTGAACAGCAGCGAATATTTCTTGATCCATTCTTCCGGCAACACACCCAGCGTCCCGTCATGCAACGGCACGAATTGCTGCCGGTTTCCCAACGCTTTCTTTACATCCGCGATCGTAACCTTCTGATCCCCGAAGACTATGTCTACCCGGGCATCGAACCAGTCGGTATTGCTGCTGATATGGATCTTCGTCTGCGGCTTGGCCGTGTTGAAGCGGAAATTCTTGAGCGCGTCATAGCCATACACCGGCACCTTCATCTCCTCCATCGCATCCACAAAAAGAAAGAACCAGTTGTTCTTGAGGACATCTGTCCCCTTGAGGGCCAGGCTCTGCGACCCCTCAGGCCGGATGAACTGCGAATGCAGCGATTCCAGCTTGCGGAAGAACTGTAGCTCGGCCTCTTTATTCCGATGCACGATCAGCACCTGGTGGCCGTCGGGGACAACGATCTCCTCCTTCCCACCCGGCCGCGTCTCAAAACCTTTATACGAATACAAGGGCTGGAAGACCAGGTAATCTCCCTTCTCCTGTAATAATAATTTCCTTTCCGGATCCCCATCCCGGACTTCACGAACCAGCTCGGGATCGAAATCCACCGTATACTCGCGGGTAAGCGGCAGGAGGAGGTCCCGCATCCGCGCCGGCCAGTCCTCCCGGCTGATGATCCACTTTTCTTTCCCGGCAAACTTCTCCACCAGCGCAATATCCTCCGGCCGGTTCCATAGATACCCGTTATTGTTCAGCAGGAAGATAACCGGACTGTCACACTCATTCCGGCTGATATCCACCGCCTGCCCATTGATCTTCACATAACAGGAAACTTCGAACCCGTCCGCGCCGGAACTCACACTGAATTGCGGGGTGATGGGATCAGCCGAAATGCCCATGGGCTGGAGATTGGCCGTCTTGAACGGCTTATGGCCGTTGAGATAGAAGACGAACGGGCTGGAATTCAGTTCGGCGAACATTTTCCGGAGCTTCGGGTGCAGGTACTCGACCATGAGCTTCTTGGTCTCTTCCGGAAGATCGTCTTCTTCATGATGAATGATATTTTCCCAGATCCCGCTGAACGGCGAATTTCGGTTGAGGTATTTATTGATTTCCTGACCCTGCATCTTTCGCAGGAAGGGGATGAGCTGCCGGTCGGATTCCGGAAAAGGTTCGACATTGATGAACTTGCTGAGGTCCATTTTCTCGGCCTTGCCGATATAGGCAGTCTGCTCTTCGTTACTCTCGCCGGCGACGGCATCCAGCGCAAAACCCGGAAAGCCTTCATGGTTGAAAAGAAAGACGACACCCACCCGCTGAAGATTTCCCACCGCCTTATCCTCCTCCTGCACCACCACCACCGGCGCTTCCGCTTCCACCGGCCGGGGCCGGCTGCTGGCCTGCGGCGCTACCCGCTTGATCGACGTATCCAGAACCCGCAGGAACGGCTTCCCATCCTTATAGGTGAACTCGAACTTGCCTTTCAGATCGTCCGAAAGAGAATAACCATATGCCTCCAGCAGCTTGTTCTTCTCTTTATCCCAGTTGCGGATGCTCTCGAAATAGTAGGCCCCATGCGCATGCAGCAGCTGCAAAAAAACGATCACTTTAGGCAGGCTCAAGGGATGCGCCACATCCTCATAATCACTGCTCGTATCAAAATTTCGCTCCTCGTTCTTCCGGATGACCACCTGGTAGATCCGGCCGTCTATCTCGACAGCAGCCTTGACAACCTCATCCCTGGCATATTCGATCTGCGCCCGCTGCGTCCGGAGATATTTCTCGGCCTCCGCCAGCGTTTGCGGCGAACACAGCACCCGGATGCTTTTCAGGTCGATAAACTTCATTTTCACGACCGTATGCCGCTGGTCATACCTCACCTCCTCGGCCTTGAGCATGTTCCGGTCCAGCAGTTCCTGCAGCTGGATCAACGCCCCCGCCTCATGCCGGCAGATATCCCCCAGATTATAGGGACAGCTGCAACGGATCGAAAGGGTCTTGGCATCCTTGAATTTCTGGACATAGACCTTGTAATAGGTCGCATAGCTGTCATCCTTGACCCGGAAGGTGACGGATTCAAACAGCTCATCATATTCAATCAATTCTACGTAACCAATTGCGTGGATCTTCTTTCCCCGGCGAATCACTTCATCGGTCCCATTGGTGTACACATACTTGATAAGGTGCGGTAACGCCATATAGTTTTTTAACAGGTCTCTTTTCCGGTCAGGACACGCGGTCAACTGTGGAAAGGCCAATCTGCAAAACTAAAGGAAAAAAGGTGAGTGTAGAAAATAAATCATCGTAACTTTAATCGCGATGAAGCCGCGTATCCATATTTACCTTAGTGTCCTTCTTCTTGCCTTTTTATCCGCTGAGTCCCAAAAAATTACCAAAACCGACAGGCTCCTGCTGGCCAATCTCCAGCATCATTTTGAGGCCCTTTCCGCCGACACGGCAGGGGGCCGGGCCATGGGTTCCCCCGGCGAAAAAGCTGCGGGCGATTATGTCATCTCCGAACTGAGCCAGGCCGGAGCCCGGCCAAAAGGCGACCATAACGGCTGGCTGCAAACTTTTACGATCGATGAGGGCAGACAGATCGGCGCCGACGCCCTCTTTACCATCGACGAACATCCCCTGACCGTCGGCCGCGAATGGTTCCCCCTCGCCCTCAGCCCCGCCGCCGAAGTCACCGGATCTCCCGCTATCGCCCTCCAGGAAAGCGGCGTTCCCTGGTTCCAGGACCTCCGGGAATGGCTGGAAGCCGGAGCCGACAACCCCCGCTTCGACCTGGCCGGCGAGATCCGCGCAAAAGCGATCTCCTGCGCAAAAAAGGGCGCTACCGCCCTCATTCTTTACAATTCTTCGACCCGCTACCCCGATAAGCTGACCTTCAACCCCAGGGACAAACCCGAACCCGTTACCATCCCCGTCATTTATATCACCCGCGAAGCCAAACACAAATACCTGAAGGATGAATCGGCTTCGGTCGACCTCCGGATTCGCATCAGCTTTGCCGGCCAACATCGCACCGGGAACAATATCATCGCCTTCCTGGATAACGGAGCCCCCACCACCGTGGCGATCGGCACCCGCTACGACAACAGCAGCGGACTGGCCGCCATGATCGAACTGGCCAGGCTGCTGGCCGCCTCCAAACTCAAAAACAACAATTACCTCTTCCTCGTCTTTTCCGGCAGCGATCACCAATGGCCGGGCTCGGAATATTATGCCGCCCATCCGGTTATCGACCTGAAGAAAATGAACTACCTGATCGAGCTGGACAGGCTGAACACTCCCGCCGATACCCTGAACATCGGCGGCTTCAACTCCTCCTCCGCCTGGGCAGTCGTAGGCAATTCCGTCCGGGAAAGATCCACCCGTAATAATTCCACCCGGGAAAGAAACGCGCTTTCACTCCATTACGACAGCAGTGCCGACCAACCCGGCGACCATTCTGCCTTTTACCGGCAACAGATTCCCGTGCTCGTCTTTTCGACCGGCCACGGATCTGCGGACGGCCCCCATGACCCCGGCAACTACCCCGGAGAACTCCGCGCATTCAAATTCATCTACGCCCTGATCGAAGGAGCCAATTCGCAGGGCCGGCTGGCATTTACCAAATGAAGCTGAAGCTCAACATAGACGACATGACCGACGGGTTCTTCGAGAACACCCGCCTGATCGGTATCGTCGCCCCTGTCAAAGACTATCAGCTGGTCTGGCAACTGAACAACCGCCTCCGCTTCGACTTTCGCACCAACCATGACCTGGAGATCCAGCTCACGAAAAGGCAGCGCCAGTACTTTTTTGGGATCTATGAATACCACGAGCCGGGGAATGCCCTCGGGCACTTCCTCTACAACAATCAATTCGACGGGGAATACCTTCTGCCGGAATTTAAACACCTGGACTATCTCTGGCTGCAGAAAGGCGATACCGTATCCGATGAGAAGCTCACGGACCTCATGACCCTGATCCGTTCCGTACCTGGCATCCAATTGGTGATGGAACTCTTACCGGACAAAATTAAACACAAGGGTCATCTCATTTTTTAAAACAACTCGCCATGTGGGAAGAAAAAAACAACACCCTCTACCGCAAATTCGAATTCAGGAATTTCTCGGAAGCCTTTGCCTTCATGACACGTGTCGCGCTCGAAGCCGAAAAGATGGACCATCATCCCGACTGGTCCAACGCCTACAATAAGGTTGAAATCAGCCTGTCTACACACAGCGCAGGCAATGTCGTCACCGAAAAGGACAGGAAACTGGCAAAAAAGATAGACGAACTACTTTGACCGTCCGGCGCCTAGCTGCTCATGCTCGCCAGGAACTCCTCATTGCTCTTCGTGCCCCGCATCCGCTTGAGGAGCTCGTTCATGGCTTCCTCCGCATTCATGTCATTCAGATAAAGCCGCAACAGGTTCATCCGCTGCAGGACCTCCCTTTCCAACAGAAGATCGTCCCGCCGCGTAGAGGAAGATACCAGGTCGATCGCAGGATAGATCCGGCGGTTGGACAGCCGGCGTTCGAGCTGCAATTCCATATTGCCGGTCCCCTTGAACTCCTCGAAGATGACTTCATCCATTTTCGACCCCGTGTCGATCAGCGCCGTAGCCAGGATCGTCAGTGATCCCCCGTTCTCGATCTTCCGCGCCGCACCGAAAAACTGCTTGGGCTTTTGCATCGCATTGGCTTCCACCCCACCCGAAAGCACCTTGCCGGATGCAGGAGCCACCGTATTGTGGGCCCGGGCAAGCCGGGTAATGGAATCCAGCAGTATAACAACATCATGACCGCATTCTACCAGCCGCTTGGCCTTCTGTAACGCGATCGTGGAGACTTTGACATGCTTTTCAGCCGGCTCGTCGAAAGTGGAAGCGATCACCTCTGCCTTCACGCTCCGTTCCATATCGGTAACTTCCTCCGGCCGCTCATCCACCAGCACGATCATCAGGTAGCACTCCGGGTGGTTGGCCGCAATAGCATTGGCTACCGCCTTTAGCAACATCGTCTTCCCCGTCTTCGGCTGAGCCACGATCAAGCCCCGCTGTCCCTTGCCGATCGGCGTGAACAGGTCGATGATCCGGCAGGAATAGTCGCTCGGCGTCGTAAAAAGGTTCATTTTCTCGAAAGGGAACAACGGCGTCAGATAATCGAACGGCACCCGGTCGCGGACCTCTTCAGGGCCTTTGTTGTTGATGGTTTCCACCTTCAGCAGCGCAAAATATTTTTCTCCTTCCTTGGGCGGCCGGACCGAGCCCAGCACCGTATCACCGGTCTTCAGGCCAAACAGCTTGATCTGTGAGGGACTGACATAAACGTCATCGGGAGAAGAGAGATAGTTGTAATCGCTGCTTCGCAGGAAGCCATAACCGTCAGGCATCATTTCCAGTACGCCTTCGGCCTGGATCACGCCATCGAATTCGATATTGAAGACCTCGTTCCGGCGCTGCGGATACAGCCGCGCCGCCTGCGCATCACCCGTGCGGCCTTCTGCAAACTGCTCGCCGCCTTCCTGCTCATCTGCATTCGACAGCGACTCTTCCTGACCGGCCTGCAACTGCTCCTCGGCATCCTCGCCTTCAGGTCTGGGCTGCTCTTGCCGCTGTTCATGACGCTGCTCGTGCCGCACCTGGTCCTGCCGGACTGGTTCGGGCCTCTCCGGACGCTCCTGTCTCTCGGACCTGTCCTGCCTGGCCGGACGCTCGTGTCCGGGCCGCTCATGCACAGGTCGTTCATGCGCAAGCCGTTCGTGCACAGGCCGCTCGTGCGCCGGCTGGACCCGGGGCGCAGCCTTGGCAACCGTTACCGGTGCCGCTTCCGGCTCGTCTTCCTTCTTCCTGGCCACTTTCTTCAGCACTACCGGCTTTTCCTCCTTCTTACTGCGGTTGTCCTTCTTTACTTCTACTTTTTTGGGCTTCTCATCCCCGCTTTCCACAATGGCCTCCTCCGTGCTGTTCGCGGTAGATGTTTTGATGATGCGCTTGCGCTTTGGCTTGTCGCCATCACTTTCCGACTTGCTGTCCTTCGCTGTCAGCGCCTGTTTATCGAGGATTTTGTAAACGAGATCCTGCTTTTCCAGCTTTTTAGCACCTGTGATCTTTAACTGCTCTGCAATATCGAGGAGTTCCGGAACGAGCATGTCGTTCAATTGGAGAATATCGTACATAAAAAAACTTGAGAGTTGAACACCATTCTCAAACAGTGGGCCTGTCTAATTGAAAATGTGAAAAATGAATTTTGATTATTGTGAACCGAAAGACTTAAAACTGATGAGCTGTGAGCATTGGAAAAGGAAACTAATCAGCTTAATTCCACTGCAATTTTAGCACAAAATTTGATAAATTCAAAATAATTTTTTGAAACCCCCTGGCTTTCAGGACTTTTAACATTCCCGTTCACCGCGTTGTCCGCCGATAGGTCCAACATTAACATTATATTTGCCCCCGCTATGTTTAACAAGAGGACCAAAATTATACAGTTGCTGGCTACCGCGCCGGAAGGACAGGAAGTTATCGTAATGGGATGGGTTCGCAGTTTCCGGAATAATCAATTCATCGCCCTCAATGACGGCTCTACAAATAATAACCTGCAGATCGTCGTGGAACTGGGCTCCTGCGACGATAAGCTGCTGAAAAAGATAACCCCGGGGGCCTCCTTAAAGGTCACCGGTAGGCTGGTGGCTTCCCTGGGCAAGGGCCAGGCAGTAGAGATAAAAGCCCGCTCCATCGAACTTCTCGGCGAATGCAACCCCGAGAAATACCCGCTTCAGCTAAAGAACCGGCCGAGCCTCGAATACCTCCGCGAGATCGCTCATTTGCGGTTCCGCACCCAGACCTTCGGCGCCGTCTTCCGCGTTCGCCATGCCCTGGCCTTCGCCATCCACCGGTTTTTTAACGAAAAAGGATTTGTTTACCTCCATACCCCCATCATCACGGCCTCCGATGCTGAAGGCGCCGGCGAAATGTTCCGGGTCACCACGCTGCCGCTCGACAACCCACCCCGGAACGAAGACGGCTCGATCGACTTCCGCGAAGACTTCTTCGGCCGATCCTCCAACCTGACCGTCAGCGGCCAGCTCGAAGGCGAGCTCGGCGCCATGGCCTTTAGCGACATCTATACCTTCGGCCCCACCTTCCGGGCCGAGAACTCCAACACCGCCCGGCACCTCGCAGAATTCTGGATGATCGAGCCGGAGATGGCCTTCTACGACCTGGAAGATAATATGAACCTCGCCGAATCCTTCATCCGCTACCTCATCGGCTATGTTATGGACAACAACCGGGAGGATCTGGAATTCCTTGCAGCCAGGCTGACCGAAGAAGAAAAGCAAAAGCCCCAGGCCGAACGCAGCGAACTGGGATTGATCGAAAAGCTGGAATTTGTACTGAACAACCAGTTCGAACGCACCACTTACACCCAGGCGATCGATATCCTGCTGCAATCCCCGGCGTATAAGAAAAAGAAATTCCAGTACGACGTCAAATGGGGGATCGACCTGCAAAGCGAACACGAACGCTATCTCGTCGAAAAGCATTTTAAGAAACCCGTCATTGTCACCGGCTATCCAAAGGAAATAAAGGCTTTCTATATGCGGCTCAACGACGATGGGAAGACGGTCGCCGCCATGGATATCCTTGTCCCGGGAATCGGCGAGATCGTCGGCGGTTCGCAACGGGAAGAAAGATTGGAACGCCTCGAGACCCGGATGAAAGAAATGCAGATCGCCCTTCAGGAAATGTGGTGGTACCTCGATACCCGCCGCTTTGGTACCGTGCCGCATGCCGGATTCGGCCTGGGGTTCGAGCGGATGATGCAGTTTGTTACCGGCATGACCAATATCCGCGATGTCATCCCCTTCCCGCGGGCGCCCAAAAGCGCGGAGTTTTAACCGGGATAACAGCGGAAAAAATGCTCCACTTCATCCAGTTTTAGTATGTTGCGGACAAATAATCAGCCATGGCGATCCCCGTTGTAGACCTTGCCGAATTTTCCGGCACTCCCACGCAAAGATCCTCCTTTGTTTCCGCACTGGGTAAAGCGTACGAAGACGTCGGATTCGTCGCCGTCAAAAATCATGGTATCTCAAACGCCACCATAGAAGCCCTGTACAGGAACACCACCGCATTCTTTTCCCTTCCGCCGGAGATCAAGCGCAAATACGAGATCCCCGGTCTTGCCGGCCAGCGTGGCTATACTTCTTTCGGCAAAGAACACGCAAAAGGCAGCACCGCTCCCGACCTGAAGGAGTTCTTCCAGTTCGGCCAGATCGTGGAGGACGGTGACCCCGTCAAAACCGAATATCCCGATAACGTCATCGTCACCGAACTGCCCGAATTCAACCCCATCTTCTCAACAGCCTACCGGTCCTTCGAAGCTTCGGGCACCTTGCTGCTGCGCGCCATTGCACGCTATCTCGGTCTTGATGAAAAATATTTCGATCCCTTTATCCACAACGGCAATTCGATCCTGCGGGCGATCCACTATCCCCCCATCACCGTCGAACCCAGATCGGCCATCCGCGCCGAACAGCATGAAGACATCAACCTGATCACCCTCCTCATCGGCGCCTCCGCCGACGGACTGGAAATCCTCTCCAAACAGAACGAATGGGTACCCGTGACCTCCCTTCCCGACCAGATCGTCGTCAATGTCGGCGATATGCTGGCAAGACTCACCAACAACAAGCTCAAATCCACCACCCACCGCGTCGTCAATCCGCCCCGCGAAAAATGGGGCAGCCCCCGCTATTCCATTCCGTTCTTCCTGCACCCGAGAAGCACTATGAGCCTGGCCTGCCTGCCCGGCTGTATCGACGCGGCCCATCCAAAGGCTTATTCCGACGCAACGGCCGGCGAATACCTGGATGAACGACTTCGGGAGATCGGATTGAAAAAATAGCTATCCCAACCGCCCATCCTTTTCATTTACCGTTCGACCGCGGATTACTAGCCTATAAAAATTACCTATGTTAAAACAGTACTTTGTCTTGCATAGTACTAAAATGTGTCTTACCTTTAGGTTGTTATTAAAACCGTAAGCATATGAATATCGAGAATACTCAAAGCCAGATGCGAAAGGGTATTTTGGAGTTTTGCATCCTCTCGGTGATCAGGCGCGGCGAAGCATATCCATCCGACATCGTGGAAGAAATGAAAGCCGCCAACCTGAATATCCTGGAAGGTACCCTTTACCCGCTCCTCACCCGCCTGAAGAATGCCGACATGCTCACCTACCGCTGGGTAGAAAGCAACTCCGGACCGCCCCGTAAATATTTTTCCCTGACGCCGAAGGGTGAGGCCTTCTACGGGGAACTACAGGCGACCTGGAACGAGCTGACCAACGCCGTCGATGCATTGACCCAAAAAATCTAACCGTCAAACTACTATTTGTATGAAAAAGATCATAAACATAAACTTCCATAGCCGGGTGATCCCTATCGAAGAGACCGCCTATGAAATCCTCCAGCAGTACGTCGAGAGCTTGCGCCGGTACTTCGCCAACGAAGAAGGGCGGGAGGAGATCATCAGCGATATCGAGAATCGCTTCTCCGAACTTTTCGCCGATAAGCTGAAGAAGGGCTCCCCCTGCATCACCGACGACGACGTCAACGCCATCATCGCCAGCATGGGCCGGCCGGAAGAATTCGCCGGCGAACCGGAGCAGCCCTCCGCCCATACCGGCGCAACAACCGGCGCCAGCGGCAGCAGCAGCGGCAGTAGCAGCGGGAGTGCCGGTAGCACCGGCGGCGGCCCTCAACCCGGCTCCGCCCCTTATGAAGAACCCCGCCGCCTGTTCCGCGCTTCCAATGACAAGGTGCTCGGGGGGGTTTGCGCAGGTCTCGCGAACTACCTGAAACTCGACCCGGCCATCGTCCGCCTGCTCTTCGTCCTGATCTGCTTTACCTGGGGCGCCGGCTTCCTTCTCTATATTATCCTCTGGATCGTCCTGCCAACCAAGTCGCTGACAACCAATGCCCGCAAACGCCTCTACCGCAACCCCGATGACCGCGTGATCGCGGGCGTTGCCAGCGGTATTGCGGCCTATTTCCATATCGACGTCTGGATCCCCCGGCTGCTCTTTGCCCTTCCGTTGATCATCGGCATCTTCACCTCCATCTTCCAGAATATCTGGTGGCATTTATTCCGTTGGAGTGGTCCTGTCTTCTTCGGCGGCTTCGGCGGCAGCCTTTTCCTAACCTATATCGTCCTTTGGATCGTCCTGCCGGAAGCCATCACCGCGACGGAAAAACTGGAAATGCGCGGCGAAAAGATCGACCTGGAATCCATCAAGAATACGGTGAAAAGCGATCTGGAATCCTTCAACCGCCGCGCCCGCGAAATGGGCACCGAAATGGGTGAAAGCTTTAAGAACATGGGCCAGCAGATGGGCTCCCAGATCCGCCAGAATGTCCAGAACTTCAGCGCGGAAGCCGGGGCCGCCGCCCGCAAGAGCAATACCGGCATCGGCCACGCTATCGGCGTAGTTTTCAAAGCCTTTTTCCTTATGATCGCCGGGATCATTGCCTTCGCCCTGATCATGCTCCTTGTCGCCCTGGCCTTCAGCGGCGGCGGCCTCCTGGATCTGAAAAGCTACATCCTCGGCGGTTTCTGGGAAGACATCCTGGCCTGGGCGAGTTTCATCCTGATCCTTGTCATCCCGGTCGTCGCGCTCCTGACCTGGTTGATCCGCCGGATCACCGGCATCCGGTCCCAACGGCATTACCTGGGTTACGTCTTCTCTACCTTCTGGGTCATCGGTATCATCTGCTTTATCATCCTGGCCTTCATGGTCATGAATAACTTCAGGGCGCGTGCCCATTCGGAAGAGGATTTTGCACTGACCCAGCCTTCCCATGGCAACCTGATCATCCGCGCGCGCCAAAACGTCCACCAGGACTACTATGACGACGACTGGTGGTTCGGCGGCGACTGGAACGGCTGGAGACATAACGGCTTTTTCTACACCCTGAATGAAGACAGCATCCAGCTCAATACGGTGCAAATCAAGATCCTGCGAAGCGACGACTCGAGCTACCACCTGCACATCCTCCGGGGCAGCCTCGGCAGCAGTTCCAATGCCGCCCTCGACCACGCCCGCCAGATCAGCTTTCCCATCACCCAAACCGATAGCGTCGTCCTGCTGCCCGGCGGATTTCCGATCACCCGGGACCAGAAATTCCGTAACCAACAGGTCATTGTCGCCGTCTATATCCCGGTTGGGAAGAAGATATTCATGGACAATTCCGTCAACCGTTACGACTGGGTAAACATGAATTTCGGCCGTCACCATATCAACTGGGATGATCATGACCGCGACGACAGC
>DATJMG010000116.1:0-27079 GCA_035508835.1 Puia sp.
CCCCGGCGCCCACCCGCTTTCGCGTATATTTGCCAAATGTCACCAATCGCCATTTATCACGAACATCCCGACTGGTTCAAACCCCTCTTCGATGAGCTGAACAACCGGGATATCCCCTATGTCCGGCTCGATCCGGTCGCCCACCAATTCGCCATCGAAGAACGCCGCCCCGATTTCTCGCTGTTCTTCAACCGCATGAGCCCGTCCGCCTATCTTCGTGAAGGCACCCAGGGCATCTTCTACACCCTCAACTATCTCAAACATCTCGAATACCACCAGGTCCCCGTCGTCAACGGCTATCAGTGCTTCACCTACGAGACATCCAAAGCCCTCCAGCTGATGCTGATGCAATCGCTCGGCATCAAATACCCGAAAGCCCGCGTAGTCAACCATCCCTCCCGGCTGATGGAAGCGGCAACCGGCCTTCGGTTCCCCGTAGTCGTGAAAGCCAACATCGGCGGCAGCGGCGCCGGCATCACCAAATATCAGACCCCGGGCGATCTCAAAGAAGCCGTCGCCGCGGGCAATATGAACTTCGGCGTCGACCACATCGCCTTGCTGCAGGAATTCATTCCGGCCCGCGGCGGCTATATCACCCGCATCGAGACCCTGGGCGGCAAATACCTCTATGGCATCCGTGTCTATCTGACCGGTGACACGTTCAACCTCTGCCCGGCAGATATCTGCCAGACCAGCTCGGGGGTAGAGCTCGTCCGCAACGCCTGCGCGATCGAAGCGCCCAGGAATGGCCTCAAGGTCGAAGGCTACACGCCGCCGGCCAATGTCATCGCCAACATCGAAAAGATCGTCCAGCACGCCGGCATCGACGTCGGCGGCATCGAATATATCATTGACGACCGGGACGGCGAACTGCTGTACTACGACGTCAACGCCCTGTCCAATTTCGTCGCCGACGCCGTCAACGTGATTGGGTTCAATCCCCACCAGCGGCTCGTCGACTACCTGGAAAAACGCGCCGGCATCCACGCCCGCACGGAACAACCAAGTACCGCCACACCACAACCAAGCTATTTATGAGATACGGATATTGGCTGCCCGTCTTTGGCGGCTGGCTTCGCAACGTAGAAGACGAAAACATGGAAGCCACCTGGGACTATGTCAAGAGGCTGGCGATCCGCAGCGAAGAGATCGGCTTCGACCTCAGCCTGATCGCCGAGCTGAACCTCAACGATATCAAGGGTATCGAAGCGCCTTCCCTCGACGCCTGGTCGACAGCCGCCGCCCTGGCCGCCGTCACTAGCCGCCAGGAACTGATGATCGCCGTCCGTCCGACCTTTCACAACCCGGCTCTGCTGGCCAAACAGGCCGCCAATATCGATCACATCAGCAACGGGAGACTCTCCCTCAATGTCGTGTCGTCCTGGTGGCGCGACGAAGCCGCCAAATATGGGGTCGGTTTCGAGCTACACGATGACCGCTATGCCCGCACCGCCGAATGGCTCGCCGTCCTGAATGGAGTGTGGAACACGGATGGCTTCAGCTACCAGGGAAAATATTACCAGGTCGCCGACAATACCCTCCAGCCCAAACCGGTCTCCAAACCCCGACCCGCCCTCTATGCCGGCGGCGAATCGGAGGCCGCCAAGGATCTCATCTCATCAACCTGCGACGGCTATGTCATGCACGGCGACACTCCCGAGACCATCGCCGGCCGCATCCGTGATATGAAGGAAAGAAGGGAGAAGAAGGGGCTGCCCCCGATGCAATACGGCGTAGCCGCCTATTCGATAATCCGCAGCACCGACGCGGAAGTAAAGAAGGAGATTGACCGCATCACCGACGTCCGGCCCGGGAGCCCCGGCTACGGCAACTACCAGCAGTGGCTGGCCGGTACCCAGTTGGAACAGAAACTGTCACTGGAAGACTACTCCGTCTCCAACCGCGGCCTCCGCAGCGGCCTGACCGGCACCCCGGCAGAAGTCGAAGACCGGGTCGGCGAATTTGAAAAAGCAGGCGTGGATTTCTTTTTATTGCAATGCAGCCCGCAGCTGGAAGAAATGGAACGTTTCGCCGATACCATCATCACCCCCTCCACCCCATTAACAGCTTCACCGTCTTCCCCAGTATCTGCATATCCATCCTGAACCCCGCATACCGCACATAATAGGCATCCCATTGATATCTTTCGACGATCACCCGCTGGTCCCTGCCGAATGTCCCGTGTAACCCCCTCGCCTGCGCCATGCCGGTAATGCCGGGCTTGACGCTATTTCGAAAATCGCCATCCGGCACCAGTTCCGCAAAGCGGCGACAATCCGCCGGCATGTACGGCCTCGGCCCGACAATGCTCATCTCTCCCATCGCTACATTCAAAAACTGCGGCAGTTCATCCAGGTGAGTGCGGCGAAGCCAATTCCCCAGCCTCGTGATCCGGCCGTCATCCCCCGTCGCCGGTCGCTCATCGGCCCAATCATTCATCACCATCGACCTTAATTTGTAGCAGCGAAACAATCTGCCCTTGCAGCCCACACGTTTCTGCACAAAAAATACCGGCCCCTTCGAATCCAGTTTGATCAGCAACGCCAATAATGGCAACAGCCAGCTTAAAACGCCGGCAATGACCACGGACGCCGCTACCAGATCGAACGTCCGCTTTATTAAAAAATAACCCCAATGCGCAATATCCGGCTTACCGCTCATTTCATAGCAAACGCCTTCGCATCTCCAAAGGTTGCCCCGATGTCCCGCGCCCCGTACCCCCCCTCGCAAGCAACTGCCGCTGATTACGCTGCGTTCTCTTTTCTATGCAGCTACGATCCGGTATACTCAAAGTCCTCGCTTATTTCGATATCTTCAACCACCCGCTTTCGTTGGAAGATATCGTCTACTTTCTCGACACCGAAGCCACGGAATATACCGTCAGGAAAGAACTGAACGCCCTCATCACCGAGGGCCGCATCTATCGGTCAGGGCCCTTCTATTCGCCGCAGGACGATCCTTCACTCGCCGACAAAAGGAACCTCAACCAGCAACGCGCCGACGCCTTACTCCCCATGGCCGGGAAAGGGGCCCGCCTGCTTTTTCAGTTTCCCTTCGTCCGCGCTGTCTTCATCTCGGGATCGTTGTCCAAAAGGTGCGCGGACGAAAAGGCGGATATCGACTATTTTATCGTCACCAGCGCAGGCCGGCTCTGGATCGCCAGGACGCTTATGCACGCATTCAAAAAGCTGACCTATCTCCGCGGCCATCAACATCGCTACTGCATGAACTATTATGTGGACGAAGAAGCACTGGAGATCCGCGAGAAAAATCTCTTCACCGCTACTGAGCTCATCACCCTGATCGCCGCCTGCGGCAACGGCGGCGTCGTGAGCTTCTTCAAAGCAAACGAATGGACAGCCCGTTTTTATCCCCGATATCATCACCGGAACCGCGAATCCCTGGGTACCCCGCGCTCCTCCCTGCTCAAACGAACCTGCGAACGATTGCTCGATAACCGGATCGGAGACCATCTCGACAACTACCTCCGGAAAGTCACCGCCGGCCGTTGGAAGAAGAAGGAAGAGCGTGGGGACCTTAACCTTCGCGGGCACGTGATGTCATTACAATGCTCCAAACATTACGCCCGCCCCAACCCCGAGACCTTCCAGAAAATGATCCTCAACCACTACCAGCGCAAGATCAAGGAGCTCATGCTTATTTCTTCCGAAACGAAATAATATAATAATCTCCCATGGCCTTCCACGGCCACCGGCCCTTCCACTTGTTCTCCAGCACCCGCAATACCCGGTACGCCATCGGATGCTTCTCCGCAAACCCCTCCATATAGGAGGGCGGTACCAGCGTACACAACCCCTCTACCGATAACAATTCATACTGCGGGCCGAGATTCCGGATCACATACGCCGGAGAATAATACCAGCACCGGAAGTAGTGCCCCTCGACATGCGATCGTGTCCCGCGTCGGCCGCTGATCACCCGCCGGAACGCCGTCCGGAACTTGCCGCGAAATACCATCAGCAGCTCCCATAGACAAAAGCCCGGCAGGATAACCAGGCTCACCTGCCCGCCCGGTTTCAACAGCGACGAAAAAGACCCCAGCACCCGGTCCAGTTCGCCCGTACAGTTCAACCCCGCGAAATTTGAATAGATCAGATCAAAAGGTCCCCGCTCCCGCAGCCTGGTCAATGCCGTAAAAGAACATAGCTCCGTCGTTACCTTGTCCCCAAGGCCCCGAATCCGCACCTTCTCCTTCAGTCGCTCCTGCATCCCTTCCGCAATATCGGTCGCGTGTACCCGATAGCCGCGCTCCGCAAACCAGACGGCATCCGTTCCCGTCCCCGCATTCAGTTCCAGCACCCAACCTTCCGCAGGCAGGTACCGCAGCACATGCTCCCTCACCCGGTTCCGCTTGTAATGAATAATGGTATTCCCCGCGTCATAGTCGTCGAAACTCCGGGCCTGCTTGCTGAAAGCCGCCGCCACTTGCTGTTCATTCCACTCTCCCGCAATATTCATGAGATCATCTTTTGCTTTAAACGCCACCCCGCGATCGCCGCATCCGTCAAATACCAACCAAAGGAGGCCGCCATCCGCAACCCCCTCCGCAGCCTGCCCCCCACCCCCTTTTTAGTCAGCTGACCTGGCCTGAAGACAAACCGCCTTATCTCCTGCAGCGCCAGCTGCCGGCGATAGGTCTTATGCACATACCGGTGCAGCTGCTTATAGAACTCGGGCGAATACGTATTCCTGAACATCAGCTTCAGCTCATCCGAATCCGTCCAGTTCGCTTTTTCCTTTAATTCCGACTTGACCCGCTCATAGAAGACCGTCCCCGGTAACGGATAAGAAACAGAGATGCCGATGTTGTCCGGCATGAGGGATTTGATCATCCGGATGGTTAGGTCGATGTCCTCCCGCGTTTCACCCGGATAGCCGAACTGGATAAAGAACGATACCCGGATCCCGTGCTCCCGCAGCAATCGTGTCGCCCCGGCGATCTGCTCCACTGTCGTACCCTTGTCCATCGCATCCAGGATCTTCTGTGATCCGCTCTCCGCACCCATCCAACTGTTCTCACAACCGGCCCGGGCCAACGCCTCCACATAGTTCTCCTGCACGAGCAGATCAGCCCTCGACTGGATCTTGAACCGGAAAGAAAGCCGCGACTCTTCGACCAGGTCCGCGAATTCCCGGACCCAACCGGTTTTGAGCCCAAAAATATCATCACACATCCAGATATGATCGAACGCATATCGCTCTTTCAGCCATTTGATCTCCTCCATCACATGCCGGGGCGACCGCGCATGGTACCGGTTCCCGTAGATCGGCTTGGCGCACCAGTTACATTTGTACGGACACCCGCGCGTCGTACTCACATTTAACGAGAAATACCCGTGATGCTCCATCCATATCTTCCGGTAACTCTCCATATCCACCAGGTCCCAGGCCGGCAGCGGCAGCCGGTCAAGGTCCGTCATCACCTTCCGTGCAAACGACCGCACAGCCACCCCATCCCGCCGCCACGCCAGTCCCGCGATCGACTCAAAATCCCGCTGCCCGCCCCGGATCGCCGTCACGAGCTCGAGCAAGGTCTGCTCTCCTTCGCCCAGCAGGACAAAATCCGCCCCCTTCCCGAGGTACTCCTGCCAGTGATCCGTGGAATCGCTGCTGCTCACGATCACCACAACACCCCGCTGTGCCGCCAGCCGGATCATCCGGAACGCCGCCTCCCGCATGTTCGTGAGACACATCTTCGTGAGATAGTTGAACCCGTCGTCATATATCACTAAAAAATCCGGTCGCAGGGAATCCAACCACGAACTCACCTCCTCCGGCCGCTCGACAAACATCGTGTCGAAAAGGGAAACCCCGAACCCATGCTCCCGCATCAATGCCGCCGCACCGATCGTAGCCAGCGGCGGATACGGCTGCGCGGTCGCCCACTGTTTGGGATCATAGCGCATAAAATAGGAGTGCGAAAAAAGAAGTTGGCTCATAGTTGAATGAACGCAGGATTCCCCGCGGCGGATGCCCGGCTAAGGGCCGGATCGACCACAAAAGGCCGCCGTGCTCATCCTTTCAACCTTGCTCATCCTTTCAATTTGGCCCGCGGTGAAAGATGAAGATAACAGACGCATCTTCGGCAGGTCTCATTTTCGCCGATATCCAGCCCCTTCCGGAACTCGACCGCCTCGCGACTATTCAAGATCTCCGTCAACGGCCGCTCGCGGACATTTCCAAGAGGTGCATGAAAAAAGCATGGCCTCACCGTTCCATCGGCCTCGACGACCGCCGACACCCACGGGGCATTGCACCGCTTGTATGGAAAAGGATTCAACCCATAGGATGCCGTATAATACCGGCCGATCTTCCGGAACTTTTCGGGCGACTCGGCAATAAATCCGCTTTCAAACAGCTCCTGCTGATCCCGGATAAACGCCTCGATCACCGCGAGAACAGCCGGCAGTTCTTCCTCCGCGGGAAGGATCTGGTGCTGCCGTGGGGCATCCCAGGGCTCGGCCCGGTTGAACGCCTCACTCGTCACATCGGCCGGCAGGAAACTGATCTGGTCAAGTCCCATTTCCAGGGCCGCCTGCACGATGGCAGGCAAGTTCCTGAAATTGAGCCGGTGAATGACCGTCCGCGCCGTGATCCGATAATCCGGCCGCCGCGAATGCAACAGTTCGACCCCTTCCCGGAGTTTGCGAAAAGCGCCCGGAACATTCCGGATCTCGTCATGCAGCTGTTCGTCCCCATCTAACGAAACGATAATATCATCTACAAGGGATAAAAGCTGTTCGGCATGACGACCGATCAAAAGCCCCGTTGACAACAGTGTGATCCGCAAACCTTCTCTTTTCAGCATCTCGCAAAGCCGGAAGAAATTTGGATTTAACAGCGCTTCCCCGCCCGACATCAACACCTGCTGCGTCCCCAGCTGACGCAGGCTGTCCAGCAAACCTTCCACATCCTGCTCGGAAAGCTGCCGCAGCTGATGATTGCCTTTCCAGATATCACACATAACGCACCGGCAATTGCAGGCACTATGCGGCATCAGGACAACAACGGGAAGCGCCGTTATCCTGTCCGTTTGAAGGGTACGATAGCGCTGATAAGTATGATAAAGTGAATTGCTGGTCATCGACCCTCAAATATTTTTGATCCTGATCCAGGGAAAGGAGTTGCCCGATCGCAGGAACCGGCACCGGACAGAATTTGGATTATGCAGCAGATCGTGATGGAAAGACCGAAGGTCCTGAGTGCTGTGGTGATAATAATAATCTGCCATTTCCGGATAACCGAAACTCGCAAAATATGCCTGGCTCTGTCGCTTCGCCCGGTCGATCTGCTCCGGCCGGTAGAAGGGACTGTCGAGGATCTGGATCTCACCCCCCGGCTTGAGAAACGCCAAAGAGTAATGAACGATCTTTTTTAACGATGGGAAATATTCGATCGAAGCCGCGAAGACGATGCAGTCGAACTGTCGATCCCCCAGGATCCCGGACCGGATATCCCCATGAATGAATCGCAGGTTCGGATCGTTGCTGAATACCCGCGCCGCCTGCTGCAGCTCGGTGAAATTGATATCCACGCCCGTGACCTGCGAACCCGGGATCTCCGCCAGATGATGCGTCAGCCATCCGTTCCCGCAACCCACCTCCAGGATTTCCAGGTTCTTTTTCCACCCGCTCAGGTACCGGACCAGTCGAAGCGCTGAACGCCGCCTGATTTCCCATTCCCGGTGATGCGGATGCTCAGCCGGGATCTCCGGCAGTTTTATCAGTTCTTCGTCCGTACATAGCCGGTTCTCGAGGCTGCGGATAACGATGTATTTCTTTTCAAAGAGGACCTCCCTAAGCCTGGAATGGCCCTGCACTTGAATATTGGTCAATATGGAGGAGTCGGGCAGGTACATTTTTCTATGGTTTAAACGCCTGTTTCTTTAAAAAGGATGCCGCCGGAAGATTAAAATTAAAACCCCTGGATCTCCGGCTGCCTGTACTTCCAGACCTTATGCAGCAACTTGATCTCATAGGGATGGGAATAAATACTGGTCTTATATCGCAACCCCGACACCCAACGGATGATCTTGCGCTTGGCTGCGCTCAACCGGATATCCGAGATCGTCGGATAATAACCATTCAGCACGGTCTCGAAATTTCGGATCTTGTCCACCATCTCCGGCGTCAACCACGGCGTCAGCGGGTTCTTCCGCAGATCGAAGCTCTCCCATTGCGGCCCGATCCAGTCCTCCAGCTTCTCCGGGAACCGAAAGCCCGCCTCCTGGATGGTCTTGTACAATTCCGACCCTTCGGTGGGTACCGGGCTGTAGATATAAATGATGATCTCCGTTTTTGGATTGATCGTCTTGATCTCCTTGATAAAGGCAATGTCCTGATCGATGTTCTCCATGACTTTTTCGGGCGTCGCGGCGGGCATCCCCAGTACAAACGAATACTCCGGAATGATATCGAATTTTGCCAACCGCGCTGCAAACGCCCGGATCTGCGCACCTGTCTGCGTCCCGCCCTTATCCATCTTCTGCAGGATCTCATCATTCCCCGTCTCGGCGCCAAAAAAGATCATCTTGCACCCCGACTCGCGCATCAACGCCAGGGTCTCATCCTTATATTTATTGATCGTGTCGATCCGTCCCTCACCCCACCAGATCATATTGTCGTCCATGATCAGCTTCGAGAATTCGGCCACCCGCTTCTCAGACACGAAAAAGTTATTGTCATGAAACTCGATCGCATTGGCGCTCCATTTATTCTTCACATACCTCACATCCTCATATACCTGCATGGCCGTCCTCGCCTTCCAGCGCGCTTCGAAGATCGGCACGACAGCACAGAAGGAACACGTGAAAGGACATCCCATGCTCGAATGATAAGCCAGCGTCCTCGTCCCCAGATAGGTCTTCCCCAGGTATCGCTGCATCGGATAGAACTGATCCAGTTTATCGTAGGGCAGCGGCGGCAGCGCGGCCTGATCGACCAGGTCCTCCTTCGGCGTCTTGATGATCTTGCCCTCATGCCGGAAGATCAAACTTCGGATCCCTTCATATGACCGGCCGCTCTCCAATGCATCGATCAAAGCGGGAAACGCATGATCACCGGGGCCATTGATGACAAAATCCACCAGCCCCGACTCCAGCACAACCCGGTATTGATTGCTGGCAAAATATCCGCCCCAGATCATGACCGTCCCGGGAAACTCCTCCCGTAGTCTCCGCGCATACGGAATAGCCTGCTTCAGCTGCGGCCCCGGCATGACCGTAAACCCTACGTAGCGGATCTCGCCGGTTCTCATCCAGTTCTGGATCTTCTTATAGGGATCGTGCTCACAATTCCCATCCACGATCACCCAGTCATATTTCCCTTCGACGGCCGCAGCGATCTGCAGGATCGAATTGGGTACCCGGTACTTGTTGTTGGCGCTTCGCGGATTGAATAAAAGGATCTTGGCCATGTTTCAGCTGCTTTAAGGCATCCGATCAGTACAAACGCTCGTTTTTTAGCAAAGGATGCCTGTAATCAACACACTCAAACAGCTTTTCCACCCTGCACGCCAGCCCGAATCCGACCCGGCCGAAGCCTACGACATTTGGGCAGAAAGCTATGATAATCAACCAGATAACCTCATGTTAGCGCTGGACGAGGCCCTCTGCCGGGAACTCCTTGCCACCCTTCCCCTGACCGGCAGGACCATTGTCGATATCGGCTGCGGAACAGGTCGCCACTGGCCCGCGCTTTTCAACGGGTCGCCCGCGCGCGTGCTGGGTTATGATGTTTCCAGGGGCATGCTCAACTGCCTGCAGAAGAAATATCCGCGGGCCGAAACCAACCTGCTTTCCGGTGTCACCCTCACCGGCCTGGCCGACAACAGCTGCGATGTCGTTTTGTCGACTCTAACGGTCGCGCACCTCCCCGACCTCGCCGCGGCGCTCACCGAATGGAACCGCGTGCTGAAACCCGGCGGCGATATGCTCATCACCGATTATCATCCGACGGCCCTTGCCAAAGGCGGCCAGCGTACCTTCCGCGACGGTGAACGGTTGATCGCGGTCCGAAATCATCTTTACCCTGTTCCCCGACTGCTCGGGATCGCCTATCGGTTAGGCCTGACCGAAATAACGCTTACGGAAAGAAAGATCGACGAAACGATGCGCCCCTGGTATGAGCAACAGAACTCACTGCCGGTCTTCCGGCGCTTTCTCGGTATTCCTATCATTTACGGCCTTCATTTAAAGAAACCGGATGCGGCTCAATAACCTCCGTTTCCCGAATGAAGACGGCCTTTATGACGTTTGGGTCCTCGACGGTAAGATCGCCGCCCCCTCACCCTCCCTATCAACCCCCTCCCAACCCGCCCTCGACTTCCACGGCGCCCTCGCCTTCCCCGGCCTCATCAACTCCCACGACCACCTCGACTTCAACCTGTTCCCACCGCTGCGGAACCGCATCTACAACAACTACACCGAATGGGGCCCCGACATCCAGGCCAACAACCGCGCCGCCATCGACCCCATCCTCGCCATCCCCCGTCCCCTGCGCACCCAATGGGGTATCTACAAAAATCTCCTCAACGGATTTACCACCGTCGTCAACCATGGCGAACGCCTCGATACCGCTAACGCCCCAATCAATATCTTCCAGGATTGCCACTGTCTCCACTCCGTAGGTTTCGAGCCCTACTGGAAATGGAAGCTCAATCACCCCGCCCGGGCCGGCCGGCCGATTGCCATTCACGTCGGCGAAGGGACCGACAGCGCGGCGTCAAACGAGATCGACAAGCTCATCCGCTGGAATCTCTTCCGCCGCCGTCTCATCGGCATCCACGGCGTGGCCATGACCGAAGAGCAGGCCCCCGCCTTCCACGCCCTCGTCTGGTGCCCGGCGTCAAATTACTTTCTACTCGACCGAACCGCCCCCATCGACCGTCTGCAGGACAAAGTCCCCATCCTGTTCGGCACCGACTCCACCCTGACCTCGGGATGGAACGCCTGGGACCAGATCCGCATGGCCCGGGACCTGCATCTGGTCTCCGACACCCAGCTATACGCCATGCTGACCACTGCGCCCGCCGCCGCCTGGGAACCAACCCACCGCGGGCTTGCCACCTCCCGGAACATAGCTGACCGCGGCGCCCTCACCCCCGGCAAAATCGCCGACCTCGTGATCGCCCGCCCCCAACCCGGTCTGACTGGCCTGAACGCTTTCTTTGCGATAAACCCCGATGACCTCCTCCTCGTCCTCCACGAAGGCCATATCCGCCTCTTCGACCCTTCCTTACTGGAACCCATAACCGAACATTCCCTGATCACCGAAGATTTTCAACCCACCCGGCCCGATGGAAAATACGTAGCCGGCGACCTGCCCGGCCTCATGCAGGAGATCCGCCGCTACTGCCCGAACGTCGATTTTCCGGGCCTGCCCTGAAGCATCACAACACGGTTCAGTGAGCGTTTCGGCGGCAACACACAAAAACCCGCCGAATGGCGGGCTTGATGCGTTGGTTGCCTGGGTGGAAGCGAGTCTGCGGTTTCATGGTAGGCTAGGGTAAACACAGCTCAGGACATTGGATAGTAAGCAAGGGCGGATCGCTTCAGACATTGGGTACAGGATTTCCAAGGCATCGGATAGGGTACGGGACTTTTCAGGACATCGGATCGGGTACGGTGTTTTGCTTTTGACAAGACAAAGATGGGATACATATCTCCGGCGACCAATTTCTCGCCGCGGCCTTTTTAGCTTTTTATTGATTCTTTCAGGGGTCATTAGGAGACAATACTTAGCGGCGAGTAGTACCCGAAGCCGGAATAGGAAATATACGATAGGCGCCGGGCGGGGCCGCCCGCATCCGGCCCTACGACACCACCGGATAACCCATCCCCCGGCCCCGCCCTTTAAGAAAATAAAGAAAATGAATATGATGAAGCCGAGGCGTCTCCGGCTTCAACACCACCTCCTCATCCCACTCCCCGCACAGCAACATATGACTGCCCAGATCCTGCGTCTTCCCGATCCTGACCTCTTTATAACTCTCCACCCACTCCGGTAAATAATACCCCCATTGCCGCGTGGCAACCACCCCGAAAGGCAGCTGATCCGGCGGCGGCGGACTGGCACTGTGATTTCTGCCCAGCTGATAGATCGCCTGTTTGTACTCCGCCGGCGCTTCCGCCACCACGATCTGCCCGACTTCCATGATCCGCTTCAACACTTGATTGGAATGCCGCATCCCCAGCAGATACCGCCCCGCATCCCGGATATCGGCCAGCAGATCCATCGGGAAGATATAATGGTTGTCAGACCCAAAACGGAACGAGATGACCCTTACCCGCCGCGGATAAGTATACGCCGCCGCAACAGCCTTCAGCCGCTCATAGCTCACCCCGGGCTTCCGATAGAATTTCCGGTAAAGGAGCCATGCCCGCCAGGACTCGATATGATGAACCACCGTTGACCGGGCCCTCAACAAGTACAACGTCCCATTCTCCTCGACGATCCGGCCTGTATATTCCAATGTCATTACCCCCAGTTCCTCCTCCTCCCCATCCCTGACATGCAGCGTATAGGACAACCGGCCGGCCAGGTCTTCGGTCGCCCATATCCCTATCACCCTCGGATCAAGCCCGAGTAACCACTGGCGGCCCGTGACATCCCATCTCTGCCCATCCGCAGCCAAATAAACCTTCTCCCGGAGCCGGTCACCTGCCCCCACCGTCACAAAATCCCGGATCACCCGCTCCCCCGTCAGGAGTTTTCCATATATCGCGCCCAACCCAGGACCCATAGTGATTGATTTATAAAATTTCAGGCGGCCATCCCTTTTACAAAGCCATCCCTTTACCCCAAACGTCCGTTTTTGACTGGCAGATGCCTCCCGCCCGTCGATATCTCTGGCTCATCCCCCTCCTGCTGTCACTCACTTTCGGGCTGCGCCGGTCATGGTCCTCACCACCCTCGGACTTCGCCGGCTATTACTACGGCGGCCAAGCCCTGATCCACGGCCATTATTCCGAAGCATACGATATGACGCAGCTCAACGACCGGATCGCGGCCGACGGCTGGCACAACGCATTCGTTTCCTATTCTCCCTTTCCCCCCTTCACTTCCCTGATCTTCGCCCCCTTCCTTACCTTCCCCATGAACGTTGCGAAAATAATTTTCAACTGCGTCAGCATCGTCCTCTTTCTGTTCACCCTGCTGCGCATCACCCGATATTTGTCAACCCCGCCTTACCTGATCCTTGCCCTGCCCATCATCTTTTTCATCCCCCTCCTGAACAACCTTGCTTTCGGTCAGGCCTACCTGCTGATCTTCACCCTGCTGACCGAAGGCTGGCTTGCTCACCGGAAAAAACAACCCATCCTTTCCTCGCTCCTCTGGGCCACCGCCATCCTGTTCAAACTCTTTCCCGCTTTCATCTTCCTCTTCCTCCTGTTGAGACGCCGCTACCGCGAAACCTTTTATCTCGCTATCGCATGTACCCTGCTGTTACTCTCCTCCCTGCTGGTCAACGGCATCGGCGCCTGGCATTTCTATATCGCCACCATCCTGCCGCGCATGAACCACGGCGAGCTGAATGACAGTTTCACCTATGTCTTCCAGTCCGCCTATATGTTGCTCAAGAGAGCCTTCCGCTACGACCTGCTGCTCAACCCCCACCCGATCGTCGACAACCCCTGGATCTTCACCCTTGGCATGGCTGTCTTCAAATCGCTGATCCTGACCCCGGCCATCCTGCTGACTACCCGCAAAAGCAAAGAAAAGGACGACTTCCTGCCTTTCACCAGCTGGATCGCTGCCACCATGCTGATCTCACCCAACGGCAGCAGCTATTCCCTCGTCCTCCTCATCCTGCCCCTGCTCGGTCTCGCCCGCACCGCCGCGCCAACCAAAACCCTGATCGCCGCCACCCTGCTCACAGCCGCCTGCACCATTCCCGTCAACCAATTAACCGCCCTCCCCCTTTGGATCCAATTCCCGCGGCTATATCTCCTGACCCTATTCTATCTCGCGCTAACCCGCCCGCGACCCGACACCCGGAACTTGAGCCTCACCGCCGCACTCACCATCTTCTTTTTCGCCCTCGATATCCGCGGCAATCTGCGCCCCAAAGACCCGAGTTCCTACGTTCTCACCAAAGAACAACACCTCTTCATCGATGACTTCACCACCCGCAACAACTACCTCACCTATTCCTGGCGCGACGAAAATGGCCTCCACCAACAATCCACCGACTACCTCGCGATCACCCTCACCCACGACAGCCTGATATTAAAAGACAACCAGATCTGGTATAAAGGAATACAAATCACGACCTCTCCCGACCAAAAAGCCAAACCGGCCCTCGTCAACGGGAATTGTATCATCTATCTATCCGACAAAGACCGGGGATTCCAATTCTATACCCTTCGCAAGATCAGACCGGCTGGGACGCCCCCTGCGCCAAATGCTGCAACAACTGCCGGATCTTCCCGATGATCGCCGTCGCCGGAATATTCTTCATACAAAAATTATTACCGCCGCAGGGCAGCGTCTCATAATGATGGACACAGGGCGAACAGGGACTCCGGAGATAATAATGTAAATGCCGCTCCGTCTCCTGCGGCTCGAGACGCAGATAGTTATCCGGACTGGTGGGACCCCAGACCGACACCGTAGGGAGTCCCAGCTTGCGGGCAATATGCAGCGGCCCGCTGTCGATCGTCACCAGGCAAACCCCCTTATCCCGCAGGAAAGAATAATAGGCTTCAAAATCTTCCGCCATGCCGGAATAATTCAGGATCCGCTCCTGAAGCCTCTGCAAACCCGGCCCGCCGATCAGCCGGTTAATGGCATCCCGGTCATCCTGAGTTCCCAGCAACGCCACGCTATAGCCGGTATGCTCCAGTATCCACTGAACCACATCCGAGAACACCCTGTCCGGCAATTTCCGTACATCGGCCAGACCGCTGCACGTATTGTTGAGGATAATATAGGGTTTCGCCAATTCTGCCTGCCTGACCGCCGGAACAAAGACCGGAAGCGCACTGCCCGTCAACTGCCGGGCCAGATACCGATAGTTGTCTTCGAGATAGGCCGATTGATCGAATGTGATATTATGCGTATTCAGGAACCGCCGGAATGGCACATAGGAAAGGTAGAAGCCAACTCTGTTTTGGGCGAGAGTGAGCAGCGCGAGCACTGTAGTCAGCTTGGAATAAACCTCCAGGTCGATCAACCACAGCCGCCTCCAGCTCCATGCCCGCGCCAGGAACCGCACCACCCCCCGACATGTCATCCCCAACCGCTCCGTATCGATTGCAACGATCTCGTCGAAAAGCCCAAAAGGCGCCATCCCGTCGGCGATATTCTTATCCGTCAACAAGATCAGCCGCGCTCCCGGAAACCGCACCCGGATCGCCCGGATCGCATCCGAAGCCACGATCAGGCTTCCTAACCCTAACAGTTTGATAAAAACGATCCGCTCCGGTGTTTTCGAAACCGAATGGTCCCGCCGCATCAGGATACCCAACAGCCGCGTAAAAGGCAGCAGAAGCCCGATCAGGAGATACCCGGCATACCAATCTATCTTTTGCTTTCGGCGTATTCGCATATATCTAACGTTTTGGTGCACCAGCCGAGGCTTTGCCGGTTGTGCGTGATCATGATGATGATCTTGCCCCCCTCCGCGAGGTCCGCCAGACGCCGGAGCAGCCGATCCTCCGCGGCCTCATCCAATTCACTCAACGGCTCATCCAGCAGGATCAGATCCGCATCTTTGTACAACGCCCTGGCAATGGCGATCCGCTGCCGCTGACCGCCGCTGATATTCTTTCCGTTCTCGCTAACGGTAGCCTGCAAACCGCCCGGCAGCTTTCGGATCAACTCGTCGAGCCCCGATAAGGCCATGGCGTTTCTCAATCGCTCCTCATCATACCCCTGCTCCTGTAACGTGATATTCACGAGGATACTATCGTGCAAAATGAACGGCTGCTGCTTGACATAGGCTATCCGCCCCCACATCCGCCGCCGCTCGGCAGGCCCCGCCGGGACCCCATTGATCTTTATCTGCCCTGCCCCTTCCTCCACAAAGCCCAAAAGAATATTGAACAGCGTTGTCTTCCCCCGCCCCGAGTCTCCCTGTATCCCCACGAAATCCCCCCTCCTGACCTCCAGACCCACTCCATCGAGAACCGTTTGCTGACCATAGCGAAACCCGATCCCCTCGCCGCTGATCGTATGAATGCTCTCCGTAAATTCCTCCCAGTCATCCCTGGCCGGTCCGACCCGCCGCTCCGGCAGCCCGTTGACCGTAAACTCATAGGTTCTCATCTGACCGGTCAGGTTGAGCAACCGCGAAACGCCCGGAATGATCTTGTAGGCAGCCGCCAGGAAAGCCCCCAGCGTGACGAACTCCGCACCATGCGGATTGCCGGTGAAGTGACCGATAGCAATTAACGCCAAAAGCCCCAAAACCGCAAAGACCTCCGCCAACCGCGAAGGCGCACCCTGCATCGCCTGCACCGTAGCCAGATGCCCGTTGAGGATAGCCTGTGAGCCGCCATAACGACCCGCGAAAAACTCCTTTCTGTCGTACAAGCTGCTCTCCACATAACCGGCGATCGATTCCTGTAAATGCTGCCACATGACATCCCTGCTGCTCTTGATGTACACCCGGGCCTGATGAAGCCTGCGCCTGGCCAGATATCCCGTAATGATCACCGGCGGCAGCAACAGCACCAGCAGTAACAGAAAGAGCTTCGCGTTGAACAGGAGCACCGCTGCAACCGTCACCCCGATGAGCGTGGTCTCCGTGATGCTTTGCTGCAATCCGCCCAACACGAACTGACAGAACTCGATAGGCTGCTGCGCGATTTTCAGCACCTGCGCCGCCGAATCGGTATGCGCATATTGACGATAATCCCCCTCGAGATAATACAACAGGTTCTGCCGCGAGATCCGCGACGCCACACCATACCGAAGCCTGGCCTGCGCGGAATAGATCAGGAAGCTGAGCCAGTTCTTGGCCCCGAACAACACAAAGAAAAGCCCGATAGGCCACAAGGACACCCCGCCGCCTGGCCCGCTCCGGGCGCCCGCCAGCGGCCCCTGCGCATACAACCGGATGACCCACAACAACACCGCAAGCCCGGCAATATCCGCCACACTGCTGATCGTATCCAACACCGTGAGCAGGATCAGCCGCCTCCTTTCCCGGGGCGCCAGCACCGCCATTATTTTATGGATCAAATTCAGCATGGGATCAACGCCTCTTCTTCAGGTTGAAATTCCGGGAAATATTGAACCCGAAATAGATATCCCCCTTGCCCCATGTCCCCGTCGTCTGCGTGAAGAACTGCGTAGGGACCATACTCTGCGAATTGGTGAACACGAGCTGGAAGACATGCCCGCCCGTCTCGATATCCCATCCCAGCGATAATGAATTGTGTACCGTATAGGAGACGATCTGGTTCTTCGGAACGACATCATACTCGGCGTTGATACTCATCCGATGAGTGATCTTCATCCGTCCGCCCAGCCCCACGGCGAAAACATCGTTCTTGTCTTGCGGCGTGGGCACAAAATTATAATGAAGATATGTCGGCGACACCTGCAGCGACAGATTCTGGCCGAATTTCCGCGCGATCAGGAGCTCCGCCGAATACGCCGTCCGGTCCGCCGTATTCAGATAAACTTCGTCCGTGATGTCCTGCGTAAAATCCGTGACCGTCCCCACCACAGCAAGGGTGACGGGTATTCCCCCGCCTTCTGTCTGTTTCAGGAATTTATATTTAACATACCCGTCGAAGGTCTTCAGATAAGAGCTGCGGCCAACGCCAATCGACAGGTCATCCGTGATCCCATAATCAAGCCCAAGCCGGAGCGTGGCATTGTCCAGCCCGAAAAAATTGTAGGAGCCGCTGTTCAGTGTCCCGAACCTGTGCTGGATCACAAAGTTTAAATTGCCGTTCGCCGGCGACTCCACCGTCTGGAGCTCGACGATATGCTCAGCCTTGAAGGTACCCGTGACGTACATCTTCTTCGGATGCGCCGCCATCGAGTCATTCAGCATCCGCAGAAGCGAAGTGTCCTGCGCGGACGCTGCCATCCCGGCCATCAGGAACAAAAGGGTCATCCCGCATCCAGCGGCCAGGCATCCGGTCATCCGGCATCCGGCAGTCATCAGCCACCGCGCGGTAAATTTGTTTTTTCTCGTAGCCATAGTCAATTTATTTTATTTTGTAGTACAGTCGATATTTACCTTAACCGTTACCTCCTTATCGATCTTGTCACGGACGACAGCCGGGATACCGATATTGAAGTCCTCCGGCTTGACCTTGAACTCAGCGACCCCGAGCAGATGACCGGACCTGACTTCCAGCGTAGCCTCGGTTTCGATGGTTCGGGTAACATTGTGCAACGTCAGGTTTCCTTTCACGGCAACCTGATAGACCCCGTCCTTGTCGAGCGCCACATCACCGGTATAGGCACCGGAAAAGATCGCCTTGGGATACTTGTCGCTTTCCACATAGTTCTCATTGAAGTGTTCCTGCATGAGCTCCTTAGGGAAAATAAAACCTCTTAACAGCGCGGCAAAAGCCAGGTTCTTCCTGCCGGCGTCGATAACTGCATACACCTGGTTGTTCTCACCCCTGATATCCTCCAGCGCCGTTTTGGAATAGAACCCGATAAAACCCGATCGTGTCGTATACAACTGAGCATAAGCACCCGACGGCTGCACTGCCGCCAGAATAAACACAAAAAAAATCAGCTTCATATTGAATGATTGAATGATGGCTAATTGTTGGGCGTGCCCTGATGGATCCAGGCCAGGATCGTATTGATCTCGCAGCTGGACAAGGACGGCAGCCCGTACGGCATGGGTGTGAACCCCGGGGCGGCCGTGATGTCCCCGATCACATAGCCGCTCTCCGCCCAGCCCCTGAAGGCCCCGTAATTGCTGAGATCGATGCCGCTGGAGGCGCCGGGCCCGCTGTGACAGACATAACAATTGTTCTGGAGAATAGGCACGATCTGCATGGAATAACTGACATTCGTTGTATCGCAGCCTCCCCCGCCAAGCTCGACCGCATTGCGCTTGGTGCAGGCCGATAGATAGAGCAGGAATGCCCCCGCAACAACTGCCGCCAGAATGATCTTCACCTTCATAAATGGATAGTTGATATAGTTTAATTTGATTGGCTGAGGTTTTATTACCCGGGGGGTGCCATTACTTGCGCAGCACGCAGTCAGCGAGGTTGACGTCCATAAGAAAGCCCGTGCAGCGGCCCTTGACCGTCACCGCATCCCCGCTCTTTGGCTCGGGATCGATCCTGGTCCCGGCGAACAATTGACAGTTGACCCCGCCGCCACCCGGCTGTGGCGACAAGATCCAGATCTCGGAGTTCCCGCTGTGCTGGATCTCCGCCAGCTTGCCCGACACTTCAATCACTTTGCCCAGGTACTTCTGGTCGGCGCTATGCTCATCCGCCTGATACTGCCGATAGAGCGAATCTGCGCTGATGGTAAGATCAGTCGCCTCACCCGCCGCACTCTGATGCGGCTTCTCGTACAGGTGATACGCCCACGCCGCACCGATCACTACGAGCAAGAGTATCCCGCCCCACAGAATGGTTCTTTTTTTCCGCATAATATTTACCGTTAAATGATTTTTACCATAACTGACGCACGAGCCCGATATTCAGCCCGGCGCTTACAATAGGCAAGCTTCCCGTACCGATGCCGGAAAGAGGTATCCGGACATAAGGTTCCAGCCGCAGGTTCCCGATCTTCCCGATGCGCCGTTCGAACCCGGCACTCAGATTGACAATAGAGAACCAGTATTGAGAGGGTTTATGGATATTCCAGTAGTTTTCCTCCGTGTTCCAATTGTTCTGAACCAGGTATGTATAGTTCTCACTGGTCATCAGGTAGGTGGAAAGCCCTGCCGTCGCAAACCACTTTATCCTCTGACTCGTGTTGAAGTTGTACCTGACATTTACCGGGATCTCCCACATATCACAGGTTCCGTCCACGTTTAGCAGTTTGGAATAACCCGGCGGCATCAGCACCTTGTCCGTATTGAAATATTCGCCTTCGGTATAATATCGCTTGCGATCCAGGTATAACCCCGTCTCAACCGCCCACCGGTCATTAAAGGAATAACCCAGTATCAGTCCAAATGTCGTTCCCACACCCTTCATCGACTGGAACCGCACCATACTGAAATCTGGCGCGCCAAATACCCCGATATATGCATGTGAAGGTTTCGGAGCCTTTTTGGCCGCCGGCGTCTTCGACTGCGCCCGCACCTTTGGAGCAACCACATCCACGTCGACACCGTATCTCCCGCCAATCGTCGCCCGGCGCAAGTCCAGCAAAGCCAGCGCAGCATCATTGTCCAACCTGACCGTACCCCCCACCCGTCCCGCTGCCGACCTGCCTCCTGTCAAATTCCTCCGATCAACAACCGCCATGCTCCTCCCACTCTCCTCACCACCCGACCCCGAAGTCCCGGCCTCACCATTCAATCCATTTCCAACCGTTCCACCCCCGCGCGTCCCTCTAACAGTCGCCGCATCCGGCATCCCGGCCCTCGAAACCGTCCCTGCCATCGAATCCGCCCGCACCACCCCTGCATGTGTTACAGCCGCCTTCCCCACATGATCCCCGCTCACATGCCACGTCCAATATCCGATCCCCGCGAGTGGTATCAGCAGGAACCACCAGAAAATACCCCGCCTCCTGCGTTTCTCCTCCCCATCGGAAGGAGCCGCCGGCCCGCCATCCAACGCGGCCGACAACCGATCCCAATCGGCACTGTCCGTCCTCAACGGGTACCGCTCGGATGCCCGCCTGAACAGATCGTCCATATCACCATCATTGTACTTCATAACTAAATTCAGAGTTTTCAGAGGTTAAAGCCTTTTGCAAATGCGCCCTGGCTTTTGATAAATTGGATTTCGATGTTCCCGTCGTGATCCCCAGCATCTTGCCGATCTCCGGATGCGAATATCCTTCGATCACATGCAGGTTGAAGACCATCCGGTAAGCCGGCGGCAACTCCTTGACCAACGCAATCAGCTCTTTATAAAGCACGGAATTATCCGACGACTGCCCATCATCTTTATGCTCCCAGACATGCTCCGGTATCGGATAGCTATGCGTATTGTTGATCTCCCGCCGCATGTAATCGATCGCCGCATTGATCACTACCCGCCGGATCCAGCCGATCAGCAGCATTTCTACCTTCTCCTTGTCCCGTACCTCGAACCGGCTGAAATTCCGGAACATCTTCAGGAACGCATCATGCACCACCTCCGTCGCCTGCTCATACGTATTCACATACCGGAAAGCGATCTTGATACAGAGGCCATAATATTGATCATAAAGCATCTTCTGGGCATGCCTTTCCTGCTGCGCACATCCGGAGATTATTTGAATGAGTTTTTCCAAAGTAGACGACTTACTAACCCTGTCAATGATTGATTCCTAGTGAGAACGCGGTATTATTCCGTTCGGTTGCCTGAAAGATCTCCCGCCTGCAAATTCCCGGCTGTCGCCCCCATGGGAAGTTCGCCCCATCTGTTGTAAACCGTTGTCTACCTGTTGATTGAAATATCCGAAGTGAAATATCCGAAGCGGCAGTATGCCCGGCACCGGCCCGCGGAGCCGATACCCGGGAACATTCATGCCGTAAATTAAGGAAAACTAGACTGCAAACACTTCCCGCCGGACGCCTTCATTCGCGAGGATCGTCACCACCCCGGCTAACGCCCCCCGGTACTGCTCCCCGATCGGGATCTTCTCCCCCGGAAGATTCACATATTTGTTGTCGAAAGATTGCACCTTGCCGATGGAAACGATATAACCCCGGTGGATGCGACAAAACATCTTTTCCGGCAACACCCGCTCCCACTGCTTCAACGTGACAAGCACCATGATCGTGGGCCGGTTCTCCATCACCAGCCGCGTATAATTCTTCCGGGCTTCGATATACAAGATCTCTTCAAAGTCGACTTTCACGTTCCTGCCTTCATGGCGGATAAAGAAAAAGGATTGCACTGGTGTAGAGTTTATGGCATTGAAATGATGATAGGGCTGGTATTGACAGGACAGCTGCGTCGGAAGAGGTTTAAAGGTCGCCGGGTGGGAAAGCCCTTCAAAAACAGCAAGGGCCTTGTAGACACAAACCCCTGATGGACTGAAAGGTCACATGAGAAAACGTACACACTTTATATAACTAAAAACAAACGATATCAGGCCCCTGCATCCCACTAACTACTGCGAGTGCCGTCATTTAACCATTAGGAGCTGTGATTTTAGCGTTAATTTAGCGCGCGGCGCATCAAGCGGCGCATTAATAGGCCGGAATTGCCTAATTTTGCAGATGGCAAACAGGTTTTCAGATACCCTTTTCCAACTCATTCATTCACTCGAGAAGTCAGAAAAGCGGCACTTTAAACTCTACATCAAGCGCAGTTCCACCAAGGAGGACCTCAAGATTGTCCAGCTATTCGACGCTCTCGACAAATTGACCGACTACGACGAAAAAAGCCTCCTCAAAAAGCTGCCCGGCATCCAGAAACCCCAGCTTTCCAACCTCAAAACGCATTTATACAAACAGATCCTGGCCAGCCTCCGCCTGCTCAAAAGCGCCGACAGCATCGACCTCCAGCTGAACGAAATGTTCGACTACGCCCATATTCTCTACAAGAAAGGACTCTTTCAGCAAAGCCTTCGGATGCTCGACCGGGCAAAGGAAACCGCCAAAGCGAACCAGAAATTCAGCTTCCTCGTCCAGGTCCTGGCGCTTGAAAAGCGGATCGAGACCCTCCATATCACACACAGTATGCAGATGCGGGCGGAACAACTGTCTGCCGAATCCGTCGAAATGCTGGACCGCATCAGCATGGTCGCACGCCTCTCGAATCTGGCCTTGCTCGTCTATAGCTGGTATATCAAAAATGGTCACGCCCGCAATGAGAAGGACGAAGCCCGCCTCCGCGAATATCTCCGCGAACATTTGCCTCCTGACGCGTGGCGGCAGACGGGGTTCTATGAACGGCTCTACCTCTACCAGAGTTATAACTGGTACGCCTTCATCCGCCAGGACTTTTTGATGTACTATCGCTATTCGCAAAAATGGCTGGACCTCTTCGAAGAACAACCCATCATGATCCGCGTGGAGACCAGTCACTATATCAAAGCCCTCCACAATCTGCTGAACGCCCATTTCGATCTCCGCAACCATGCCAGATTCGACGCCATCCTCCGCAAATTCGAAGCATTTTCCCAAACGGACCGTGTCATCGAGAACGATAACTTCCGCATCCAATCCTTCGTCTATATTACCACTGCCCGCATCAACCAGGTCTTTATGAATGGTACCTTCAAAGAAGGCCTCCGGATGGTGCCGGAGATCGAACAACAGCTCACGGAATATGACCTGTTTATCGACCGTCATCGCATCCTCGTGCTGAACTATAAGATCGCCTCCCTCTATTTCGGCGCCGGCGACTATGGTACCTCCATCGACTACCTCCAGCGGATCATCAACGACCAGCAGGACCTCCGCAACGACCTCCAATGCTACGCCCGCGTCCTGCACCTGATGGCCCACTATGAACTGGGTAACTTCGACCTGATGGAATCCCTCACCAAATCGGTATACCGCTTCATGGCCCGCCGCGAACGCCTCACCCGCATCGAAGAAGCGATGTTCCGCTTCCTCCGTACCTCCTTCCAAACTTCCCGCTCGAGCATGAAAGCGGAATTCGAAAAATTCCTGGAGAAGATCCGCAGCTTCGAAGGCAACCGTTACGAAGCCCGCGCCTTCGCCTACCTCGACCTCGTCTCCGGGGTCGAAAGCAAAGTCTTCCAGCGCCCGATGAGCGAGATCATCGCGGAGAAATACCGCAGCAGCAAACGCCGCCTCCAGCCCGTCGAAGCCTGATCATTCCGCCATCCCGTAAATATCCCGCAGCGCCCGCAGCGCCGCATGATACCCGCACATCCCATGCACCCCCCCGCCGGGCGGCGTCGCCGACGAACAAATGTAGATCCCGCGTGAAGACGTCCGGTAGGGCGACCATCGCAACGCCGGCCGGGTAAACAACTGCCGGATATCCATGACACCCCCATTGATGTCCCCGCCGACATAATTCGGATTGTACTCCTCCATTTGCGCCGTATCATAGACATGACGCGCTAACACCCGCTCCCTGAACCCCGGCGCCATCCGCTCCACCTGCCGCTCGATCCGCTCCGTCATATCCTCCCTGGAACCATTCGGAACATGACAATACGCCCATGCCGTATGCCGGCCGGCCGGCGCCCGCGTCGGATCGAAGATACTCGGCTGCGCCAACAACACGAACGGCCGCTCCGCCACCTCACCGCGATCTGTAGCCGCCTCCGCAGCTGCGATCTCCCCGAACTCCCCACCGACATGCACCGTCCCCGCCTGCCGGCAATCCCCGGCCTGCCACGGTATCGGCCCGGCAAGCGCCCAGTCGATCTTGAACACCCCCATCCCATACCGGTACCGCTCGAGCTGCCACCGGTATAAGGACGACCAGGAATGTCCTCCCAGCTTCAACAATTGCCGCGGCGTCACGTCCAACATCACACATCGCGACGATGGCAGCTGCGACATCGAGCGGATATAAACCCCCGTCTCGATCCTGCCCCCCAGCGATACAAAATATCCCGCCAGCGCCTCAGCAATCGCCACCGAACCCCCACGCGGTATCGGCCACCCGCGATCATGCCCCGTCGCCAAAAAGACCAATGAGATCGCCGCCGTCGCCCAATTCGTCAACGGCTGCACCCCATGCGCCGCCATCCCGGCCAACAATGCCCTCCCCTCCCGCGTCCGGAACCCGTGAGCCAACCACGTCGCACTGCGCAACCCCTTTAACCCAAACCGGGCAAGCATCCACGGGTGCTTCGGAAAATGTAACGGCCCCAACAACTCCGGCGCCAGGGCCGGCCAGTCACGGACAACCGGTCCCGCCAGGTTCCGATAGATCGCCCCATCTTCGCCTAACCTCCCCGCCGTCTCCTCTACCGTCCCCGCCAGCAAGGCCGCAACGCCGCCATCCAACGGATGCGCGGCCGCAACCGGTGGATAGATGAACTCCAACCCATGGTCCGCCAACGGCAGCGTCTGAAAGAAAGGTGAACCTGCCGCCAATGGATGAACGGCACTGCAGATATCGTGAACATAACCGGGCAGCGTGAGCTCCGCCGACCGTAACCCGCCGCCGATCGAAGACCTGGCCTCCAATACCAGCACGGACAATCCCTTTTGTTGCAAGGCAATAGCCGCCGCCAGACCGTTCGGCCCGCTACCCACTACTACCGCATCATAATCCGTTGCTGATTTAGCCATTCCCCAAAAATAATGCTATTTGGGCTCCCGAAGACCCGCCGTTATTTCCAATTTTCAGGCCGGAACAAGACCGTTCCGTCACCACGGATCCGCCACGCGACGATCGGATTGAGATGATATCCGCCCATATCCGGGCCCCTGGCCGCCAATAATTGCTGTAGCGTCGGCTGGATATATCCTGTATTGTCGACGTCTCTTCCCGGGTCATGAACGGACCGTCCGAGAGCTCGATCCGCCTGATCCATTTGACATTCGTATTTCCTTCCCAACCGGGCAATAGCAACCGTGCCGGATAACCCTGCTCCGGCCGGATGGCCTCCCCATTCTGCGCATACACGATCATCCCATCCTGCCATCCTTTCTTCACCGGGATGCTGCGTGTCATAACCGCCGCATCGGACCCCTCTGCAAGAAACCAACTCGCTTTCGGCCTGACTCCCACTTCCCGGAACAACGTCGACAACCGCACTCCGGTCCATTCGCTCTGGCTCGTCAGCCCGGCAATCTCCTGCGGAGTCAGCGATTCCTTACCTGTCCGGAAATTGCCGGAACATTCGATAAAGCAGATCCTCGACAATGCCGGGAACCGCTTCAGATCGGATAAGCTAAACGCCATCGGCCGGTCGACCATTCCGTGTATCAACAGTTTGTAATCCGCCGGATCGATCAGCGGAACCCCCGCATGGCTACGTTCGAAATGTAGATCGGAAGGCGTGATCATTCCGTAAAAGTCCTGCAACGGTGACCGCGCCGACGTATCCGAAGGCTTTTTGACCAGGTGCTCGAACGGCGACCGCGTACCAAGCGTACCGGGTGGCACACCCTGACTTTTCGTTGGATCGGAAGGCGCCTTCACCGCCGCATGCACCGACTGACCGGACACCGTCCGGACCAACGCGATCGTAGCCGCCCCTGCAGCAGCCGCAAGCAGCCGCCGACGCGAAATTCGTTTTTCTCCCATTATCTTACTTCCGGCCCTCCCCGGCGATCGTCGGTTACAAAATATCTTTTTGCCGGCATCACAACCTTGGGCAACTGCTGCGCATCAACTACCTCATCCTCCCCAATAATCTTGTTGGCATAGATCTCCCTGCCCGTCCGCGCATTTCCCGACCCGGGCGGTAATCCCTTCCCGTCAGGCCGGATCGATATATCCCACGCCGCAATCTCAGCCTTCGTAGCCGGCCGGCCAATCCCAAACCTCGCCGGCCAAACCGTATCCCGCCCCCCGGTCACATCCCGACCATTTGCTGCCGACATGGGCTGCCGCATAGCAGTAACCACGACCAGCAGGACCACCGCAACCGCGGCCGGCATCGCCATCTGCCCCTCTTCGATTTTCAATCTGCCCATACCTCAATATTTACCCGCCTGCAAACTGCTTTCCGTCAACGTATAATTTTTATGGATCCGGTCCAGGACGACATACACCGAATCCCGCCGCTCATCGACACCGCTCAAAATGACCCGATCCCCATTATTGATCGTATCATAATGCAGGATCATCCGGTTCCGCTTATCCCATTTCACCTGCGCATACTCTCGGTCTCTGCGCGTTGACGCCGCCCGCGGGTCTATTTGATCCACCTCCTTACCGATATGCGCCAACGCCGCCGCGGGTATCCACGAACTATCCCATCGGGCCTTCATGCTCCTTTCCACCCCTGCGTCAAAACTTCCACCTGCCCTTCTCCTCCCCCGCGCTCGCGCCGCACCCCCATCAGCC
>DATJMG010000117.1:0-5800 GCA_035508835.1 Puia sp.
AAAAATTATTTTATAATACCTTGTACGGATATAAAAATATCAATAACGTATTTGTAAATGCTAGAAGATATTGATTCCTAGAAGTTTATCATGTCTTTTCGTATTGGTTATACACATAAATAACCTATATTGTCCTGCCCCTCAAACTGCCGGAAGAAAATGGAAAAAAAGATTAAAATTAACAGGATCAAGGCCGTCTTAGCAGAAAAAGATATATCGCATAAGGAATTGGCGATCAGGGTTGGTATCGCGCCCAACAGTGTTACCAGGATTTGCAACAACGAATTTCAGCCTACCTTGAGGCTGCTGCGGGAGATGGCGCTTGCGCTGGATGTAGATATCCGCGAATTGTTGATCTCAACGCGGACCGCCTAGTTTAGGTGGTGCCTTCCATCATTCCTATTGACCGGAAGCTAAGGGATTTCTATGAACTGCGGGCGGATTACAATACCCTGGCAGAGCTTTTTATCAGGAAGGCGAGTATGATATCGCCGACGGGTCTTATGAACATGCGATCAGGTTGGCGGACTCTATTCGTTTCGACCTGGTGAAGATCGACTCCTGCTTCGGGATCTTCAATATCTATTTCATGAGCGGACAATATCGGAAATGCGCCGTCCAGGGCAGACTTCTATGATGAGATGGGAGAATTCTACAAGAGGCGGAAGATGTGGGGAAAGGCCATCGGTTATTATCAGAAGGAGGAAGGGATTGGAAAGGAGATGGGGGACCTGAATACGCTCGAGCATGCCGATGAAAATCTGGACACGGTGACTCATGACGAACCGTGGAAGGTGTTGTTGATAAAGATTGCTTTGGCGGCGATACTGCTGCCGCTGCATCATTGGTCCGAGCATAAGGTCATACATTACCTAAGCAGCCGAAAGAGGTTTAAGGGAGAGCTCCGGGTTAAGACGGAAGCCGTCGCGTCGAATTAAATTCTGATATTTTTATTTTTTTGGAATTTTATTCTATATTTTACTATCTTTACAGAATACAAACGGGATGGAGCCGTCGAAATTGAAATAATGGAGCTGGTATTGGACAACATTGATTTGCGGATCCTGCAACTGATGCAGGAAAATGCGCGGATCCCGAATGTGGATATGGCGAAGCAGTTGGAGATGGCGCCTTCGGCGGTGCTCGAGCGGGTGAAGAAGCTGGAGCAAAAGGGTGTCATTAAACAATACACGACCGTCATCAATCCGGCGGCTGTGGGGCAGAAATTTCTCGCCTTCATTTTCATCCGGACGTCCGATGCTTTTGCTTCCGAGGAGACGAGGGCGGCGTTGGGGGGGATAGAAGAGGTTCAGGAGGTGCATAGTATTGCCGGGGAGGACTGCTGGCTGGTCAAGGTGAGGACGGCCGATTCGGCGGAGTTGATGTCGCTGATGCGAAATAAGTTTGCCAGGATCCCTACCATAGCTTCGACGAAGACTACGATCGTACTCGAGACCATTAAGGAGGAACAAAAGATAACGATTCCAATCACTAAAAAATAGTTGGCATGTCTGGTGTTCAAGCGCCTTCAGCGGTGAAGGCAGGGGCTGCTTTTGCGATTGTCTATCTGGCGTGGGGAGGTACCTATTTCTTTATAAGACTGTCGGTGGAGCATATTCCGCCCATGCTGGTAGGGGCTTTCCGGTATGTTATTGCCGGGCTGCTGATGTTAATGTGGTGTGTATTTACGAAGGAAAAGATCTTTTCCTGGCGGGTGATCCGGCCTGCCGCGGTGAGCGGGCTTTTGTTGCTGGTTGGCGGAAATGGGGTGCTGATCTGGGCGGAGCAATATATTCCGAGTTCGCTGGCGGCGATCCTGCTGGCGTCGGGCCCCATCTGGTTCGTGCTGCTTGACCGGAGGAAGTGGCGGGAGAATTTCGGGAGCAAGGCGACGATCGCGGGCTTGGTCGTGGGTTCTGCAGGTGTGCTGATGTTGTTCGGGCAGAGGCTCCGGGGTGAAGCGGGTCAGGGGGGAGGAGGAAACCGGGAGATGGCGGCACTGGCCATGTTAATCGTGGCGAGCATTTCGTGGGCTGCGGGTTCGTTATATTCCAAATATAAAGCGGCGGGCAATTCCAATTCCGTGAATGCGGGATGGCAGATGATGGTAGCAGGGGTGGTGTTTGTGATTTGCAGTGCGGTTTCGGGAGAGCTCGGGCATTTCCGGTTACGGGAGGTTCCGTTGTCCGGGTGGTTGTCGGTGACCTACCTGGTGACGCTGGGATCGTTATTGGGATACAGTGCCTTCACCTGGCTTTTGCAGGTGCGGCCGGCCACGCAGGTCAGCACGCATGCGTATGTCAACCCCGTGGTGGCAGTGCTCCTGGGGGTTATTTTTGCGGATGAAAGGCTGACCGGGCTGCAATTCCTGGGCTTAGCGGTTATCCTGGCCAGTGTGCTGTTGATCAATCTGGCGAAGTATCGGGCGGAGGCCGGAAGGCGGGGCAATAAATGGGCTTCCAAGGGCGTTTTGGTGCCTGGGGATACTCATTAGCCTATGGTCCTACGCCGTTACTTAAGTATTTTACCGTTACTTCTGACCACCACGCTTGCTTACCCTCAGACTGCGCACCTTTTCTTTGAGCATTTGGGTACGGCGCAGGGGCTGTCGCAGAGCAATGTTATCTGTTCCCTTCAGGACAGCCGGGGTTTTATGTGGTTTGGGACGCGGGAAGGGCTAAACAAATACGATGGGTATTCTTTTACCGTCTACAAGAATGAGATTGGGGATGATCGAAGCCTTTCGAATAACCTGATCATTGATATGGTCGAAGACAGCCGGGGCGATTTGTGGGTTGGAACCTGGGGCGGCGGACTGGACCTGTTTGACCGGAAGACCGATCAGTTCACGCATTTTCAGCATCGGGCGGGTGATCCCGGCAGTATATCGAGCAACCTGGTGCAGGCCTTGTTGAGGGACAGCAGGGGAACGCTCTGGATCGGCACGGAGGATGGGGGTTTGGACCGGATGGATTCGGCCGGGCATTTTATTCACTACCGCAACAGGCCGGGTGATCCGACCAGTCTGGCGGATAATCATGTCAAGCATATTTATGAGGACTCACAGCACCGCATCTGGGTTGCCACGTTGAATGGCGGGCTGAACGTTCTGGATCAGACGACCGGGGTTTTTCGTCGTTATGAGCATAGAGATAACCAGGCTGGATCGATCAGATGCAATTATATCACTTATGTGTACGGTGATCGTCGGGGGCGCATCTGGATCGGCACGGCAAGCGGGCTGGACCGGTATGATCCGGCCAGGGATCAATTCATTCATTATCCCGGGGACGGCAACCAGCCGGATTCGGGGGTAACCGGCAAGCTCATCAATTCCATGAATGACGATGCGGAGGGGAATCTGTGGATCGGCACCGAGAATGACGGGTTGATCATTTTGAATCCGGAGACCAATTCCGTCTATCACTATCGTCATGATGACGTTGATCCGGCGAGCCTGTCCACTAATTCGATCTGGTCGATCTATATGGATTCGAAAAAAAATATGTGGATCGGCTCCTTTACCGGGGGGATCGACTTTGTGAACCGCGATGCCCGCAAGTTCATTCATTACAAGCATAATTCTTCGCCGTACAGTCTCAGCAGCAACCAGGTATTGTGTCTTATGGAAGATTCCCGTCAGAACTTGTGGATCGGGACGGATGGGGGCGGCCTGAATCTGATGGACCGCAGGACGGGCCGGTTCAGGCACTATCTTCATGTGGCGGGCAAGCCCAACACGATCGGCGGCAACTACGTATTGAAGGTGATCGAGGATCACGAAGGCAATCTGTGGATGGCCATGTGGTCGGACGGAGTAACGGTCTTCAATCCCCGAACGAATACGTTCCGGCATTTCCTTCACAACGCGGGTGACAGCACGAGTCTGAGCTTTAATAATGTTTGGACGCTTTGCGAGGACCGCCAGCACGAGATCTGGGCGGGTACGTATGGGGGTGGCCTGAATGTATACGTTCCGGGCCGTCCGGGATTTATTCATTACCGGCATAACCCGGCCGATCCGGGTAGTCTGGCTAACGATAAGGTACATACGATCACGCAGGACAGGGAGGGGCGGCTATGGATCGGGATGGATGGCGGAGGCGTGGACCTGTTCAACCCGATAACGCATCAGTTTGCGCACTACCGGCATGAGGATAATGTTACAGGACTTTGCAGCGATTATATCAACAATATCTATGAGGCCAGTACCGGGGACCTATGGATCAGTACTACCCAGGGGTTGAGCCGGTATGAGGTCAACGCGAACCGGTGGACGGCGTATACGACGCGGGATGGGTTACCGGATAATGTGATCTTCGGGGTACTGGAAGATTCTGCGGGTCACCTGTGGATCAGTACCAACAAGGGGCTGTGCGAGCTGGATTACCGCCGCCGGCATGTGCGAAATTTCACGGTGGCGGATGGGTTGCAGGCCAATGAGTTCAAGGAGCAGGCGTTCTGTGCCACCCGGTCGGGGCTGATGTATTTCGGGGGCATCAACGGGTTCAATGAAGTTGCGCCGGAGAAGATCCCTTCCGAGCCATTCGATCCGCCGCTGGTCATGACCAATTTCCAGATCTTCAACCAGGAGGTACCGATCGGTGGCGGTGAGAACGGGCCATCGCCCCTCTCCGCCGATATTTCGGAAACGAAGGAGATCAGTTTGCCTTATAAAAGTTCGGTGATCTCTTTCACTTTTGCTTCTCTCAACTATACCGATGCGGTAAAGAAGCGATATGCGTATATGCTCGAGGGTTTTGACAAGGATTGGGTCCTCGTCCATTTGAGGCGGTCGGTAACTTATACCAACCTCGAGCCTGGCCATTACGTATTCCGGGTGAAGGGGTATGACAATGACGGCGGGTGGTCGGCCAGGATGCTGACCATGAAACTGGAGATCAGGCCCGCGTTTTGGATGACGTGGTGGTTTCGGACGTTGATGGTGCTGGTGATTGCCGGCGGGGTGATCACCTTATACCGGTTACGGATCCGCACGATCAGTGTGCAGAAAAGGCAGCTCGAGCGGCAGGTGCAGGAGCGGACGGAGCGGCTGGTGATCCTGAGCCAGGAGGAGCGCAAGGCGAGGGAGGAGGCTGAGCAGGCCAGCAGGGCCAAGAGTGTTTTCCTCGCTACGATGAGTCATGAGATCCGGACTCCTATGAATGGGGTGATCGGGATGGCCGGCCTTTTGGCCGAGACCGAGCTCACCGAACAGCAGCGGGTTTATAATGAAACGATCCTCAGCTGCGGGGAAAGCCTGTTGAATGTTCTGAACGACATCCTTGACTTTTCCAAGATCGATTCGGGCAAAATGGAGATCGAGCAGCAGGACTTCAATCTGCGGTTATGTATTGACGGGGTACTCGACCTTTTTTATAAGAAGGCTTATGAGGCAGGCCTCAAGCTCTCGTGCTGGATCGAGGAAGGCGTCCCGGAGGTGATCGTCGGGGATGCCTTGCGGTTGCGGCAGGTGTTGATCAACCTGGTGAGCAATGCCGTCAAGTTCACGGAGCGCGGGGAGATCCGGGTCGGGGTCGTGCAGTTGCGGAAGGACAGGGTTACGGGTGAGATCGAGCTCGCGTTCGAGGTGCGGGATACGGGGATCGGCATCCCGGCGGATAAGATCCATATGTTATTCAAGTCGTTCTCGCAGGTCGATTCGTCGACCACGCGGAAATATGGGGGAACGGGATTGGGGTTGGCGATCAGTGAGAAGCTGGTATTGCTCATGGGTGGGGGAATTACGGTGCAGAGCCGGGAAGGGGAAGGGACGATCTTCACGTTCACGATCCGGACC
>DATJMG010000118.1:0-8138 GCA_035508835.1 Puia sp.
GACCGGCCACCCCCGGGCATCGAGTCGGCCGGGATCTTTGTCACAGTGGCGCGCTTCCGCGTCGGATCCGCCGAATAGTCCCCGCCCTTTCGGATCTGCTCGGCAATGATATCGTTCAGCCGCTCGTGCCGCACTACCTCCACCCCGGCAATCTTCGCCTGGATCTCATAGTAGACGATGGCCCCGCCGATCAGCAGCACGACCAGCATGATGCCGAAATACCATAACGTGAATTTTGTCGTTAACCTCATCCCCTCACTCGACCTTATGTGAATTGAATTTATACCCTAACCCGTAGACGGTACTGATATAATCCATCCCGCCCGCCTGACTGATCTTCCGCCTCAGATTTTTGACATGCTGATAAACAAAATCAAAATTAGCCAAATTATCCGTGTAGTCCCCCCAAAGATGCGCCGCAATCGCCTGCCGCGACAACACCCTGTTCTTATTGACGAGGAAGTATAGCAGCAGATCAAACTCCTTCGGGGTCGTTTCGAGCAGTACATCCCCCACCTTCGCCTCGAAGGTGTCCGTATTCAGGCTGATCTCATTGAACGATACCACACTCGCCCCATCCAGGTTCTTCCGCCGGTAGACCGCCCGGATCCGCGCATGGAGCTCGGCCAAATGGAACGGTTTGGTGATATAGTCATCCGCCCCCTGCTCGAGCCCGATGATCTTGTCATCCAGGGCATTCTTCGCCGAAATGATCAGGATGTTGCTGCTCTTATACTCCGTCCGGATATAGTTCAGCAGGCCGATCCCGCTGCCATCCGGTAACCCGATATCCAGCAGGATACAGTCATATTGGAAGAGACTGAGCTTCTCCCTCGCCGCTTCCAGCGTTTCAGAAGATTCGCAGACATACCCCTCGCGTCCCAGATAATCATGAATATTCCGGGCCAGTTCCTGGTTGTCCTCGACAATAAGCACCTTCATAACCGCAAAATTAACTGCTCTTTCCGCCGGCTATATTCCGAAACGATTTTGAAGCAACCTTGAAGCCGCACCCTCGGCCGCCGAGGCCTACCGAAGCCCCGGCGAAGGCAACTCACCGATACCCGCTCGCCTGGAGCTCGAAAAGTTCCGCGTACTTCCCCCCGCGCTCCAGCAACTCCTCATGCGACCCGATCTCCAGCATCTCCCCCTTCTCGAGCACCAGGATCCGATCCGCCATCCGTACCGTGGAGAACCGGTGCGAGATCAACACCGCCGTGCGCCCCTTTGTCAGATCCGCAAACCGCTGAAAGACCTCATACTCGGCCCTCGCATCGAGCGCCGCCGTGGGCTCATCCAGGATCAATAACTGCGCATCCCGCATATACGCCCGCGCAAGCGCCACCTTCTGCCATTCGCCGCCCGATAACTCCACCCCGCTGCGGAACCGCCTCCCCAACTCCTGGTCATACTGCGCCGGCAGCCGCTCCGCCAACGCATGCGCGAGGCTCTGCCGCGCCGCAGCCTCGATCAGTTCCCGGTCACCCTGCCGGTCAATATTGCCGACGGCAATGTTTTGGGCCATGGTCATCTGATACCGCAGATAATCCTGGAAGATCACGCCGACCTGCCGCCGCAACTCCGCCGGATCATACTCCCGCAAATCCACTCCATCCAGCAATATCCGCCCCTCCGTGGGGTCATACAACCGCGTAATGAGCTTGATCAGTGTCGTCTTGCCCGCCCCGTTCTCGCCCACAAGCGCCAACCGCTCACCCGCCCGCAACGTGAAATTCAAATGCCGGTTGGCCCACCGCTCCGAATGCTGATACCGGAACCCGACATTCTCGAACCGGAACCCCTCCCGGATCGGCCGGGGAAAACGCTTCGGCTGCGCCACCGTTACGATCCGGGGCTTTATCTCAAAAAACTCAAAAAGATCCTGCAAGTAGATCGCCCCCTGCGACACACTCGTGAAGCGCCCAAGGATCCCTTCCAGCAAACTCCGCAGCTGCCGGAACGACCCCGCCAGAAAAGTGAGATCACCGATCGACAGGACGCCGCTGACAGCCCGGAAGATGATCACCGCATACGCCGAATAATAGCCGACACTCCCCAGCAGCGCAAACAGTGTCCCCCACGCCGACCTGCGGATCATGAGCGCCCGCCCATCCCGGTAGAACTTGTCCGCCAGCCTCCTGAACCGCCCCACCAGGAAATCCGCCAGCCCAAAAAGTTTTACCTCCTTCGCCGTGTCGTCACTCGCCCCCAGATATCGCAGATAATCCAGTTCCCGCCGTTCCTCCGTCTGCGCCCGCGTCATCGCATACGTCCGGTCATTAAAATACGACTCCCCCAGGAAAGCCGGCACCACCGCCACCAACAAGAGCAGGATCAACCACGGATTGAACGCCATCAACCCCACCGCCAGAAAGCCCATGCTGACCAGATCCTGCACCTGACCCATCACCTGCGACAACAAAACCGTCCGCCCCGTCGTCTGCTGCCGCGCCCGCTCGAGCTTGTCATAAAAAGTCGAATCCTCGAACTGATCCAGATCCAATTCGGCAGCATGTTGCATGATCTTAATTGACGTAAAATTTGAGAATTTTTCACCTAACATGCTGTCCATGAGTGATATGAATCTTGCCAAGATATCCGACAGAATCGCCAGTCCAAACTCCATGCCCACCAGCTCCCAAAGCCGGTGCATCCCATTCTCATGTTTTGTGGCCAGGAAGACGACCTGGTCGATGATCAGCTTTCCCACATACAAAATGGCCACCGGGATCGCCGACTTGGCAACCCGCAACACAACGTTTCCCACCATGATACCCGGACTGGTCTCCCACACCAACCGGAAGAACCGCGGCAGATTACTCAGCGCCTTTACCCGCTCCCGCCAGGTCAATGGTGCATTTCCGGTCGAACCTTTTGCTCTCATTTATCCCTAAAGGTCTCCTTTTTTTCGCTATTTTCATTTCCATCATGAAACGACTCCTTCCCATCCTCGCGCAAGCCCGCATTCTCCCCATCCTCGCACTCACCTCCATCCTCCCGTTCGGCCTCGCCTGCCACACACCCAACAATCCCGCCACCCGCGACACCCATGACACCCGCGACACGCTGGCTGACCTCCCCTTCCGCAACCCCGGCCTCCCCATCGACCAGCGAGTGAACGATCTCGTTAGCCGCATGACCCTCGAAGAGAAGATCGGCCAGATGATGAACGCCGCCCCGGCCATCCCCCGCCTCGGCGTCCCGGAATACAATTGGTGGAATGAATGCCTGCACGGCGTGGCCCGGGCGGGCCTCGCCACGGTATTCCCGCAAGCCATCGGGCTGGGCGCCGCCTGGGACCAAAACATGCAATTCCGCGTCGCGACCGCCATCTCGGACGAAGCCCGCGCCAAACACCATGAATTCGTCCGGAAAGGGAAACGACTGATCTACCAGGGCCTGACCTTCTGGTCGCCCAATATTAATATCTTCCGCGATCCCCGCTGGGGCCGTGGCCAGGAGACCTATGGCGAAGACCCCTACCTGACCGGCCGCCTCGCCGTCCAGTTTATCAAAGGCCTCCAGGGCGATGACCCTAAGTATTTCAAGACCATCGCTACCGTCAAACACTTCGCCGTCCACAGCGGCCCGGAACCGGAACGGCATTTCTTCGACGCCCGCCCCGACGAACGGGACTTCCGCGAAACCTATCTTCCCCAGTTTGAAATGGGCATTAAGGAAGGCGGCGCCTACTCCGTCATGTGCGCCTACAACCGCCTGTACGGCCAGGCCTGCTGCGGCAGCAGTCGCCTGCTCACCACCATCCTGCGTAACGAATGGGGCTTCCGGGGGTACGTCGTTTCCGATTGCGGCGCCATCGACGATATCTACGAGCACCATAAGATCGTCTCTACCCCGGACTCAGCGGGCGCCCTCGCCGTCAGATCAGGCTGTGATCTCGAATGCGCCACCACCTTCACTCACCTGAAAGAAGCCGTAGCAAAAGGCCTCGTCAGCGAACAACAGATCGATACCGCTGTTACCCGGCTCTTCACCGCCCGTTTCAAGCTTGGGATGTTCGACCCCGCCGACAGCGTCAAATATGCGCAGATCCCTTACTCCGTCGTGGACAGCAAAGCGCACAAAGAACTGGCCCTCGAAGCCGCACGGAAGTCCATCGTGCTGCTGAAGAACTCGAACAACACCCTCCCGCTGAACAAAAACCTGGGGACCATTGCCGTCATCGGGCCCAACGCGGACGACCCAGGTATGCTTCTCGGCAACTATAACGGTCTTCCTTCCCACGCAGTCACCCCCCTCGAAGGGATCGCAAAAAAGCTGGGGCCGGCCACGACCGTTCTTTACTCCAAAGGCTGCGACCTCGCCGAAGGCCTGCCCTCCTTCACTCGCATCCCCGCCGCAAACCTCTCCCACAACGGCACTCCCGGACTACAGGCGAACTATTACAACGACACCGGTTTCACCGGCCATGTGCTCTTTACCACTACCGATTCTGTGCTCGACGCCAACTGGGGCGATGGCGCGCCACGGAAGGATATGGACGATGACAACTTCGGGGTCAAATACAGCGGCGAGCTGACTCCCGGCAGATCCGGCAGCTATCAACTCGGAATCATCACTACCTGCAAGGTCCGGCTTTATCTCGACGACAGCCTCATCGCCTTCACCAGTTACCACTTCCGCGACGAATACAATGACCCGCGACTGTGTAAATCCGTCGCCCTCACCCTCAAGGCGGGCCGCAAATACCGGCTACGCGCAGCCGTGAGCGAGTCTTACGGCGACGCCCGCGTCCAACTCGTATGGTGGCGCCGGGAACCCGCCCGCTCGGCGCAGCTGAAAGCCGAAGCCGTCGCCACCGTCCGTCGCGCCGATGCGGTCATCCTCTGCATGGGTCTCTCCGCCCGCCTGGAGGGAGAAGAAATGGATGTGAATATCGACGGCTTTAAAGGAGGCGACCGCACCACCCTGGACCTGCCCAACGTCCAGCAAGACCTGGTCCGCGCCATCACCGCGACCGGCAAACCCGTCATCCTCGTTCTTCTCAATGGCAGCGCCTTATCGGTCAACTGGGAAGATCAGCACCTCCCCGCCATCGTCGAAGCCTGGTACCCCGGGCAGGCCGGCGGAACCGCCATCGCTGACGTCCTCTTTGGGGACTACAACCCCGCCGGCCGCCTCCCCGTGACCTTCTATACCTCCGTTAAAGACCTTCCGGACTTCGGCGACTACGCCATGGCCGGCCGCACCTATCGTTATTATAAAGGCCATGTCCTCTACCCCTTCGGCTACGGCCTGAGCTATACCACCTTCCACTACGACAGCCTGCAGATCACCCCGCCCGCCGGTCCCGGAAACCCCAACGCCGGCGCCAACTCCCGCGACAGCCTGCACCTCACGGCCCGCGTCACCAACACCGGCTCCCTCGAGGGCGACGAAGTCGCGGAAGTCTATGTGTCCGCCCTCGGCGCCAAAGTCTCCGTCCCCATCCGCTCCCTCCGCGGCTTTCAACGCATCCACCTCGAACCCGGCGAAAGCAAAACCCTGCAATTCACCATCGCCCCCGACGCCTTCACCATCCTCAACGACCAAATGCAGCGCGTACCCCTTGCCGGTAAATACAGCATCTCCGTCGGCGGCGGCCAGCCCGGCAACCCCCGCCCCGCAACCTCCAACACCACAACCACAACCATCACCCTGCAATAAACCGCCAGCCGATGCGTGTCATCCTTCTTATCCTCTCCATCACCGCCACCCTCACCGCGCGCCCGCAGCGCAACGACACCCTTCACATCGACACCGCTGCCGGCGCCCTGACTATCTCCAAAGGCCGTCAACCCCTGCTCACGTATATATACAAGACCGTCTACCCGCCCCCCGGCGTCGACACCGCTTACAAAAGATCCGGCTTCATCCACCCGCTGCGCACCCCCCACGGCCAGATCCTCACCCGCATCCAGCCACCCGATCACTACCACCACTACGGCATCTGGGACCCCTGGACCCATATCTTATTTAGAGGCGACACCATCGACTGCTGGAACCTCGCCGCCCGCAAAGGCACCCAACGCTTTGCCAAATTCCTCTCGATGAGGAGCAGCCGGGCGTTCGCCCAATTCCGGGCCCTCCAGCAACACGTGGCCTTCCACAAGGACGGTACCGAACAAGTATTCCTCAATGAGCTGTTTACAGTAAGAATTACGTCTCCCAACTCAACCTGCTACCTTCTCGACTTCACTATCCGACTGACCCCCGCCACGCCCTACCCCGTCACCCTCCTCACCTACCGCTACGGCGGCCTCGGCTGGCGCGCCACCGCCGAATGGAACCGCGACAACAGCGAAGTCCTCACATCCGAAGGCAAAGACCGCCGCCACGCCGACGGCACGACCGCCCGCTGGTGCATCGTCCAGGGCGCCCTCGGCAACGACTATGGCGGCGTCGTCATGCTCTCTCATCCCTCCAACTTCAACCACCCCGAACCCCTCCGCATCTGGCCCGATACCTCCAACGGCCGCGGGGACCTCTTTGCCAATTTCTCCCCCACCAAAGACCGCGACTGGCGCCTCGAACCCGGCCATACCTACACCCTTCGCTACCGCTGGGTCGTCTTCAACGGTCATTTCACGAAACAACAAGCCGAAAGCGCCTGGCAATATTTCTCTACCTTTGACGGGCTCAATATTTGCAGAACTCCCTGGGAAGCCGACCCCGACGTCCGTTCCCCCCGGATCCGCCCGCAAGCTGCGCCTGTCACTTTCCAGGATTGAACCGAAAACACAAAAAAATGAAAAAGAAAGTTTCTTCTGAAGATGGAATGTCGAAAAATGAGATGACGGATGAACCCGCGGCGCCCAAGGTCGTTGACCGGGGCACTTTCCAGGCAGAGCTGGACGCATTGCGGGTCCGGGAGAAGGCCCACACGAGAGAAGGCGACGCCATTGCAGCCGCGCGCCGGCGGCTTCCGATGGTCGAAGTAGACGCTTCGACGCCTCTCATTGGCGAACATGGGACGGTAACACTATTGGACACTTTCGAGCGACGCCGGATGCTCATTGCCTACTATTTTATGTGGAACACCGGCCGGCCGGCACGGGAGCAGTGCGAAGGATGTACCTGGGTTACATCGCAGGTCCGTGAGTTATCATACATTCATGGACGCGACGTGACCTACGCAACATTTTGCAAGGGGCCGTATGAGGAGAGCGCGCGGTACCGCGACTTCATGGGCTGGGAGCAGCCCTGGTACTCGGTCCGGGACTCGGTTGCCAAGCTCCTTGTCGGACGCCGCGTGGACATGATGTATATCGTTTGTTATCTGCGGCAGGGATCCCATGTCTACGAGACTTATTGGACGACGATCCGCGGCGTTGAGGCGATGGACAACAGCTATCGCCTACTTGACCTGACTGTCTATGGACGGCAGGAGGCATGGGAGGACTCGCCCCCCGGCTGGCTGCGGGCCGGCAATTTCATGCGCAGTTACGGCCAGGGGCCGCTCAGTAACGATAAAAAAATGACCCATTCTGATGGACGCCCCATCCCCCAGTGGTATCGCCTGAAAGCAGGGTATTCGAACGACCTTGGAAACGGCAGGCCATAGAAATGTGACCGACAAATTCAGTACGCGCCCCGGCCGAAGATATCGAAACGGATATTACCTTTACCCCCTATGATTAAAAAATCGTTGCCGCTGGCGGTGCTCTTCCCCATCCTGTTGGTCAACAATTCCTGCCACCGGCAGGAGAAATCGATTGCCCATAACGATAATCCCTCCACCGATACCGCCCCCTACCTCAACCCCGACCTTCCCATCGACCAACGGGTGAACGACCTCGTCAGCCGCATGACCCTCGAAGAGAAGATCGGGCAGATGATGAACGCCGCCCCGGCTATCCCCCGCCTCCACATCGCAGCCTACAACTGGTGGAACGAAAGCCTCCACGGCGTAGCCCGCGCCGGTCTCGCCACCGTCTATCCCCAGGCTATCGGCCTGGCTGCGGCGTGGGACGAAGATCTGCATTTCCGCATGGCCGCCGCCATCTCTGACGAAGCACGCGCCAAATACAACGACTTCATCCGTCAGGACAAACATGGTCTCTATGAAGGCCTCACCTTCTTCTCCCCCAATATCAACATCTTCCGCGACCCCCGCTGGGGCCGCGGCCAGGAGACCT
>DATJMG010000119.1:0-30933 GCA_035508835.1 Puia sp.
CATCAAATATATTAATTATTTTCACTATATCATTGCGTAGGTCAACATCTTCGTATTCAAATAACGTAAAATGTTGCTCTTTGTTGGAAGGTGAGGTGCGGCCATGACTGGGCTTAAGTTGGATAAAAGCCACAGAATCACCTTTTTGCGTCCTGAAATCTGGCTGCTTCGCCCCGCGAATTCGACTAATGACCTGCTTGAATCGGACTATTGCCGCTTCGATTGTGTCATACATCGAAAGCCCCCACGACAAGCAACGCCTTTCCAGATCGGTTTCATCGATGGGTCGGCGCCTCACTGGGTCCTCGAGCGCCTGTGGAAGGAAATCCTCCGTGATGGGTTCCGCATGCACCCAGCGGTAGGAGTCGCGTTCCCCTTCCACACAGTCAGTGGCCGGACAACCGCCGATCGACCGGATTTGATCTTTGTATTTGAATGTCGTTCCTGCCATCTTTCATAAAAATACAATTTACGTGGAAATACACCGGTTAAAAATGCGACTGCAGTCCAAACGCGATCGGCAAGAACCCGGCGCCTGGCGGGAAACGCTCTTCACGGATCACCGCCTGCAAAGGGGCCAACAGCAACGCCTACCCCATCAATAATTCACCGTTACCCCCGCCCCAAACCCCATATCACTGTCATAGTGCGTGGACAACCCGATATACTTGGTCAGAATATAGCGGAAACCCGCCATATATTCCTTATCCGTATTGGCCATCAGGCTGAAGCGAAGCCGGCTGGTCACCGCAATGTCCTCCCGCCCCAACTGCAACCGGAGATTCCCCTTCATGTCTACCCGCCAGTCCAGCGTAAACAACAGCGGCAGTATATACTGTACCCCCGCACAAATCACATCCCGGTGATCCTTCGTGTCCGCCTGCCCAAAAAGGTTCTTTTCCTTCTCATCCGACTGCCGGTACCGAAAATCCCATCCGACATACGGCAGCCAATATTGCATCCTTCCCAGGTAACGACCGATATGACTTTCACTTTCATATCCTTTTGTAGCATCCGTCCCCAACCGCCACTCGGTCTGAAACCGCCACCGGGTGTTCGCGAGCATCGCCTCGCCATCGCTGCCGTTGCTTTCCAAGCCCACTTTCGCCATCGGCCGGATCTGCCGGTCGTCCGCATACACCTTGCGCAAATCCTGTCCGCTGTCCGGCGGGCTCCCTTCATAATGGAAGATGCGCCCCATCCCACTCATCATGTGATACAAAATATGGCAGTGAAAAAACCAGTCGCCGCTCTCCGTCGCCGCGAACTCGATGGTATCGGTCTCCATCGGCAGAATGTCCACTACTTCTTTCAGAGGCGCATAATCCCCTTGTCCGTTCAGCAGCCGAAAAAAATGTCCATGCAAATGCATCGGATGCCGCATCATCGTCCCGTTATACAGGATGATCCGCACATTTGTCCCATGCCGGATCAGGATGCGGTCCGCCTCAGAGACCACCTTATTGTTGATGCTCCAGACATACCGGTTCATGTTACCCGTTAGATTGAAATGCAACACCTGCACCGGCGCATCCGGAAGCCGGGTCGAAACCGGCGAGCGGAGCATCCCATAGTTCAACGTGACCTCCGCCAGGGGTGAATGGTTGAGCACCTCCGGATACATCACCGCATTCATATCCATCCTCTGGCCGGACATTTTCATCCCCGTCTCCTTCATCCGGCCATTGCTCTTCATCATCTCATTCATCATCTTCATCCCCGCGAAATAGTGGAGGGGCGAAAGCGGTTGTAACGTATGTCGTTCACCGGAACTCCCCAACCACGCCGAAGCATATCCCGACCGGTCCTCCGCCGTAGCCTGCAACTCATATCGTCCGGAATCCGGCACCCTGACCAGCACATCATACGTCTCCGATACGCCGATGATCATCCGGTCCACCGCGACCGGTTCGACATCCTGGCCGTCACTGGCCACCACGCTCATCTTGCCGCCCGCGTACCGAAGCCAGAAATAGGTCGAACTGCTGCCGTTGATGATCCGCAGCCGCACCGTATCCCCCGGATGAACCCCGGGCAGCGACTCGACGCTGCGCCCGTTGATGAGGAACCGGTCATAAGCGACATCGCTGACATCCATCGGCAGCATCCGCTTCCATTCGTTGGCCAGTTTGGTCCGGAGATACCCTTGCCGGATCGCCTGCCCATAGTCCTGCATGCTGCCCTTTCGGATCGCGTACCAGTCAGTCGCAAAATGCAGGCTCCGTTGCACCTCCCAGGGCCGCTCATCCGTCCAGTCGCTCAGCAGCACGGTAAATTCTTTGACCGGCCGCCCCGAATCCGGCAGCGCCCCGTCATTCGCCGGCCGCCCCTTATCCGACCGCCCCGAAGCCTCCCGCCACCCCCGGGGATGAATGACGATCGGCCCATACAACCCGATCTGCTCCTGTAACATCGTATGCGAATGATACCAATACGTTCCGCTCTGTACGATCGGGAACCGGGCTACATAGGTTTGCATGGGCGCGATCGGCGCCTGGGTCAGATAAGCTACCCCGTCATACCGGTTGGGCACGATCAGGCCATGCCAGTGGATGGTGGTCCCCACCTTCATCCTGTTGTGAATATATATGACCGCCGTATCCCCTTCGGTAAACTCGAGGGTCGGCCCCGGCAACGACCCATTCACTGCAATCGCATGCCGGTTCCTGCCGGTATAATTCACCACGGTATCGGTAATGTCGAGATGATATACCACCGTGCGCTGACCGAATGCTCCCGCGCTGACCACCAGGGCCAGCAGCCCCAAACTTAACTTCTTCATTTGGGTTTTATCGTCGCTGCCACCTTACCGCAATCGGGCATCGCATTGCCGAAATAGGGGTTCCTGATCACCGCATCGCCACTCAGCCAATAGGCCTTCTTCATCGGGCAATAGTCCTCATAGATGGGCTGGGACGAGAGCCGGACCTCCTTGGCAAGTTTGTATACGTTGGCAGACAACGACACAAAATGCTCCCGCTGATGGTTGATGTCCTTTGATTCCGAAATATGCCGGGCATCATAGGCTAATTTATCCTGCAAAGCCATAAAGGCCGTGTGATCGGCAGCGGTCATTGAGCTCATATCGACGCCGTTGATCACCTTGAGCATCTCGCCGGCTGCGGTTGCCGCAGCAGCAGCATCCCCTGCCACCAACGCATCTTTTAACTGGTAATAATCGGTCAGGATAGGAGAAAGATCCGCAGGCTTCGCGTTTGCCTGAACAAACAGAAAGATCGCCAGAAAGAAAATTTTCATGTAAATGGATTGAATGTGTGTACAATAATATACCTACCCGAAAATTCAATCCGGATTCAGATAAGAAAACATTGATAAAGCGCCAGCCGGTCCGGCGGCGCATGCGGGGGAAGATACCAGGACGAAACATTGCGCCGGGCCAGCCTGCCCTCGACCGCCGGAACCATATACCGCGGAATAAAGACCATTGCCTCAACCGGGCCTAAACAAATTTTCGCCGCCGTCTTCTTTTCCAGCAGGTTGAATTTCACGGCCTGCATCCCTGGACAGGGTTTCCCAGGCATACATGGGACAGCCTTCTGCGGGCAAGGGACAACCTTATGCGTACATGGGACAGCCTTCTGCGGGCAGCAGGTACAGCCCTGCATGGCCGCCGAAACCCGGCGCTCCGCAGCCGAACAATGACAGACGACCAGGAAATTACCTGTGAAGATCGCTGCCAGGAACAACGCCTTAATCCGGATGATCAACATACCGTGCATCAGGATGTAAAGATAATCAAATTCCTCCTTCGCCAAATTCCAACACGCGACAATGCCCCCGCACCAGCGCCTGATCGGCATCCGTCACACAAACCTCCGAACAGCCCAGCTCTTCACATGCCGCCGCATAATATTCCTTCATCCTCCCGGCGCCCACGATCATGATCGGAAGCTCGGTACCCGCCAGCGCCTTAAGCTCCTCACCGATCATCAACCCGCTGAGATACTGGTAATTCCCTTCCTTGGGCAGACCCGCGAGCAGCTGCCGCGTCCGGACCTTAAATGCAGTATGAAGGATACCCGCGCGCTGACTGTCCCGAACCCCCTGAATAAACTCCGCCGAGACGGCGCCTCCGTCCGAAGAAGCCGCGGACACGGAGATCGACAGGATACTTTTGGTGGCCAGCAGTTGGAAACACTCTCCCGTCATATAACTGGTAATATCTACAGCCCTGCCGGCCCGCACCCGGACGTGCTTGGAATGAGTGCCCGGGAAAATATAGATGCGCTCGTCATTCCCCACCGCCGCACATCCGACCAATTGCGTCTCCTCTCCCCGCATCACATCATCCTTCGTCCGTACCCCCGACACCAGCAGGATCGGGTGTTCGAATCCGTCGGCCCTGGGTATCGCCACCCGGACCAGCTCCTGGCCGGTCAGCACCATCGGCACCGGGCGGTACGGCAATTCCACCATCCCGATGCTCGAAGACGCCATCCCCGACATAACCACCGGAAGTCCGGCGACGTAATAAGTCGTTCGCCTTCGCAGGTGTTCGATCTCCGAGGCCAGAACCGCCTGATAAAACCCAAGCCGCTCCTGCGGCGCAAGCCCGGTCTCCCGCCACCGGGAATAGACCGCCGCAACACCTTCCGGCCCCGAGATCTCTCCAATGGATTCCCGCCGGTCGCGGTCCACCAGCCTCAAACGAAAATTGCTGGTGCCCCAGTCGCAACTGATCAACAGGTTCATACTATCGTTGTTATATAGTCGACGGCACGTTGTTTTAATGCCTGCAGCGCTTCAGTGGTCGTCTCCTGACCCGCCGGCACCAATGCACTCCCGATCCCATAGGCTACGGCGCCCGCCGCCCGGAACTCCCGGATGTTATTGAGGTTCACACCGCCGGTGGGCATCAGCCGGATCTGCGGCAATGGCCCCCGAAGATCCCTCAAATAGGATGCTCCGACCGAGGCGGGAAAGACCTTGACGATATCCGCGCCGTTCCGCCAGGCCGTCAGGATCTCCGTTGCGGTAAACGCACCCGGAACGCTGACCGCCCCCAGCGCCTTCGTCACCTCGATCGTGTCCATATCGAGCGACGGCGAGAGGATGAACCTTGCGCCCGCATCGATCGCCAGCTCAGCCTCCGCCGGCGTCAGGACCGTCCCCGCCCCTACCAATAACCGATCCCCCATGGTCCCGGCGATCTGCCGGATAAGATCGAGCGCCCCGGGCGAATTGAGCGTGATCTCCAGCAACCTGACGCCGCCTTCCGCCAGCGTTGTCACAATATCCATCACCCGCTCCGGCGCACATCCCCGGAGAATCGCGACGATCCTGTAGCGAAGTATCTGTTCTAATGCGGTCATAGCACACTCTCCAAAACGGCTTTTAGCTGATCGGCCCGCATCACCCCGCTCTGCCGCCACTTGATCTGGCCATCCCTGAACACGATCAGCGTCGGCACGCTCTGGATCTGATAGGCAGATGCCACTGCCGGGTTTCGATCGATATCCATTTTCAAAATAGTGACCTGCTCTCCCAGCTTTTCCTTCACCTCCTTCAGGATCGGCGGCATCATCTTGCACGGCCCGCACCACTCCGCGGAAAAATCCACGAGGACAGGCTTGCTGCCCCGGATGATCTCCGCAAAGGATTTTTTTTCACTCGTTTCCATATTGCTTCCTTTTCCTAAAGTTACTGAAAAATCCGACCGCTATTTCTCCTTTATCAGGTCCGAGCCTATCGGCGCATGCGGGCCGTGTTTCTCGAGAATACCGATTGGAAGGATACAGGTCCGGTTCGAACGCTCAAGCGCCTTCGGCCAGTCGCTGGCCGTAAGTTCGTCCCAGCGTGCGTGTGAAGGTGCCTGTGCGGAAAGCGAAGCGGAAGTGACCAATAGGGTCGCCGTTAACAGCAGGGTTAATTTGCGTATATTCATATGGGAATTTTGATGCTACAATTTACCGGAGAATAATATGAAAGGAAAAATAATTAACCTCTACTTCATCAACGTGCTGGCCACAATGCTTATCCTGCCCATCCTGAGCATGGTCCTGGAGGCAACAATTAGAAAATCGCCTCTCAGCACAGACCTGTCAGCAAAATATTTCATCGGCTGGGCGATTGGCGTGCGGCTCCTGATCGCGGGGCTCCGCCAGTCCATCCGGCCGCAATTCACCGCTGAACAGATCTTCAATATCCGGGACAGCCGTGACAGCCTCCCTTTTATCCGGGAACTGGGCTTCGCCAATATCTGTATGGGCCTGTTGGGGTTCGTCTCCTTCTTCAACCAGGAATGGCGTATGCCCGCGGCTGTGGCCGGCGGCCTTTATTTCGGGCTGGCCGGCTTCCTGCACGCCTTTCGAAAGGCCGCCACTTTCAACGAGCTGATCGCCAAAATTTCGGACCTCTTTATATTCGGGGTTGCAGTGCTCTACGCCGTCTTTACTCTTTCGCAAACCGGATGGCCAGCGTAGTGACCTGGAAGCAATTTCGCGCAGGCTTCTTTTCTCCGGGCACGATCAGCCGGAACGGGCCGATACCCGCCGGCAGCGGCTTGCCCTCCTCCTGGTCGGCAAGGATAACCACCCTGTCCGTAAAGCTGGAATCCAGTTCGGCCAGGCTGAAGACAACCTGATAGCCGTCCGCGCAGGAGACCAGCAAGTATTTGGCCAGATTCTCCCCCCTCAGCTGTCTGCCCGTAGTTACTCCGGCCTTGTTCAAAATATCCGCGATCGCCACGCCCGAGAAGCTGTGCATGATTCCGTGCTTGTCTTTGGCGCTGGCCGTCGTCCGGGGCATCGCGGCCAGGTCCGACGCCGTCAGCGTAAGTGGAGTTAGCACTTCTCCTGTCACCTTCACAGTAGCAGGTTGCTGCGCGCGGCCCGTAAAAGCAATGACCAGAAAGCACAAAGTCATCGACAAAAACAATCTCTTTTTCATTATTCCACTGTTTTAGTTTTGATGGCAAAAGGATCGGCATATCGCGGATCGGTGATAAAGACGGAATCGGTCAGCATGTTCAGGAAAGCGAGAAGGTTTCCCTTCTCCACGGAAGTAAGATGCAGCTCGATCGGCCGGTTGAGCGAATCCCGCAGCGATGGACTCAGCGTAGGACCAGGCAGAATATGCTCGCTATAATGATCCAGCACCTCGGCAAGGTTACGGAAACGGCCGTCGTGCATATACGGCGCCGTCAGCGCAATATTCCGCAGGGTCACGACCCGGAACCGGCCCCGGTCGTACTCCATTCCCGTAACCCCCAATCTCCCGGGATCGGTTGGCAAGCTATCCAGACCATTGTTGTGATAGGTTTCGCTGAACACCTTCGGCCCGCTATGACAATTGCCGCAGCCAGCCCCGCGAATGCCGCGGACGGGGTCATTATTCGTAAAAAACAACGTCAGCCCCTGCTGCTCGGAGGACGTAAGCCGATACTCCCCCCGGATATAACGGTCATAGCGCGAATGATCGGAGATCAGCGTCCGCTCGAACTGGGCGAGCGCCTTTACGATCCGCTCCCCGGTGACGGAATCCGATCCGAATGCTGCCGCAAACAAGGCCGCATAACCGGGCACAGCTCGCAGCTTCCCAGCCGCATGGTCGGGCGACTGTCCCATCTCATGCGGATCGGTCATCGGCGTGATCGCCTGCGCCTCAAGACTGGACGCCCTCCCGTCCCAGAAGAAATGACGGACCCATAGCAGATTGGTCAGCGACATGGCATTCCGCCGCGTCGGCGTCCCGTCAAATCCCAGGCTAAACGCCCTGATGTCCGCAAAACCATGCCGCTGTTGATGACAGCTCCCGCACGCGATAGTATTGTTGGCAGAGAGCCGCTTGTCATAGAAGAGCCGCCGGCCAAGCTCCACCCCCTCTACCGTCATCGGGTTCTCACTGGCTATATTGATGCGGTTCCCGAAGTAGGCCGGGTAAGACAGCCTATAAGGTGTGGGACAGTTCCGGTCAGGTCGCCGGATCGCCGCGGATAAAAGGACAAAGCCTCCCACAGTCAATACAACCCAACCGTATGAACGAATTCCGCGCATCATTCAGAAATTGATGGGCAAGACATGCCTCGCGCCCGCCAGGATCGAGATCAGCCGGTCCAGCTTACGGGTATGCTCAACGGCAAATTCCTGGTGCCTCGCGTCAACATAGAGATGATTCTTCACCAACGGGACCGTATAAGGGACCACCCAGGCCCTGAGCGCCTTGGCAACCGCATCCATCGCATTGATGCCCTGCATCGCCTGGCCGCCGTCCGCCCAGGCCACGAGCCCGATCACCTTGTCCGTGAGATACGGTTTTTCAAGCCGGGCCGTCAGCTCCAGCCAATCCAGGCAATTTTTCATCACTCCCGTCATGCCGCCATGATACAACGGCGTAAGCCAGATCTGTAGTTCCGATTGCAGGAAAAGATCGCACATCTCCCGGATCACTGCCGGAGGCTGAAGCTCATGTTGGTCAAAGAAGGGGATCTGTGCTTCCGAAACATGGAACTCCGTCACATCCAGATGGCGGGCAGCCAGCTGTTCATGCAGGTACGCCGTCAGCCGGCGCCCGGTCGTCTCCGGCTTGTAGTCGCTGCAGCCGTTAAAGATCAAAACATTCATGCCCTGAAGGTACGGAAATCCCTTTTCCCTAATGGTCCGCCATCGCCACCACCGGCTTTTTGCCCTTTCGCCGCGAAGTCAGCAGCAGGAACGGTATCCCGATCAGAAAAACCAGTCCCAGCAACAGGTAGGCATCCCCAAAACTCAACACATTCGACTGCCGGACAATCCCCGCCTCCAGCAATCCCAGCGCCCGCTGCCGGGCATCGGTCCACCCCGACCCCTTGGCCATGAAATATCCCGCATAACGGGCCAGCTGCTCTGCCACCTGCGGATCACCTGCCGGCAAATGCGAGACCAGGTCCGTACGATGCGTCGCATTGCGATGCGCCAGGTAAGTATTGACCGAAGCCACCCCGAACGATCCCCCGAGCTGCCGCATCATATTGTTCAGGGCCGTACCCTGCGGTATATCTTTGGGCTCCAGCGAAGACACTGCGAGGGTCGACAACGGCACCGTCACAATGGCCAGCCCTATGGCCCGATAGATCAGTGGAATATACATATTGGCAGCCGTTGCGTCCAGATCGAGCCGGGACATCTGCCACGCGAAAACCATGAACAGGCACATCCCGGTTGAGATCATCACCACCGGCGGCACACCCCGCTGCAACACCCGCGCCGAGATGATCAACCCGCCGATCGCCAGGATGGCGCCGGGCAATAACAACAGTCCGGTGGCGGTAGGCGTGAAATTCAGCAGCCGCTGCGCAAAGACCGGAGTAAGATAGACGGAACTGTACAAGCCTATGCCCGAGATAAAAGTCAGCAAGGCCGCTACACTTAGATTGCGGCTCCTCAGCACCCGCAGGTTGACAACCGGGTGCCCGGCTTTCAACTCCCACCAGACAAAACCGGAAAGACAAAACGCCGCCAACGCCGTCAGCGCGACAATATATCCCGCCGCGAACCAGTCATCCGTCTGCCCCCGCTCGAGCACCGTCTGCAACGAGCCCACGCCGACCGCCAGCATCCCGATGCCCGTCCAGTCGATCCGGTCACCCACCGCCGGCCGAACCGGTGGCTCGCCCAGGAGCGAAGAACAGATCACTGCCACTACGATCCCGATCGGGACATTGATGTAAAAGATCCAGGGCCAGGAATAATTTTCCGTAATGAATCCGCCAAGAGTAGGTCCTATTGTCGGGCCGACAAAGATGCCGACCCCGAACAGCGCACTGGCCAGATTCTGCTTCTCTCTTGGGAAAAGTTCATATACGATGGCAGCGGAGACCGAAAGCAACGCCCCGCCGCCAAGGCCCTGAACAAAACGGAAGGCCACCAGTTCCCAGATACTTGTCGCCTGCCCGCAAAGGAAAGAAGCGGTCGTAAAGACGATCACCGACCCGATATAGTAATTCCGCCTGCCCAGCTTCGCCGAAAGGAAACTGGTGATGGGGATGATGAATACGTTCGCGATCGCGTAAGCGGTGATCACCCACGAAGTGTCCTCCAACGTTGCACCCAGGTTTCCGCTCATATAGGAAAGCGCCACATTTACGATCGAAGTGTCGATCAGTTCCATCACGGCCGCCGCGATCACCGTGATCATTAGTATCCTCCGTTTCATACCGGCTGCCTCATGGAATTGATAGCCTGAAATGCGCTGTGGGGCGATGAGCGATAAAGGTTGTCGGCGCTAAGCCGCCGTGAGATAGCTAGCCCGATCCCGGCACTCCCGCCGGTGATCAGGATCGTGTTGTTTGTCGTTTTCATGATTGTTCTTATTTTATACCGATCGGTATATTTTTGTGCAAAAAAAATTATAACCCCTCCACGATCTTCCGGGCGGTATCCAACACCTGCCGGTAATAACCTGCCTTATCCGTCGCCCGCCGGATCAGGATCGCTCCCTCGATCAATGCAATGAGCGTCAGCGCCGTCTGCTCCGCATTCACCGCCATCCCGAACTCCTTATCGACCTTTCCGGCCTCGATCACCTGCTCCACCTTTTTCTTCCACCCCTGCATGACCTCGGCCACCTTGGCTTTTAACCGGGGGTTCGTATCATCCACCTCCACCGTTGTGTTCATGATCGGACATCCCCCCTCCGGAACCGTCACCCGTTGCATGTGGTAATACACTTCGATCATCGCGAGCAGCTTTCCCCGCGCAGTCGACTGCGTTGCCATCGCCGCCGCCGTAGCCGTCAGCAGCAGCTGAATATTATGATCGAATGCCGCTGCCGCCACCTCGTCCTTATCCGCAAAATTTCCATAAATACTCCCTTTAGTCAACCCGGTCGCATCCGTCATATCCGAAAGCGAGGTGCCCGCGTACCCTTTCTTGTTAAAGATCGGCGCCGTCTTTTCGATGATGAACTGCCTCGTGCGTTCTGCTTTATTCATGGTGCGTTCTCCCAATCCGGCACAAAATTATACCAATCGGTATTATTAATCAAATTTTTCTTTCCTTCCCCCCCAACCCCGCAAAACCATGTTGATCGAACAACCCTTCCAATTGGTCGAATTCTTTTCCGCAAACGCCTGTTACTCTTTAGTTTTATCGGACTGAATAACCCCTTACATGGAATACGATAACGACCGGCTTAGAAGACGTACTACAAGGGCCGAAACCGCCTGCTGGATATTGGTCGCTTTCCTTAGCCCGGTAACGGATTCTGTCGCTATCCTGCACCTGCACAGGATAGACTGGATCACAACCTTCGTGATCAGCGGGATCGTCTTCCCCCTCTACCTGTTATATGTTCATCTCATGGGAACACCCTTCATCGCCCGCGGCCGGAAAGTGCTTGCTGTCATTCTTTTTGGGCTTTTCCTGCTGGTGATCAGCGGGCTGATCCTGACCATGTATTCGATCGTGAGAAACCCCAACGTGCAGTCGACGTTCATGAACTACCTGGCGTTGAATACCTACACGTTCTATCGGGTAGTCGGCTGGGTTGCCGTAAATATGAGCCTGTCCCTGCTGGCCTTTAATATCGGCCGGTCCATCGAACAAAATGAAGAGCTCCGGTCTGCCCGAAAAGAGAGCAGCTTCTTTCAGCTTCGCTATCTCCGGGCCCAGTTGAACCCGCATTTCCTTTTCAATACCCTCAACAGCATCTATTCCCTGAGCTTGCAGAAGTCGGACCGGGCACCCGAGGTCGTCGTCCGCCTCGCGGATATCATGCGGTACCTGATCTATGAATGCGACGAAGATTCCATTCCCCTCCAAAAAGAGATCGATTTCATCCGCAACTATATCGAGATCGAGAAGATGCGCCACCAGGCCGATATCCGGCTGACCGTGGAAGGCCATACCGCCGGCGTCCGGATCGAACCTTTCCTCTTTATCTCCTTTATCGAGAACAGCTTCAAGCATGCGATGGATAACAGCTTTAACGAACCGTTCATTTACATCACGATCAAAGTAGCCAACGGTCAGCTGACCCTCAACGTCATCAACAGCACCCAGGCGGACCTCGAGATGCAGGCCAAACGTATCAACGGCAAAGGCATCGCCCATAGCCGCAGCCTGCTCGAACTGCTATACCCCAAGTCCTTTGACCTGGATATCATCCAGACCGAGAAGGACGAAAGCCGGACCAGCCAGCTTCGCCTCCGGAACGCACGGGAACGTTTGGAGACCCTTTACCCGGATTCTCATACTCTTGACGTAATTTTAAACAAGAACTCATTCACCGTTTCGCTCATCTTAAAAACCGCCAACGTTTGTTAAAATGTATCATCGTTGAAGACGAAGTCCTGGCCCAGGATGTCCTGAAAAGCCACCTTGCCCGTCTGGGCAGCCTGGAACTGGCCGGCGTCTACCGGAATGCCCTCGAAGCGGAAGCTGCCCTGGCTGCAACAGAGATCGATATTATGTTCCTCGACATCCGCCTGCCCGGAATGACCGGACTCCAATTCCTCGGCGGCCTGAGAGATTCCCCCCTTGTAGTATTGACAACCGCCTATCCGGAATACGCCCTGGAAAGCTACGAGTTCAATGTCATCGACTATCTCCTGAAACCGATCTCCTTCGAACGCTTCTCCCGCGCCGTGGGCAAGATCCTCGATAACCGCCTGTTCTCCGCAGCCGCACGGGAAGCCGACCTATTCTCCGACGACCACATCTTCATCCGCTCCAACAGCAAATTCTTTCGGGTGAATTTCTCGGAGATCCTCTATATCCAGGGCAGCCGGGACTATCTCAAGATCCATACCCCCGACTATTCGCTGATCACCCATCAGACCATGAACGACCTGGAAAAGTCCCTGCCCGCCCGGCAATTCATCCGCGTGCACAAGTCTTTTATCGTCGCCCTTCGCCATATCCGCACGATCTACGGCAATACCATCGAATTGGACAAAGCAACCATTCCGATCGGAGTTAGTTATAAGGATTCGGTCATGAACCTGATCGGCCGGAAGTCCTGATCGGCCGGAAGTCCTGATCGGCCGGAAGTCCTGATCGGCCCGAAGTCCTGAGATTATTTCCCTATTTTTGTCGCTTGAAATAATCACCATGCGAAGTCCGCTATCGTATCTTACCCTTCTACTGCTTATCCTTGCCTATGCCTCCTGTACCAAGTCTCAACCGGGCAGCAGCACCACCGCGGAGAACGACACGGCCAGCATCATCGGCACCTGGACCTGGGCCTATCAATCCAAAGCGCTCTGGGATCTTACCCCCGGTGACACCACCGCATCAGGGCAGCCTGTTCAAACCTCCTATACTCCCGCCAACACCGGCATCAGCAGGACCCTCATTTTCGATACGACCGGTTCCTTCACATTCATCCATAACGATTCCATCTTCGAGGATTCCGTCAACTACGAACCGAACTACCTCCAGGTCGCCGAACCCATTCTGCTCCTCCCCAATCCCTCGACCGAGACCGATACCGGTTATTATGCGGTAGGCTACGGGATCGTAGGTTGCTCTTTCGCGGACACGACGACCCTTACGATGCAGAATGTCCCCTATCAGGCCATCCTTACCGCCGATACGCTTCTCGTCCACGGAGACCCCTGTCTGACCCGGGTAATAGATATTTATGTCCGAAAGAATTGAGCATCAGCTTTAGCGGCTTCGCCGGCCGGCGCGGGCTCCACGGGGCTAACTTCTGTGATCCTGGCGGATCGCGACGGTCCTTCCAGGGCCGTCAAACGAAAAAACCCCCAATGATTAGTCGAGGGCTTTTCAATGAGAACTGAATTTTAATTGCTTCCTCCATCAGGGCGGAAAGCAGCTTTTACATAGATATTGGAACCGGTTGGTTCATTCATCGGAATTGGATAGGTCAAAAATAAGGAAGCCCAAAATGTTAAAAAAGAGCAAACTCCCTCTATTTTTATCGTAAACCCCCACCCCCTCAATCGTATTTCTACGATTCTAATTGCCTTCTAATGCCATTCTAATAGCGTTTTATCCTTTCTACCGTTACTTTCCCGACAAAATTCATCCACCTTGAAAAAGTATGGCTTCCTCCTGTCCGGACTATTGGTCAGCCAGCTCGCGCTCGCCCAGACCCAGGTGCCCGACACGACCTTGTCATCCGACAAGAACATCCGCAACAAAGTCCTCAGTGACATCCAGGACAATCTCGACAAAAAAACCAAAAGCATCGATCAAACCCTCTCCCGGCTCGACAACAAAGTCGATTCCCTCGACCTCGCCATCGCCGCCACCCGGGATGCCCGCGAGAAAGCGGACAAGCTGCTGCTCCGCGTGCAGGCGCTGGAAGAAAAACAACAGGCCATCGAGGAAAATGAGCTGAATGTCTATCAGGCTAACTATCAGTCCGCCATCATCAACCTCGTCTCCATGGACAAGGAGATCCAGCCGCTCTTGCTTTTCAACTCCGCCAAGAGCTTTTTTTCTACCCTCAATGAGACGGCCAACCCCATGAACTATCCCGGATACCAGGAGTGGTATAAGCAATTCTATGCCTATATCGAAAAGGAAAAAGACAAGGACCCGGCCCTTAACGTGCTGCATGACATGGTCCAGATCACCGGCAACATCGCCGGCGGAACCCCGATCGCCGGCCCGGTCTGCCAGGCCCTGTTCCTCGGCATCGATAACTATATCACCTCCCTGGGCTCCAAAAAGAAAGAACTCCGGGACCAAAGTCAGAAAATGTTCCTGCTCACGGCCAAGCTGAGCCAGTTCGGCTATGACAAAGACCTGATCGAACAACAATGGGAGATCGTTACCAACGACCTGGACAAACTCCAGATCCATTATGACACCATCCTGAACCAGAACCTCGCTCTTCTGAAGGTCCCGCGCGAAGAATACGTCCACCAGTTTACCAAAGAGACCGACGCGGACCAGCGCTACCAATTCCTGACGGAATTACGGAAAAGGGCCTCCGCACTGGTGACGGATCGCCGCTCGGCGGATGTCAAAAACTGGAAGCAGCCGATCTACTACGAGCTGATGGACGTCCAATCCCTCAAACTCCGCTTCGGCGAGCTGACCTTCGATATCCGCGGTATTATGAGCCGTTATAGCGAACTGGTCGCTAAATATAAGAACGACCCGGAGATCGGCCTTAAAGTCCAGGCCCTCGGCGTGAAACTCGACGCCATGAGCGATACCTTCGACAGCGCCTTCGATCCCACCGAATACATCAATTCGGCCACGCGGATGTATCTGGTGAATTAGTCGGCGGCCGCGCGGCCCTTCCCTGCGGGTCCCCGGCGTCCCCGGCATCCCCGCGCAGGTCATTCAGCCCTCAAAGTCCGGACCGGATTGGCCACGGCAGCCTTCCATGCCCGATAGCCGACGGACAATAACGCGATCAGCAGGGAGAGGCCGATGGCTTCTGCGAAGAGCAGCGGCCCGGGGTGAATGTGAAACGCATAATTCTGCAGCCAGCGGTGCATGAAAATCCCGGCAACCGGCGCGGCGATCAAAAAAGATAACAAAATGAGCAGGGTAAATTCGCGGGAGAACAAATAAACGATGTTTGCTACCGTTGCGCCGAGGGTCTTCCGGATGCCTACCTCCCTTGCCCGGGTGGCTGCCATAAAGGAAACCAGGCTGTAAAGCCCCAGGCAGGAAAGGAAGATGGCCAGGCCCGCAAATAATTTGAAGAGCATCGACAGCTGATCTTCCTGCTGATAATATTTCGCGATGCTGTCATCCAGGAACTGGTATTCATAAACATCGTCCGGAAAGGCCGACTTCCAAACCTTTTCAATGGCGGGCAAAGCTTTTCCGATCAGCGAAGGCGTCAGTTTCAGATTGACCGTCTGATATTGCTGCTTCCAGCCTTCCATCAGCATCGGCCTGATCGTGTCGTTCAACGGAGCGATATTGAAGTCCCTGACGACTCCCGATATCGTACTCGTATCACCGGTGCCGCCGACAATTATTTTTTGCCCAAGCGCATCCGCCGGCCGGCGAATACCCAACTTCTTCAAAAATGCTTCGTTTACAACCATGGTGTACGGCCCGGGAATAAGGTCTCCGGCCAGCAACTGGAAATGATAAAGCCTTGGGTAAACGGAATCCGCCCATTTCAGATTGACCCCGAAATTCGGCTGTTCGACGCCTTTGTACGTAATATTGGTATTCCAATCGCTATTCAGATCTATCGGCGGGGCATAGCTGAAGCTAACCTGCTCTACCCCGGGCTGCGCCTTGAATTGCTGACGAAGAAAATCGATCTGCCGGGTATCGGGGATATGGGTAATGAGGATCGCCTCCTTGTCAAAGCCCATCGGCGCCGTTCGGAAATAAGCAACCTGCCCGACGATGATCAACATGCCGATGATCAGCGCCTGTGCTATCGTGAATTGCAGCACCACGAGCACCCGGCGCAAGAGATGGGAACCGGTACCCCGCGGCGCGGAATTGCTTTTGAACGCCGCTGCCGGATCAAAACCGGAAAGGACAAGCGAAGGATAGAATCCAGCCAGGAAGGTGGTCCCGGCGACGACCACAAGCAGCGCCACGCCCACTGCCGGATCGAATACAAACCGCCAGCCGGGCGTCATCCCAAGCATCCGGTCGAAGAACGGCAGCGCCTGACCGCAAATCGTACAGGCTATCGCGACTGCAACCAACACCAACAATCCCGTCTCAGCCATGAATTGCCACAACAATTGACGCCGGGTACCCCCCAGTACCTTCCGTACGCCAACCTCCCGGGAACGGTAAACCGCCCTCGCAGTAGATAGATTGACAAAGTTAACGCAGGCAATCAGGAGAACGAACAGCCCGATCAAGCCGAGAGCGCCGATCAGCGCCCGGCTAAACGGGTGATTGTTGAAGGTATTGAACCGCGTGTCGAAGTGCATTTCTTTTAGCGGCAGGAGCATCATGCCTTCATTACGGTGGCCTTCCGGCTTATAGCGTTTCACCATATCCGCAAGATACCCGTCGACCGTGGTCGCAGAAAGCTTGTCCGGTAGCGTCACAAAACAGTAATGCTGCGCAAAAACCGCGGCCCAGTTATGGAGCGCATCGTTTGCGCCGGTACCGGGCAGCGTGGCATAAGAGACGACCGCTTTCAGGGGAAAATCCGTATTGGCCGGGGCATCGTCGAGTACGCCCGTAACCCTCAACGTGAGGCGGTTGTAGAGCTTCAGGTAGCGGCCGACCGCAGAAGGCCAGGAACCAAAATATCTCACGGCCAGTGACTTCGTGAGCAGCACCGTGTTGGGTTCATTTAGTGCCGTCCGCTTGTCGCCGGCGAGCCAGCGAAAATCAAACATCCTGAAAAACTGCGGCTCGGCAAATACGACCCCGGATTCCTCCCGGAACTTTTTTTCGGCATACCCTCCGGAACTGTCGCCTTCGACAGTGAACACCCCGTCACCACCCAGGCTCACAATAGAAGCGACATTTTTCAGCTGCGGATAATCGCGCCGTAATGCCTGGGCCGTCGGAAAGGGCACCCCGGATTCATAATCGATGCCTGCCTCCGTTTTGAAAACAGACACGACCCGGTAAATATGATCCCGCTGCGAATGAAAGTCGTCGAAGCTCAACTCGAACCGGACAATAAAAAAGATCAGCAGGAACACGGCGATCCCGACTGTCAGGCCCAAAATATGAACGATCGTCAGCTGTTTTTGGCGAACGGCTTGTCGTAACGCGATTCGCAGAAAGCCTCGGCGCATATGCGGTGACTGGTTTTTGAAAACCATCGTGCCAAATACGATACCAATAACTCAATTGTATGGTTCCCAACAATTTACCCCCTCGGCCAGCCCGGCCTTGTCCGGTTTCGATACATCCGGTGTACGAAAAAGCCCCGGCTTCTCCAAGCCGGGGCTAAACTAAACCCCTGGATACGGATCAATCACCACACCAAACCCTAGAATAGATTTCGACAAAAAATTGCTGCGCAAATTAATTTTTTGTCTCAACATAATCAATGTCTGCACTTTCCTCCCATTCGGTCGTCAAGTGCGAACTGGGCTACGCCCAGTTCCTACTTATGCTCCAACAGCTTGAAGAATTGATCGAGCTGCGGCAAGATCACGATCCGTGTCCGGCGATTCAGCTGCCGCCCTTCCGCCGTACTGTTGTCTGCCACCGGCACATACTCCCCGCGACCGGCCGCCGCCATCTTCGCCGGCTCCATCCCATATTTGTGCTGCAAAATGCGGATCACCGCCGTCGCCCGCTTTACGCTGAGATCCCAGTTGTCCAACAGGTCCCCATGCCGGTAAGGCACATTATCCGTATGGCCCTCTACCATGAATTCGATATTCGGCTGCGCTTTCAAAACCGCCGCCACCTTCCCCAAAACCTCCTGCGCCTGCTTCGTCACATTGTACTTCCCGGTATTGAACAACAGCTTGTCCGAAATATCGATATACACCACATCCTTATCGACCTTGATGTTGATGTCCTTGTCATTCAGATCGCCGATCGCCCCCTTCAGGTTCTGCACCAGCGCCATATTCAAAGAATCCTTGTGCGCCAGCGCCTGCTGCAGGCTCTGGATATACGCATCCTTGGCGCCCAGATTCGCCAGCGATTGCCGGATGCTCTGCGCCTGATCGGAGGAAATGACCGACATATCCTCCAGCTGCTTCAATGCCTGGGTATTGTTGTCCTTCAGGAACGCAATCTGCTTGTTCAACTCCGCTACCTGTGCGTCACAATCGGATTTGGCGCGGGTGAGATCGGCAGTCTTTCCGTTGCAATTCTTGAGATCATTCTGCAGATCCCCATAGGATTTGTTAAGACTGTCGTACTTCGATTGCAAGGCTTTGAATTTTTTGCTGCTCACACAGGAAAATAGCATAATCGGTAGAAGACCGAGCAATGCTATGTTTTTAATACGCATACAATTTGATTTAAATGTTTAGAGAAGATAGGGCTAAGATGAAGCAGCCGGATTAGCAAAGACTTAAACTCGGATTAGAATTAGATTAGAATCGGGCTTCTGCTGCCCGGGAATGGAACGTCTGCTACCCGGGAATCGGGCGTCCCTCACCGACGGCCGGGCGTCCTACCCGCTAATCGGGCGTAAACTCCCCGCCGTTGGCAGCCGGACGGAGAAGAGCGACCCCTTCCCAACCGCCGAATCGACATTGATCCATCCTTTGTGCAGCTGGATGATCCGCCGTGCCAGCGACAGCCCGAGCCCAAAACCAGGTATGGTATGCCCTTCCTCCGTCCTGTAAAACGGCTGAAAGATCTTCTCCCATTCCCCCTCGGGAATACCCCGCCCATGATCCTCTATGCTGATGCGGATCTCCTTGCTCTGAACCCTCAGCCGGACCGTCGCAAGATGATCCTCGCTGTACTTGCAGGCATTGGAGACGATATTCTTGATCGCCGTAAATAACAGTTCCTCATTCCCGAACACCAACAATGCCTCCTCCGCCTCCGGCAGCCGGTCAAAGTCCAGCATCACCGAATACAAAGGATTGGTCTTGGAGATCTCCCCCGGGAGCCTCAGGAGGATCTCATCCACCCGGACAAGATCGATCTCCAGCCCCGCAGCCGTACCCGAAGCCCGGGCAAACTCCAGCAGGGTCTGCGTGAGCTTGGTCAGCTGCTGTACATCCTGGTACACCGACTGGATGACCTTCCGGTATTCCTCGACACTCCGCACGCGCTGTAAGGCCACCTCCAGCTGACTGGAGACAGATGTGAGCGGCGTCGACAACTCATGCGACGCATTGGCAATGAACCGCCCCTGGATCTCGAAGCTCTCCTGCAACCGGTTCAATAATCGATTGAGCGTATCCGATAAATACCGCCACTCATCCTTGTTGACCCTTCCTGCCGACCGGATCCGGCGTGCCAGGTTGCGCGCAGAGATCTCGTTGACCTCATCCGATATCCGTCGCAGCGGCCGCAGCAGACTGATCGAAAAGAGATATCCCCCGATCACCGAGATCAGGATGCCACCAATGAAACTCAACGTCAGCACCAGCCTCAAATGCTGCATCTTCTCATTCCCCGACTCGTCATAAGCAGCGGCAATGATCACAAAACAGGAATTTTCATCGAGATAATAGAACGCGATCGCATCCTTGGAACCCTCCCGGAAATAAACGGGCGACTTATCGGTCCGGGCCTGGTCGATGACCGCCTTATTCGTCCGGATCGTATCCGCTGGTTTGTCACTGTACCAGTAGATCCGCGCGTCCGCCGCATCATACGCCTCCACCACCTTGTCCCGCATGCTGACGACCGAAGTGGAAGAATCGATCTTCCGGATCAGCGCCTGATCGAACACCCCGGCCCGGCTTAGCAGCCGCCCCGTCGTAATCGCCCGGTTGGCCAGCCGCGTCTGAATGTCCTTGATCCGGTTCGTATATGAGAAATAATAGACTGACGCGCATACCAGCGTGAGAATGGCCCATACCAGCAACGTGAACAATAACGTTATGCGGATTTTAACCGGCATCAGCCCGCTAGGTTTTTAAAATATATCCCATCCCGACATGCGTCTGGATCAGCTTCACATCGAAATCCTTATCCACTTTATTCCGGACATAGCTGATATAGACATCGATCACATTGGTGTTCGTATTGAAATCGACGTCCCAGACATTGATGGCGAGATCGGCCCTCGATACAACCCGGTTCTTGTTGCGCATCAGATATTCCAGCAGTTGAAATTCTTTTGCAGTCAGCTTGATCTTCTTCCCTGACCGATGCACCTCCTTATTATCCAGGTTCATCTCCAGGTCGCCGGCCCGGAGCAGATTGCCCACCGGCACCTCTTGTCCCGGCGTCCGCTTCAAGAGCGCCCGTATCTTCAACAACAGTTCCCGGAACTCGAACGGCTTGACCAGGTAATCATCCGCTCCGGCATCATAACCTTCCACCTTGTCATCCAACGAACTCATACTGGTCAGCATGATCACCAGCATGTTCATATTGCGGTACCGGATGGCTTTGCAAAGATCATAGCCATTCATTCCCGGTAAATTGATATCCAGGATCACCAGGTCAAAGCTACGCGAAGTTAACAATTGATAGCCGATCTTCCCATCATACGCCACCTCGACATAAAAGCCGTTTTCCATCAGCCCCATCTTGAGCGTGTCGGCTATTTTCTTCTCATCTTCAACAATCAATATCTTTCGTTCGTCCGCCATTCTGACGCAATATTACACAACTCCCCAGGAATTACGCCTGCTCTAATCCAATTCTAATGCCCCTCTAATCACGGGTTAATCCTTCAATTCTACTTTGGATGGAAATAAAGTCATGGCAGCAACATTCGATAAAATATTGATCCCTGTAGATTTCTCGCTGAATACGGAAATAGCGGTTAAGAAGGCGGTGGAACTGGTGGGATCGGATGAGACCGTCATCCATCTGCTGCATATCGTGCCTCCTGCAAAAAAAACGAAGAACCAATTCAAGATGTGGGTAGCAGAAAGAGACCTGCACCAATGGAAATATACCCTCCAGCAATCCGGCCCTCATATCAGGGTGAAGGTCCATATCCTCCGGGGGAACTCGGTCCGGCAAACCATTATCGATTGCGCCTCCATGCTTAACCCCGATCTCATCATTATTGCCAAACAGAAGAATCACCGGCGCTGGTTCCTCTCCGGGAGCGTCTCACCCGACATCGTCGCCAAACGGACCAATTGCCCCGTACTGACCGTCAAACCGGGTTCCCTTGACAACCGGACCCGCGTCATCGTCCTGCCGATCCGCGATTTCCTGCCCGAGCGAAAGCTGGAATGGGCCGTCCTCATGGCGAAACGGTTCAAGGCCCAGGTCCACCTGCTGGCCATCGGCGAAGATTCAGGGCCAAAAGACGGCCTCCTGTCCCAGACCTTCCTGAAAGCCTATCATTACCTGCGGGAAAAGCTGCACCACCCTGTCGAATATTCGGCGGCTACCCGGCACAACCCGGCCAAAGCAGCCTTGAGATACGCCGAGCTGATCATGGCCGATATGATCCTGGTAAACCCGCAAACAGAAAGCGGGATCTCCGGTTTTACCGGCTTCCGGCATATCAGCGACCTCCTTACCCGGGACTCCAAGATCCAGGTCCTGGATGTGCAGCCTTACGGGATGGAGAAACCGGTCGGAAATAACTAATTCTCCCTGATAACGACTTTGTCCTGGTACACTTCGATTACACCGGAACGGTTGTCAGCCAGCATCTGGTGGCAGACCTTATTGACAACACACTTGTTCTGGAATCGGGAAAGATAATCGACTTCTTTGAGTTGTAACGGATCAATGAAATTTCCGTGCTCGTCGATCAAACGGATCTTGATGTTCTGGGGTAAATGCCCCCATAACGCTGCGGTGTTGAAATTCAACATGGGAATATCGGATTTTAAAATTCTGCTATTTACTATTGGCCATTTGCTACGGCTTCTTTGGCATGGACAATGATCTCGGCCCGCCGGTTAAGCCAGGCTTTGCTGGGATCGGCGTTGTCCGCTACCGGATTGTCCTTTCCGTAAGCTTTGGCCTTCATCAACTCCACGGGGATACCTCTGCTGTTCATATACTTCAGGACCATTTTCGCCCGCTCGCGCGACAGCCAGTTGTTATAGTGGTCATCCCCCACGGAATCCGTATACCCCTTGATCTCGACCGTAAATTCACCAGGCGTCCTTTTCAAATGTCCGATCACCCGGTCGATACTTTCAAAGGCCTGGGAATTCAGCCCGAAGTCGTTGAACTCGAAGTATACCACGAACCTGATAGCCGGCTGACCGTCGAGGGAATCCATTTTATAGGAATTCTCATCGAAATCATCCACATCGAAATTCTTCAGCCCCGCCCGGCGCTTCCGGCTGTGACCGGACCCGGACCCATTGGCATCATCACCATCATTACCACCACTCCGGGGCGAGCCATCATCGTTCAGCAGACCTTTAGCCCTCAATACAGAGTCCATATTGATGGTCACATAGATATTGTTGATCACCGTGCCATTCCTGGCGGTGGTATCCTTATTCTTGTCCTTCTTGTCATTCTTGTTATACCGGGGCGTATTGTCGTCTATATCCAGCTGTTTGTGTTTCTTGTCCCTGATCGGAATGTAAACCCCCACGGAATACATGGTCGTATTGGCGATATTCTTGCCGATCGCCTCGCCATAGCTGACCTGGGCAAGGGCCATGACCTTTGAGGAATTGAACTTGGCGCCGATCCCGATCGGAACGGTTACATAAGAGGCCGAATTGATAATGTCGTTGATCCCTGCTTCCACATATGGTTGCAACCGGTACGTGGCCGGCAGCAGGTGATAGTAGACGGTCGCGTTCAACAAATTGAAAGTCCTGGAGGGCGTTTGGCTGATCTCCACGCTGTTGTTCGTCACGTGCCCAAAACTCAGTCCCAGGTCCGCACTGACCGAAAGCCTGCTCGTCAAATTCTTGTAAGCCGATGCCGCAAAAGACCCGTTCCCGCGCGAGAAGAAAGGCAGCGTATTGGCATTGGACAGATAACCATCCCGGTTCTTCTCCAGCATCGCAAAGTCCTGGAATTGCAGTTTCAACAGCGGCGAGATGAACCACCGCGTATCCAGCTGTCTCGATGTCGGTGCTGCCGGCTGATCCGCCGCTGTATCCTGGCCCTTCGCCGGACTATCCGTTTTTGCGGCGTCCCCGGTCTTTGCAGCACCGTCCCCGGTCTTTGCATCAGCGGCCGTTGTATTTGCAGCGGCATCCCCGGTCTTTGCAGCGGCGTCCGTTGTCTTTGCAGCAGGGTCATTGGTCTTCCCCGCATCGCCCGTCTTTGCGCCGTCACTCGTTTTAGCGGCATCACTCGCCCCCTTCGGATACGTGGAGTCGACCAGCGAAATGACCGAGTCGCCGGATCCGCCGGGAGTAGCCGACGAACTGCCCGTACCCGATGAAGTGCCCGTACCCGACGCGCCGCCCGCACCGGGCGCACTGCCCGCAGGCTGCGCGGTCGTATCACCGGCCGCGGGAGTAGCAGGCTTGACAACGCCGCTATCTTTAAGTACCGTCATCATTTTAGCCGTATCGGATGTCTGTTTGGCACTATCCGCTGCCGGACGCGCAGGATCCGGCGCCGGCCGGGTAGTATCCTGCGCCCGGAGATTCAGGGCGATCAGGAAACAACCAATCAAACAAATCATTACCTTCTTCATGAGGTTAGTAGTTTTAAAAATCCATCCGTAACGCCAGCTCTACACCATCCCGTGCAATGCCGGACGCACTGATCGTCGAAATATTTACATCATATAAAATACCTATTACCATTTTCTGATACCGCAGCTCGATATTCGGGATCACGGCGTCATTATACCGGTAGCCAAGCCCCACCCCTATCGCCGCACCACCGGCAACGTCAGGGATGGCCTTCGTATACGTCAGATCGAAATAGTGCCGGTAGGCAGGCCCTTGCCAGCTCATCAACATATAAAAAGCCACTTCATCATCCGTCGCCGTAGTAAACTTGTACCCGCCCTGGAAGCTGTAGTCAGTCTTCAACCGGGTGGAATCCGATTTGATGTCGTAGGAATAGGGCTGGTTCACCTGCTGCGCGGAGACACCGGCATACCACTTGTCATACCGGCCATTGCTGAATACCGAAGCCCCTACGTTGGCATTGAAGTGGCCGTAAGACCAGCCCGATGCAAGCCGGTCCGCGCTGGGCTGCCCTTCGATCGGCCCGTATGCGTTGAACTGATCCCCGAAAGCGCCCGAGACCCCTGCGACATTGAAATTGCTTTGATAATATTCGCCCTGGAACCCGACCGCGAGATAGGTCTCGTGCTTGCCGATCGGTACAGCATAGGAAATACCCACCAGCCCGAGTGTATTGTTCAAAATGCCGGCATTGGACTTGTCCGAAGCAGCACCCACACTCACGCTGAAATAGCCGGAATTGGGCTTATTCCTGCCGTCCTTGGATAACAACGGCATATCGAACATCGCTGCAACCGTGTTGTAGGCAATCTGTCCGCCGTAAGCAACATTGCGATAATCCAATACCAATTGGTCCTGCTTATCGGTCTTTAGAGACTGGTTATACCACATGGTCAGATCCTGCACCCGGGAGAAATTGACCTCCTGTCCCCGGACAAGGCCCGTGACCAGCAAGAGAATCGGTATAGAATAAAACTTCCTCATCGGGACATTGGATTTTAAAATTTTTTATTGTTCGGCTCCCTCTGCTCCAGTTTATCGGACCAGGGAGACCATACCTTTTGCTACGATTTTTTTGCCGTTGGTATCGATCCCCTCGGCGATCCACAAATATGTTTCTATCGGCTGCGGCACCCCCTTGAGCGTTCCATCCCAGCCCTGGTTCGGGTCCGTCGTCGTGAATACGATATTCCCCCATCGGTTATACACGGTGAAATAATGGAAGTCCGCAATCCCGACGAGGATGGGTTTCAACAGATCGTTGGTTCCGTCGTTATTCGGGCTGAACGCTCTCGGAACATAGATATTGATCGTCGAAAAATATACCCGCGCCGGACTGCCGTAGATGATGGCCTTGCCATTCACCGTAGCGGTCACCAGGGCATACCCGGCGGTCGTGCTGGTCAGGCTGATGATCGCATTCCCGTTGGCATCGGTCGTAACCGTCTGGCTGCCGACGATCTGGGCCGACCCGGAATCGATCGCAAACGTGACGCTGGCATTGGTAACCGGATTACCGGACCCGTCAACAATATGCGCTTCCACCTGCGTCGTGCTGGATCCATCGGCAGTCGCTTCATAGACCAGGACGATCAGCTGCGTATTCGCATTATTGACATCCGGCGCAGGTGTGAAGACGGCGATTGCCGAACTGCCCGCGATATCCGATAGCGTGCCGCTGACTATGATCGACGCATCCACCCAGGCATCACCGGGGATCGTATCGGAGATCGCCATCGCCGCAAAACCATTCGAATTGGTATATACCGTATCCTGGATCTCCGCCTGCGGCTGGAATAGCGCACCGCTGTTCGCAGGACCGCCGGGATGCAGCGTAAAGATGACCATCACATCCGAAACCGGATGACCTTCGGCATCTGTAACATACGCCGTCGCAGTATCGGTCGAAACACCGTCCGCGGGGACATCGTTGTAGGTCATGGACAGATAGGTGTAGCCCCCGCCCGGACCCGAAGGATTCGACGGATTGGAAGGACCCGTACCCGACCCGCCGCTGCCGCCGCCACCACCGGGAGGCGTCGGGTTGCCCGGATTGGAATTTACCGGCGAGCCGGTGACAAAATTCACCGTCTGGTCCACCGGGATCGTATAGGTGACACCGCCAACCGTAAAGGTGGCCGTGATCGTGACACTTCCCACCTGCAGGTCCGTCAACGGCAGGACGACATATCCCGGCCCGGATGCAGCCAGGTTGCCGCTCGTGTTGACCGTCACCGTCGTAGATGTCGGCGTGCCGCTTGGCGGCGGATCGAACAGCGCACTCGTTGACGCAGCATTATTACTGGTAATGGTGAACGTCACCGGCCAGTTTGGTACGCCGCTGCCGCCCGCATCCGCCAGCCACACCTGCACCACGTCCTGCGAAGACCCGTCGGCAGGTTGATTATTGGTAATCGTTATGAAAGCGCTGGGATTGTTCGTTTGATTGATCGCAGGCGGACCTGAAGTGAACGTGACCGTCTGCGGGCTTCCGCTGATCGGCGTCAAAACTCCACCCACCATGACACTGGCCGTGATGGTAACACTGCCTGCCGACAGGTCGGTGACCGGCAGATCGATCGTATTGCCGTCCGCCAGGAAATTCCCGATCTGCTCGGAGAACGTACTCGTCGTCGTCAGGTTCAATTGGGCATTATTGGACGCTGGTCCAGTGCTGGTCACCGTGAAATAAACCATCGTATTCGCCGCCACAGGGCCGCCGCCGGGAGCCACCAGATGGACCTGCACGACAGCGGTATCCGTGCCGTCATCAGGCGCCGAACCAATGATCGTCGTGTAGGAAGATGCCGCAGGATCGGCATCCGGACTGGTCCAGGTCACCGTCACCGGATTGGGGAATGTATACCAGGTATTACCGTTATTGACATCCTCTACGCTGGCCGTCATCGTAACATTACCTGCGATCCCGTCGACCATCGGAAGATCTACCGTTCCATCGGGCCCGATCGTCGAATTATATACTTTAGTCACCACCCCCGGGCGCCATCCGACATCCCCTGACGCCGGAGTGTTGCTGGTGATCGTGATCGTCACAGGCGTTCCTTGCGGATAGTCATTACCGTTTGCATCTGTCACATGTATCTGGATCCCGTTGGTATCTGCGTTATCCGCGCCCGCGTCATTGCCGGTAACAATAAAGTAGGATGGATTCGGCGAACCGGCCGGCGGATTCAGCACCGGCGGGCCGGCCACATAACGGAAAAGCTGGGTGGGGAAGCTGACGCCGTTGATCTTGATATCGATCTGGGCTACCTGTATAATAGTGCTGCTTAACCCGTATTGGACAGTACCCGCGGCGAAACTGCCGGAACCGGTGACAAGCGAAGACGTAACCGTCGTAGGATTGATCGTGAAGTCCACCGTCACACCATTGACGGGCGTGGCCGGAATCGTGGAGTTATCCATGATCGTTACAGTACAAACGTCATTCGACGTGCCGTCCGCCGGCTGGTTATTCGGTGACGTCACAATAGTAACGGTCCAATTGGCCGGGATCTGGCCATACCCGGTGACCCTCAGGCCAAATAGCAGTATGCCCAGCATCAGCACGCGGCCATGCCGCAGCATTACGCCGGTAAAAGGAACTCTATTCTCGATTTGTGGCACCATAGTATACGGAAATTGCACCACACACAACCAAAAAACGGCCATTTCCATGTGCCGGCAACAAAACATTATCTATAAGCGAAGATCCGGTTCCGGGAGAGCGGTGACAGGACCGTCAGACGGGATTTGGCCAGGCAAGCATGGAAGTCGATTGCACTGCCTAGCTGTCACTCTTTAGAAAGGAATAGCCGGTTTGTTTAACGGTTGTGTAAGGTTTGGGTTTCATAATTATTGGGTTTTTATCTGTTTTTCCTATGTCGGATATCGGATTATTACTATTTATAAAGCCCAAACAAGTCGTTTTATTGTACGAAGCTGGGTAAATATTTACCGCAATAAGACAACCAATTTTTAGTAGAGTGGAAGCCAAGGACTTAGAAAATCCTGATTTTCCCAACTTTGGAAAACCGTTCCCGAGGCCCATCAAACAGCCTGTCAAACGGCCCATCAAACAGCCCATCAAACGGCCTATCAAATCCCCAAACTCCATTCAAATCCCCAAACTCCATCCGTCCCGATAGGTCCGCCGCACGAACTGGTTTGCATCATCGAAATTGGTGATTTTCATATTCGCCCCATCCCACAACAGCTTGATATGCCGCCCGGGAAAATCATACCCCCTCCCATCAGCGCCGGCGCGCCTGATCTGGGCGCTCCGGATCGCCAGGTTGCCCATCAACACCGTTTCCGTCAATGGCCCGGCAACCTTGAAATTGGAGCTGAGGTTCTTCTCTTTATCACTGCCATACCCCGCCTTGCACGCATCGATCCAGGAGCTATAGTGGCCGGTAATATCGGCGCCGGGTACCCGCGCAATCGTCTGCGGTACCACCGTCTGCTTTGTCCGGGAAGTAGGCAGCAATTGCGGGTCCGCTCCATACGTGGCACACATCATCTTTCCTTTCGTACCGATGAAATAGGTCCCGTTATCTCCATCCCCGAATACCTCCGCCGGGCCCAATTCATCCGGACGTTCCGGCTGGATCCCGCCATCCATCCAGTGCAGCTTGACATCCGGCTTGCCGGGTGCTCCTTTGAACCTCAAAATGATATGCGAGGACGGCGGACAACTGTCGGGGAAATACCCTTGCTGGAACTCACCGATCCATACCGCGCCCACGCTGCATTGCGCCTCTGTCGGATAGCCCAGGTCAAGCACCTGGAAGGCCGGCGCAATGATATGACAGCCCATATCGCCCAGGGCGCCGGTACCGTAATCCCACCACCCCCGCCAATTGAACGGCACCAGGTTGTCTACATAGTCCCTATAGGGAGCCGTACCCAGCCACAGGTTCCAGTCCAATTCCGCCGGCACCGTTGCTTTTTTATCCGGCCAGGCAATACCCTGCGGCCAAACAGGCCGGTTGGTAAAACAATAGACTTCCGAGACGTCCCCAATTATCCCCGCCCGGTACCAGTCTACCAGTTGGCGGACCCCATCGCCTGAAGCGCCCTGATTACCCATCTGCGTAACGACCTTATAACGGCCCGCCGCCTCTGTCAACATCCGCGTCTCATAAATATCGTGCGTCAGCGGCTTCTGGATATAGACATGCTTTCCTAACTGCATGCAGGCCATGCCGATAACAGCATGCATATGGTCGGGTGTCGAAATGGAAACGGCGTCGAGCTGCTTATGCTCCCTGTCAAGCATCTGGCGGTAATCCTTGTAATATCGGGCGGATGGGAACTTGTTCCGGGTATTTGCCCCCCGCCGGTCGTCGACATCGCAAAGCACGGCGATCTCGGCATTGCCCGTGCCATACAGATAATTGACATCCGATTCACCCTTTCCGCCGATACCTACCGATCCGATAACCAGCTTGTCGCTCGGCGCGATATAACCGGGGCCGCCCAGGACGTGACGGGGAACGATATACCATCCGGCACCTGCTGCAAGCGCCTTTTTCAGGAATTTTCTGCGGGAATTGTTAGCTGCATCCATGCCTAAATATAAGTCCACCGGCCTAATTATCTTTAGGAACAGCTATATATTTTTTACCGGCCAGGATCTGCCTGACCGCCGACAACAGCTCATCCGGCGCCGCATCCTTGCCCAAATAACCGGAGGCGCCCGCCTGCAGGGCCCGGAAGGCATGATATTCCCGGGTATACAAGCTCACTATCAGCACCGGGAGCGCCGGAAAATCCTCCCGGATCCGCTGTAAGGCATGATGCCCACCCCCACCGGGCCCGGGCAGATCGGAGATGACCATATCCCACGAACGATCCCGTAATTCATCCGTCCATTCCTCTCCGTCCCCCACCTCTTCAATTTGCGCCGTCGGATACGCCTGGGTTAGGATCTGCCGGACGCCCTTCCTGATGATCGTGAAATCATCAGCCAATAGAATCCTGATCATGTCGGACAAGATAAGCCAATTGTATATTATCCCTCAGGTTCTGCGCTAAGCAAAAACCCTTAACAGATTCAATTTTTGACATTTATCAACCCCTCAACCCGTATCAACCCCTCAACCCGTGTCAACCCCCCAACCCGTATCAACCCCCTAACCCGCCGCTAAGATTTATCACCCGCCCGGTCCCGTCATTCCGATCCTGCATCATTTCCCGGATCCGGTCTTTGTCGGCTGCGGAAAATCTCCCCCGAATGTGGAAGAATACACCCCCTCCATTTTCTCCCACCGCCACGCAAACCACATCCTCCTGTCCATCTTTCCGGTCCCTGGCCATGACCCGAAAATTGCTTTTCCCCTTGCGGACCGACATCCATTCCTCAAAATGATCATCCTTCAACGCTTGCGTCAATTCGGCCCATTCCTGGCCGGCTTTCGAAGCCTTCGCCGGATCGAGGGTCAGGAACCGGCACATCGTTACCTTTTTCATCCAGCTATTCGAACTATCCGCACCGCCCAGGTTCAACAATAGCGATAGATTGATCGATCCTTTGGCCGTCTCTGCACCTGCCGTATCGAACTTCTGATAGAACCGGTCAAGATGGTTCTCCTGCGCATGGCAGGCGACCACAACAAACAAGGCCAGGAAAGGGGTGATGATCTTTTTCATATCGATTATTTATGTTTTACATCCTTTAAATTCTCCATTCCCCTGATCCCCATGTCTGAGGATAGACGCGAGAGCTTGTCCAGATCGATATCTCCTACAAAGCTGAGCAGGGTGAACCCATCCTCGCCGACCGAGATCATCAACAGCTCATGAATGGTATTCCCGCTTTC
>DATJMG010000120.1:0-6671 GCA_035508835.1 Puia sp.
CCGGGTGAGGAAAGATGAACGGGCGGCTGGGGGGGCCGGAGCGGCAGCCGGCCGGGTCCGGCCGGGTCAGATGAGTGGCGGCGCGATGGGGGGCGGCGGGCCGATGGGTGGGCCGGGCGGCGGCCGGGTCGATGCGTCGCCGGATGGGGGCATGCCGGGTGGCGAGTATCATGATCCGTCGGTTCCGGTCAGGCAGGAGCCGATCAAGGTCGGGCCGAAGATCGGGCGAAACGATCCCTGTCCGTGCGGGAGCGGGAAGAAATATAAGAATTGTCATGGGAGGGAGGGAGCGTAGGGAGGAGGGGGGAAGCTTGGCGTAAAGTGGAGGGAGGAAGCGTAAAGTGGAGGGGGAAGCTTGGCGTAAAGGGTTCCTTAGAAATAGGAATTCACGGCAAACTCATATTGGTCGATGAATATTTCTTTAAATGGGGTGATATTATTTTGTTCATAGAAAATGAGCATCGCCTTTTTGTAGTCAATCGAATCAACGGTGCGGAATGAGATGGGGCAATGTGCGTGGGCAATTAGGATCGCATTGCTTACGATACGCGCGGTCCGCTTATTTCCGTCGACGAATGCCTGGATATAAGAAAGCAAAAGCAAGGCAAGGAATGCCTTCTCAACGATCTCTTTCTTTTCGTTGATCAACGTACACATATCATTCAGTGCCTCCCTGATCTGATGCTCATTATCCAATGGTCGATAATTCGTACCGGAGATCCCAACACGCCGCCTGCGGATATTCCGGTCGACACCCAGATCCTTGATAAGCAGGCTATGAATATCTTCGATAGCACGGACGGTTAACGGAACCACATAGTCGGGCTCCGAGATGATAAAATTGATCGCTTCTTTGTGATTGAGCAGCATGGTGGCGTCGTCCTTTGGCTTGCCTTCTGCCGTCTCTTTTTCCCTGAGCAGCCGTTCAGTCTCCAAAAGCGTGTAGGTGTTGCCTTCGATCTGGGAGGATTTCCAGCTTAGATCAATCGCTAACCGTTCCATTTCCCTGGTGTACTCTGTTGCAGATAGCCCGGCAATATTTTTTTTGAATTTTTCGTGTAGTAAGTGCAGCCGGTCCTGGTCCCTGGCGTCAAATAGGCTTGCTTTTCTAAGAACATCGTTAATAAGGGAGAAGTCGAAGTTTTGTTTGATTTGCCGATCGTCTTGCTCTTTCCCGAAGTATTTCGCGATATCGATTGGGCATAATAATGCATACGACGGGCTGATCTCGTACCTGGTCGCCTTCCCTCTTCCACTTGTGACTATTAGATCTTCGGCGAGGAGTTGATTCAGGATCCGCTTTACAGTCGCGTAGCCGATGTCGGCGTGTAAACCGTCATAGATCTCCCCGGAGGATTGGCGAGGGTGGTTTTGAATAAATTCCAGGATGCCAGGTTTGATGTTTGGATCCATTATGGCTCAGATTATATGCAAATATAGCTCAGACCGGCGAATAAATGAGCTTTATTTTGACCCGCATTGAGCCGTATTGAGTATAAAGCTCAAGACGCCTTGAAGTATATAGCTCAAGGCACTTTGATTTTAAGCTCAGACTGTGCGAAATCTGAGCTTTATTGCAGGCTAAGGGGAGCCGGATCAAGTTGTCGGGTTTTTCGTACATTTCGGGATGATCAGGGAAAAAATATTCCCGGCAAGGGAGGAGCAGCACGACAGTCATGGGTTCCGGCTGCGTGGTCATGAAGTGCAGCGGATCGAGACCTTTAGCGATGCCGTTTTTGCGTTTGCGGTCACCCTGCTGATCGTTTCCCTGGAAGTTCCCAAGTCATTTGATGAGCTCCTGATCTCCATGCGGGGGTTTTTCGCTTTCGCCATCTGTTTTACACTGCTGATGCTGATCTGGTATGAGCAGCATGTTTTTTTCCGGCGGTATGCGCTGGATGACACCTGGACGATGGTGTTGAATTCGGCACTGATCTTTATCGTGCTCTTTTATGTGTATCCGTTAAAATTCCTTTTTTCGCTCTGGTTTGGCGATACGATCTATGGGGCGGGCAAGAATCCGTTCTCGATCCGGGAGGAGCAGGTACCGGAGCTGTTCGCCGTATACGGCATGGGTTTTCTTATTATCTATTCGATCTTTTTCCTTTTGTATAAGCATGCGCTCCGGCGGCGGGGGCACCTCCAGCTCAGCCCGCTCGAGGTGTTCGACACGCGGACCAGGCTCTTTTCGCAGCTCACGATGGTGGTGGTCGGCGTTTGCGCGGTGATCCTTGCGCTGGTGCTGCCGGCAAAGCTCGCGGGGTGGTCGGGGTGGTGGTATTTTGTGATCCCGCCGGCGTTCTGGCTGGTGCATACGCGGCGGGCAGCGATGCGGAAACGGGTGATCAACTAGCGTGAATCAGATGAAATACCGGTCATTTTTCCTCCTGGTAATCTTCACGAATATGCTTTCGGCCCAAAATATACTTTCGGCCCAAAACGTCGGGTTGAGTGATGCGGAGATTGGAACGTTGAAGAGCTGGCTGACGTCGCCGGGTATGGCAGGGACGGCCCGTGTGCGGGGGGCGGCCGGTACGCGGGGGACGGCCGGTGCGCCGGGGGCGCCCGGTACGCCGGGAGCGGATAAGAGTTTGATCAACCTCTATGCGGCGCAGCGTGCTTTGGCGGATCGGGCGCTAACGGAAGACCCCCACCCTATCGATACGATCCGGTCGGAGGGGTTGTTGCAGGGTGATGCGTTGAAGTCGGCGACGCAGGACGCCCTGAAGGATATGGGCAAGATGTATGCGCTTGCGCTGGTGTATAAGGTCAGCGCCGATGCTGCCTATTTGCGGGCGGTGGAGCGATATCTGGGCGCCTGGGCGGAGAAGAATCATTCGCGGGGTGACCCGATCGACGATACCAACCTGGACCCGGTGATCGAGGCGTATGATATGGTCAGGAGCCGGCTGTCGGCAACCACGGAACAGGCGGTGCGGGGCTGGCTCCGCCTGACGGCAGGTATGGAGATCACGGCAGTGTATAACCGCCCAAACCGGGCCACTTCCTATAACAACTGGCATTCGCACCGGCTGAAGATCGTCGGGGAGATCGGGGTTGTTACCGGCGATACGGCGCTCGAGGGGTATGCGATCCGGGGGCTAAAGGCGCAGATCGGGCGTAACCTCCGGCCGGACGGGGCAAGTGAGGACTTCATCATGCGGGATGCGCTGCACTATCATGTCTATGATCTCGAGCCGCTGTTGCAGCTCGCGATCGTGCTCAAGCGCGAGACCGGGATCGATTATTATTCCTGGGTTTCCCCGACGGGCAGCTCGATCCGGCAATCGGTGGAGTGGCTGCTGCCGTATGTCACGGGCGAAAAGACGCATGCGGAATTTGTGAACAGTACGGTCGGGTTCGATCGGCGGCGGGCGGCGAATGGGGAGGCGGCGTATAAGGCGGGGACACTTTGGGAGCCCAAAAATGGCGTGCGGACGCTGCTGTTAGCTTCCTACTTCGATCCGGGGTTGATGGGGACGGCCCGAAAGGTTACGGGGACGAAAGACCGGTATCCCACGTGGGAGAGCGTGGTAGTGGCGCTTTTGACCGGCCTCGAACAACCATAGTATCGAAACCGGACAATCTTCGATCCGGGTCCTTGGCGGAGATGCATTTCGATCCGGACCTTATCGAAAATTCCGTGCGGACCGCCCACCGGCCGACGCTTTATGGGCTGATCGCCATTGCGCTGTCGATCCTGACCCTGGCGATCGTCAATTTCGTGAATCTATCCACCGCGTATTCCCTGCAGCGAATCAAAGAGGTCGGGCTTCGAAAAGTATTGGGCAGCAGCCGGGCAGGTCTGGTCGTGCAGTTCCTCAGTGAATCGTCCCTGTTGATCCTGCTCTCGGCGTGCATTGCCCTGGCGCTGGTCAACCCGGTGTTCGCCGCGTTCCGCACCTTCCTGCCGCCGGGCGTGCATTTTCAGCTGCTGAGCTGGTCTGCGGCCGGATTTCTGTTGGCGTTGGTTGTCGTTACGGGTTCGCTGGCGGGCTGGTATCCGGCGCGGGTGGCGTCGGCGCCGGGAGTGGTGTCTGCGGCGGGGCTGGTGCGTGACAGGAGCGGGATCAGGGGCGGCGAAAAATGGCTGGTGCGACGGGGGCTGATCGTCCTGCAGTTCACGGTTTCGCTGGTGTTTATCATGGGCAGCCTGATCATTGCGCGGCAGCTGCGTTTTGTGCAAGACAAAGACCTGGGATTTACCGCGGATGCGATCATCGAGATCAGTTTTCCGCATGGTGACAGTCTTCGCCGGGTAAAGGCCATGGAGGAGCTATTGCGGACGGTGCCGGGGGTCAGCGATGTTGCGAGGCAATGGGTTGCGCCGATGACCGACAACAGCAAGCGCTTATTCCTCAACCTCACGCGCAATGGCGTGTCGGATTTCGAGGTTACGCAGATAGATGGAGATGAACATTATATTCCGTTGTATGGGATCCGGTTGGTGGCGGGGAGGAACCTTTTTGCTGTGGACAGTGTCAAGGAAGTAGTCATCAATGAGACGCTGGCTCAAAAAATGGGGTATCGACCCGAACAGGCGCTCGGGAAAATGCTCTACTGGAGCTACCAGGCTTACTCGATAGTTGGGGTGGTAGCGGACTTCCATACGCGGTCGCTGCATGATCCGATTACGCCCGTCTGTATCATCAACCGGACGGACAGGGAGTTTAATCTCGCGGTCAGGGTGGCCTCGACGGGTCAGGGCGGGGGGATGATGAAGGGGGTATTGGAGCGGATGGAGCAGGTCTGGCGCAAAATATACCCGGCGGGGACGTGGAATTACCGGTTCTATGATGAGACGCTGGCGCTATTGTATGAAAAGGACCGCCGGACGGAGATGCTGGTCAACGTGGCGCTTGGGCTGAGCATTTTTATCTCCTGTATCGGGTTGTTTGGGTTGACCTTATTCACGGTGGAAAAGCGGGCAAAGGAAATCAGTATCCGAAAGGTGCTGGGGGCGAGCGTGGCGAGTGTGCTGAAGCTGTTGTGCGGTGAAGTGGTTGGGTTGGTGGGGATCGCCTTATTGTTGGCCTCGCCGATTGCCTGGTGGCTGATGAATGAATGGCTGCAAGGGTTTGCGTATCGGATTGCCATCGGTTTGTGGGTGTTCGTGCTGGCAGGGGCTGCGACGGTGGGAGTGGCGCTGGTCACGGTGAGTATGCAGGTGATGCGGGCTGCAACGGCCAATCCGGTAAAGAACCTGAGGACGGAATAATGGGGAGGCTCTAAATTTCTGCATATGAAACAATGGTTCCGGCCGGCGGGATCGCGTTTGCCTACGGCGTGAACAAGGGGTTTATCAGTGACGGGCAGGGAAAGGCGGGGGAAAGCAATACCCCACGCTTCCGCTTCCGGCCGGGGTCTGCAGGCGGAGGTAAGGCCGCATCCCGGGCGGCGAATCGATCCGCCGCTCCCCGCGCATGGATTTTGCATGACTGTTTCCTGTTATAGTATCTGCTTACCTTCAATTCTACAAGATATGAACCGTATCCTGTCTTCCGCGATGGTCGTCTTATTTTCTATCTCCGGGCCGGGGACATCCGCGCAACAACTGTTCACTTATCCACAGCAACTGATCACTTATCATTTTACGGCGGACGACGAATATGTCACCAGCAATGTGCCGCTGAACGAGATCAGCGCCCGGGCCTTCCGAAACTTTATCAGGACCTTTGGCTTTGTTCCCGCGGCGGTCTGGCGAAAGGAGGATCAAGGTTATACGGTCAGATGGTACACCGGCGATTCCGTCGGATATATCGTTCACTACACGCCGCGCGGCATGTTGTTTGACACGCATGTCTATTTTACTCCCCGGAATGCCCCTAAGGAGATCCGCAATGATATGAAGCAGCTCTACCCGGAATATAGCATCCTGTTTGTGAACGAACTTGCAGACGGCGAGCATCCGCTCTATGAGGTGGGGCTGACGGGTGACGGCCTGACACTGATCGTAGACGTCAAGGACAAGGCGGTACAAGCGGAGCAATATTTTACTCCTTCCCGATGAATGTGGAAAATATTTCCTGAATTTCGATAATGCCGGGACGCGTTCGGGGTTCAGCCAATCAGGCCGTGGAATCGGACTTTATGATGATCAGCTGTAATTTGCTATCTCAATCAGTCTTTTGATATCCAGGACGATAATCTTCCGGCCGCGGGTCTCGAGAATGCCTTCTTCCTTGAACTCCGTGAGCATTCTGACCACATTCTCCCGCGCCGTCCCCACCAGAGCGGCGAGGTCATCCCTGCTCAGATCGATCGCCACCGGCCCGGCCGAATCCGCACCTGCTTTATACTTCTCGCGAACGACGATCAACTGAAGCGCCAGTCGTTCCCTAACCGGACGCCGGGCGAAAACGGTGAGCGTATTGGCGAGCACGAGAAATTCGTGACTAAGCGTCTTTAGCAATCGCCGCGATAGGATAGCCGACTGTTCTACCGTTCCCAGAAAATCCTCCCGCGGGATGAACGCGATCCGGCTGTCCTCCAGCACCGCGGCGGAATCCGGGTAATTATCGCCCGACAGGGCCGCATGGTAACCCAGCAGCTCGCCGGTACCCGCGACATAGATGATCTGTTCCCCGCCGTCCCGATCCAGTTTGTATTTCTTTGCCTTTCCCCCGACCAGATAATATATGCCCGCAGGAAAAGCCCCCTCGCGAAAAATG
>DATJMG010000121.1:0-9556 GCA_035508835.1 Puia sp.
GCTGGAACAGACCGATCCCGACCCCCGGCAGAAAGTTCAGCTGCTCCTCGAACTTTCGCACCAGCATGACCAAATTGTCGCCAATCGTTTGGCACAAGAGCGGGAATTGCGGGAGCGCCAGCGCCAGCGGCACCGATTGAGGCTTTGATAAAGCCGACCTGATTGTACCCCGATGTAACATTTTCGTCATCCTCGCGACGAAGTATTTACAACCGGCGTCCATGTTCACCCACAACCTCCGCATCGCCTGGCGTCAGTGGCGCGCGGGTATCTTTTACTCCCTCAACGGCCACTACCGGTCCACATCAATCAGCGCCATTGCCCGCAAAGCGCTTGTCATCCTTCAATTTACCGTCTCCGTCAGCCTCATCATCGCCACCGCCATCGTCTACCGGCAGATCGATTTTGCGAAAGCCCGCCCTATCGGCTACAATCGCGACGGACTGATCGCTATCCGGATGCGCACCGGCGATATCTACAAGGCCGCTTATAATAGTCTCCGCGCCGACCTCCTGGGATCCGGAGCCGTCATCGACATGGCCCAATCCGCCAACGAAGCAACCGAACAGCCGCCAAACGCTGACATCAGCTGGGAAGGGAAAGACCCTGCATCGAGACCCCCGTTCACCAACATCGAAGTAATCCACGATTTCGGCCGGACGATCGGCTGGAACATGACTGCGGGCCGCGACTTCTCCCGCGACTTCGCAACAGATAGCAACGGCGTCGTCATCAACGAGTCCGCTGCCCGGCTTATCGGCTGGAAAAACCCCATTGGAAAGACCCTGCACTACTGGAACGGTGACCGCCATGTCATCGGTGTCGTCAAGGACATCGTTTTGGGCTCGCCTTACCAGCCCGTGCCAGCCACGATCTTCCCCATGAGCTATTCGGATGTCAACTATATCACGATCCGGCTGGATCCCGCCATGAATACTACCACGGCTCTCAACAAGATTGCAAAAGTATTCCGACACTACGACCCCCAGTCTCCATTCGAACCCCGCTTCCTCGCCGATGACTATGCGTTGAAATTCGCCGCGGAGCAACAGGTAGCTCATGTCGCCTCCGTATTCGCCATCCTTGCGATCTTCATCTCCTGCCTCGGCCTCTTCGGTCTCGCCTCCTTCATGGCCGAACAACGGACAAAGGAGATCGGCATCCGCAAGGTCCTCGGCGCTACCGTCACCCAACTCATCACCCTTCTTTCCCTTGACTTCTTAAAGCTGATCCTTCTTTCCTTGTGCCTCGCTATCCCCCTCTCCGCCTGGGCGATGCACCGCTGGCTGGAGAACTATCCCTACCACACCGCCCTCCAGCCCTGGATCTTCGCCGCCGCCGGAACCACCGCCATCGTCATAGCGATGATAACCACCAGCTTCCATGCCCTCAAAGCCGCCCTTGCCAACCCCGTCGCCAGCCTGCGCACGGAGTGACAAACACGTACACCCATTGTCTCGGATCCGTACACCCCTGCGCCCGGCAGAGAAACCAATCCATTGAGAAACAAAATTTTATTGCCTTGGCACTCCATTTGCCCGACCAAACTGCAATCATCCCCCATGCTGAAGAATCTTCTCAAAACCGCCTGGCGGAGCCTCACCCGCAACCCGGCATTCTCGCTGATCAATATCCTGGGCCTTGCACTCGGCCTCGCGTGCAGCCTCCTCATTATCCTGTGGGTCCGGGATGAACGGAACATGAACGCTTTTCACGCCAACAGAGCCGATCTGTATGATGTCTACGAGCGCGTCTTCGCCGGAAACAAAGTAGAAGGAGCGTGGTGGACCCCCGGCGTGCTCGCCGCCGAGCTCAAACGCCGGCTTCCGGAGATCAAATATTCCAGCGCCTTTGATCCCGACCAGTCCGCGACATTCCAGGTGGGCGATAAGATCATCGACATGGAGGGCGCCGCCGCAGACTCCGATTTCTTCAAAATGTTCTCCTACCCCATCCTGGAGGGCACAGCCGCCGATGCCCTCAACACCCCCGATAAGATCGCCATCTCGCGAAAGATGGCCGTGAATTTCTTCGGCAGCCCGGCTGCGGCGATCAACCAAACCATCCGTTACGACAACGCCAGGGTATTCCGGATCGCCGCCATCTTCGAAGACCCGGGAACGAATAGCTCGGACCGTTTTGATTACATCGTCAACTGGCCCTTTCATCTCGACACCGTCGGCTGGCTGAAGGAATGGATCTATCGTAGCCCTCATACGTATATCCAGCTCCAACCGGGGGTTAATCCCGCGACGGTCGGCGCCAGGGTACTGCACTTCATGGACAGCTATCTGACTACCTCCCGCGAAGGCGCCGGATTCCACATCGAGCTCGGTTTACAGAAGTTCGACGAGATGTACCTCCGGTCAGTGTTCCGGAACGGGTACCCGGCGGGCGGCCGCATCGAATATGTACGGTTATTTACGATCGTTGCGATCTTCATCCTCCTGATCGCATGTATCAACTTTATGAACCTCAGCACCGCACGATCGGTCAAACGCGCAAAGGAAGTTGGCATCCGTAAGACCATCGGCGCAGCCCGGATCGAACTGATCGGTCAATTTATCGGGGAAGCCTTGTTCATGGTTATCGGCGCCGCCGCAATCGCACTCTGCCTGGTAGCCTGTATCCTCCCGTTATTCAATACGATGACCGGTAAACAGATCGTCCTACCCCTCACACACCCTGCATTCTGGTATATAGTCGCAGTGCTTGTCTTATTGACCGGTTTCACCGCCGGCAGCTATCCCGCGCTTTTTATGTCCAGCCTGAGACCGGTCAAAGTCCTCAAAGGAACCCTGAAATTCAGCCCTTCTGCCTTCTGGCTTCGGAAAGGCCTGGTGATCTTCCAGTTCACCCTCTCTATCCTGCTGATCATCGGGATGATGGTCATCTCCCGCCAGGTGAATTATCTGCAGACCGTCAACCTTGGCTTCGATCGCGACAACCTGATCTATACCCCTGTCCAGGGCACTCTTTGGCGAAACTATCAGGCGTTCAAGGATAAGCTCACCGGAATGCCGGGCATTCAGGCTGTGACCCGTACCGACCAGCCTCCCCAGCAGACAGGCGCGCACGCCTATGACATGACCTGGGAAGGGAAGGACCCCGCTGCAAGGACCGTGGTGATCCATACTACCGTAGGCTACGGCTGGCTGAAAATGCTGAACCTGAAATTGCTGCAAGGCCGCGATTTCTCCCCCGACTATCCAACCGATACCAACGCCTATATCATCAACGAGACCGCGCTGAAACTGATCGGCTACAAGAACCCCATTGGCCGCCCGTTGAGCATCTTCGACCAACACTACAAGATCATCGGCGTCGTAAAGGATTTTCATTTCAAATCCCTCCATGACCCGATCGAACCCCTGCTGATCAACCTGAATGAACACATCGACTGGGGCTTTGTCATGGTGAAAGCCCGGCCCGGCCAGACCAAAGAGGCCGTCGCCAGCATGGAAAAGGTCCACCACGAGTTTGAACCCGATTTTCCCTTCCAATATCATTTCAGCGACGAAGAATACCAGCATCTCTATAACAACGAACAGATGATCGGCCGCCTTTCCGACAGCTTCGCCATCCTCGCGGTCTTTATTTCCTGTCTCGGCCTGCTGGGTCTCGCCATGTTCACCTCGGAACAGCGCACCAAAGAGATCGGTATCCGTAAAGTTCTCGGCGCAAGCGAATTGAATATCTTCGGCATGCTGTCAAAGGACTTTCTCCAATTGGTGGGAATAGCCCTGGTGATCGCTTCCCCGCTGGCATGGCTATTGATGGACAACTGGCTTCGCGAATATGCCTACCGGACGAATATCGCCTGGTGGATCTTCGTAGTCGCCGGACTGGCGGCCCTCCTGATCGCCCTGCTGACCATCAGCTTCCAGGCCTTCAAAGCAGCCCTTGCCAACCCCGCTGACAGCCTCCGGCCAGTCGCTTGATTTTACCGCTCATCTCAATCCCGACGCACTGAAAGCGGCGGGAATCCTATTTTTGGCGCCAACGGAAAAAACTATTTGCTATCAGACGGAATATTGTCACTTTTTGCGCCATCCCCGCCATCCTGGCCATTGCTGCACCTGCCTGCCGGAATAGCGGGAACGGCCAGCCGATGGCCGCTGGAGTACCCGCTGCTGAACCCTACCAGGTCTTTACACTCAAGACATCGAATGCCACCCTCCGGTCCCAGTATCCCGCTACCCTGCAAGGGCTCCAAAATATCGAGATCCGCCCCAAGATCGACGGCTTTATTGAACACATTTATATCGATGAAGGGGCAACGGTAAAAAAGGGCCAATTACTTTTCAAGATCAACGCGCCCCAATACGAACAAGACGTCAGGAACGCCCTCGCCGCCATCAACAGCGCCGAGGCCGACGTCAACACGGCCAAATTGCAGGTAGAGAAGACCAGACCCCTCGTGGAAAAGGAGATCATCAGCGAATATGAGCTGAGATCGGCCGAAGATGCGCTCAAGGTAAAAGAGGCCGTCTTGTTACAGGCCAAAACAACCCTGGCCAACGCCCAAACCGATCTCTCCTATACGATCATCACCAGCCCGGTCGCCGGCGTCGCGGGGATGATCCCTTATAAACTGGGGAGCCTCGTAAGCAGCACGACGGCACAACCGCTGACGATGATCTCCAACATCTCGAAGGTCTACGCTTATTTTTCCATGAATGAGAAACAATTGCTTGACTTTTCGCGGCAATACAAAGGAAGCACGGTGGATGCAAAGCTAAAACAGCTTCCGCCCGTCACGCTGATCCTGCCGGACCAAACCGAATATCCCGAGAAAGGCCGCGTCGAAGCGATGAGCGGGTTGATCAATTCCGAAACCGGCGCGGCGACATTCCGGGCTACCTTCCCCAACCCCCTGGGATTGATCCGCAGCGGGGGAAGCGCAGTAGTTGCCATTCCGGTGACGATCAATAATGCCCTGCTCATCCCCCAGCGATCGACGTACGAACTGCAAGGCAAACGATTTGTTTACCGGGTGGACGGCGACAAAGTGACCAACGCTGAGATCACGACGCTACCGGACCCTGCCGGTCAATACTTTGTGGTTACAGCCGGGTTGAAAGCCGGCGACAAGGTCGTCTTCGAAGCGGCAACGCCGATTCCCGATGGAACCCGGATCATTCCCCAGCTACAGGCCGACAGCATAGTATATAAAGAAGTGAAATAACCGGCGATCCATGACACTAAAAATCTTTATCGAGCGACCTGTTCTTTCCACGGTGATTTCGGTGATCATCGTCATCCTGGGCATTCTCGGGTTGGTCGCCTTGCCGATCACGCAGTATCCGGAGATTGCGCCGCCTACCGTGCAGGTATCCGCCTCCTATCCCGGCGCGAATGCCGACGTCGTTTTGAACAGCGTCATCGTGCCGCTGGAAGAACAGATCAATGGGGTGGAGCACATGACCTATATGACTTCGTCGGCAGGTAATGACGGCTCTGCCTCCATTACGGTGTTTTTCAAGCAAGGCACCAACCCGGACCTTGACGCCGTCAACGTGCAGAATCGGGTCTCGCGCGCCACTCCGTTGCTGCCGGCGGAGGTTACGCGGTCAGGAGTTACCACCAGTAAACAGCAAAGCAGCATGGTGATGGTGTTCTCGATCAACAGCACCAACCCGTCGTTTGATGGCACGTTTCTTCAGAACTACGCCAATATCAACGTCCTCCCGCTCCTGAAACGCGTGAATGGCGTGGGTCAGGTGCAGGCGTTTGGCACCCAGGACTACTCAATGCGGATCTGGCTGAAGCCGGATGCCATGGCGGCCTATGGATTGATCCCCGATGACATCAACACCGCGCTGGCCGAACAGAATATCGAAGCGGCGCCCGGGAAGATCGGCGAGAACAGTAACCAGTCCTTTCAATATGTCCTGAAATATAAAGGGCGGCTGGTTACGCCGGAACAGTATGAAAACATCATTATAAAAGCTACCCCGACCGGACAGCTCTTACGGTTGAAGGATGTCGCGCGGATCGAACTGGGGTCGCTCGACTATTCCGTCACGATGACAACGGATAACCACCCCTCCATCGTCTGTGCTGTTTTCCAGGCTTCGGGCTCGAACGCGCACTCGATGATCCGGGAATGTGAAAAGACGATCGCGACCGCCGCCAAAAGTTTTCCGCAGGGCATTTCATACAACATGATCTTTACGGCCAACCAGTTTCTCGACATTTCCATTCGCAAAGTGGTAGAGACGCTGATAGAAGCATTTATCCTCGTGTCGATCGTCGTCTTCATTTTTCTCCAGGACCTCCGGTCGACGCTGATCCCCGCGATTGCGGTACCTGTGGCCATCGTCGGCACCTTTTTCTTTCTCGACCTCTTTGGCTTCACCATCAACCTGCTGACCTTATTCGCCCTGGTCCTCGCAATCGGTATCGTGGTGGACGACGCCATCGTCGTGGTGGAGGCCGTTCACGCCAAGCTGGATCAACATATTCCTACTGCGAAACAAGCCACACTGCAGGCGATGAACGAAATAAGCGGCGCGGTTGTCTCGATCACGCTGGTGATGGCAGCCGTCTTTATCCCGGTTACCTTTATCACCGGGTCGGTAGGGGTGTTCTATAAGCAATTCGGCCTCACGCTGGCCGTAGCCATCCTGATCTCCGCCCTCAACGCCCTGACGCTTAGCCCGGCCCTTTGCGCGCTTCTCCTGAAACCTCATGACGACAACAAACTGCGCAAGAGTTTTCTCCAGCGGTTCTATTCGGCTTTCAACGCCGCCTACGAAGCCACAACAAAAAAGTACAAACGCGCCATCCAGTTCCTGTCCCGCAGGCGCTGGATCGCTGCAACGATCGTTCTGCTGTTTATCGGTCTGTTCGCCTATCTCCTCAAAGTCACACCGGCAGGATTCGTCCCGAACGAAGATCAAAGCTTTATCATGGCCGATGTGAGCCTGCCGCCCGCTTCATCGCTCGAACGCACGACGGCGATCACCAACCAGGTCGTGAACATCGCGCGCAGGTTGCCCGAAATGAATTCGGTGGTTCGGATCGCCGGCTCGGGGATCATGAGCGGCGGCAACGGCGGCTCCTATGGGTCGCTCTTTATGAATTTGAAAACCTGGGACCAGCGCAAAGGCGAGCAGCATTCCGTCACCACTGTGATCAATAAACTTTTTGCCGCCACGGCCGGGATAAAAGGCGCTCGCATCTTTTTCATGGCGCCGCCTACCCTGGAAGGCTTCGGCTTTACCAGCGGATTCGAATTCCAGGTGCAGGACAAAACGGGCGGCGACATCAATCATTTCTCCGATGTCACCAACAAATTCCTGGCGGCGCTGAACCAACGCCCGGAAATCCAATATGCCACGAGTTTTTTCAACACCAACTTCCCCCAATATGAAGTCGAGGTGAATGTCGCGAAATGCAAGGAATCGAACCTTTCGCCTGCCTCGGTCCTAAACACGCTTCAGGGCTACTACGGTAGTATCTACGCCTCCAATTTTAACGAATTCGGGAAGCAATACCGCGTCATGATCCAGGCGGATGCCGCTTATCGCAGCGACGTCCGGAGCCTTGATAAGGTGTTTGTACGCACAGGCACGGGCGCCATGGCGCCGATCACCGAATTTGTCAGCCTGAGGCGGGTCTACGGGCCGGAGTTTATCAACCGGTTCAATTTGTTCACATCGATAGCTGTATCCGGGGCGCCCAAGCCGGGCTATAGCTCGGGCGATGCCATTAGGGCCATCCAGGAAACGGCGGCAAAGACCCTCCCGGTCGGCTACGGCTTTGAATTCTCCGGGCTGAGCCGCGAAGAATTGTCGAGCGGAAATCAAACCATGCTGATCTTCGTCTTGTGCCTCATCTTTGTCTATTTCCTTTTGAGCGCCCAATACGAAAGCTATATCCTGCCATTCGCGGTGATCTTGTCGCTGTCGATCGGGTTGTCGGGAGCGTTTATTTTTGCGAATATTTTTGGGGTACAAAACAATATCTACCTGCAGATCACCCTCATCATGCTGATCGGACTGTTGGCCAAGAACGCCATCCTGATCGTAGAGTTCGCCCTGGCCAGGAGACGATCGGGCGAAAGCATCGTCCAGGCAGCAGTCGACGGCGCGACGGCGCGGCTGCGCCCGATCCTCATGACCTCTTTCGCGTTCATTTTTGGGATCATGCCGCTGATGGTCGCGAGCGGGGCCGGCGCGGAAGGCAACCGGTCGATCGGGACCGGAGCCGTAGGCGGAATGCTGATCGGTACCGTTTTTGGCGTGTTTGTTATCCCCGCGCTTTTTATCCTGTTCCAATCGCTGCAGGAACGGATCAGCCCGCTAAAAGCCGCCCCTCAACCCAACCCTCAATCCGCCCCTCAATCCAACCCCCAACCCAACCCACCAGCCGCCTCTCAATCCCAACAAACCTGATGCGACTATTTATATCCGCCATAGCTACCTTACTTATCGTATCCTGCGTGACGCAGAAATACCAGGCTCCGGGTCTGGCGGTCCACGGCCGCCTATTTCGCGATACCACGTCTGCCGCTTCCACCGACACCACGTCCACCGACACCACCTCCGCCGACACCACCACCATCGCAACCCTGCCCTACAGATTATTGTTCGCGGACACTATTTTACAAAACCTGATCGAAGAAGGACTCCACGAAAATCCCGACCTAAAGGTGGCCATTCAACGGATGAACGAAGCAGGCGAGAGTTTCCTGCAAAGCAAGGCCGCGCTTTTGCCGGACCTAAACGGAAATGTTACCGTCAATCCATCTAAATTATCCGCTGCTGCGGAAGACATCCCTCCTGCCTACATCGGATCCTTTCCTTTGACGACGACCCTCTATCAGATCAATCTCACCTCTACCTGGGAGGCCGACATCTGGGGGAAATTGAAAAGCGCAAAACGAAGCGCATTTGCTTCGTATCTGCAAACCGATGCCGCCAGACGCGCGATCCAGACCCAACTGATCGCCGATATCGCCAATTATTATTATCTGCTGCTTTCCTACGACGAACAATTGAAGATCACGCTGGAAACGATCACCAACCGGCAGAATGACGTCACCACCCTGAAGGCGCTCAAGGAAAGCGGGCTGGCCAACGGCGCAGAGGTTGTCCAAAGCGAAGCCAACCGGGCATCAGCAGAACTGCTGGTCCCGGACCTGAAACAAGATATCCGCGAAACGGAAAATTCGCTCAGCATTCTTCTGGGCCGGACACCGGGTGAGATCAAAAGAGCGACGCTGGCCGATCAGACCCCCTATCCCAATCTTCAAACCGGCGTGCCCGCTGAATTAATGAAGAACCGGCCGGATGTCCAGGAAGCCGAATGGGCGTTTCGGGCCGCCTTTGAAAATGTAAATGTCGCCAAAACGTATTTTTATCCGCAACTGACCATCACCGCGCAGGGCGGTTATTCCAATCTGACCATCAAAGACTTCTTTCTGAATTCGATCTTTTATAATGTGGTCGCCGGCCTCACGCAGCCGATCTTTAATAAGCGACTCAACAAAACCCGCCTGCGGATCGCCCAGGCCCAACAAAAGGAAGCCTTTTTCACCTATCAGAAA
>DATJMG010000122.1:0-4145 GCA_035508835.1 Puia sp.
CTCCCCTTCAATCCTCCCCTTCAATCTCCCCTCCAATCTCCCCTCCAATCTCCCCTTCAATCTTCCCTTCAATCTTACCCCCGAACAACCTCCAACCGGATCCCTACGGCCCGCGCATGCGCCTCCAGACCTTCGGCCTGCGCCATCCGCATGACGGTATCGCCGATCCGCGCCAACCCTTCCCGCGTAAGCTGCTGAAAAGTGATCTTCTTTACAAAACTGTCGACGCTCACCCCGCTATATGCCCGCGCATGGCCATTGGTCGGCAGCACATGATTAGTACCGCTCGCATAATCCCCCACGCTCTCCGGCGAATAATGTCCAAGGAATACCGATCCCGCGTTAATTACCTGCCCGGCCAGCCGCTCCGGTTCCCGGCACGCCAGGATCAGGTGTTCCGGCGCATATTCATTCAGCAGCTCCATCGCCTGTACCTCATCCCGTACCACAAAGGCCCGGCTGCTGCCAAGCGCACGCCTCGCCATCTCCACCCGCGGCAATAACACCACCTGCCTTTCGACTTCCTTCAATACCCCCTCCACAAAATCGGCCGATGGGCTCACCAGCACCACCTGACTATCCCCGCCATGCTCGGCCTGCGACAACAGGTCCGCCGCCACGAATCCCGGATCGGCGGTCTCATCAGCAAAAACCGCCACCTCACTCGGACCCGCCGGCATATCGATAGCTATCCCATCGCGCTGCACGAGTTGCTTGGCACAGGTGACATATTGATTCCCCGGCCCAAAGATCTTATCGACCCGCGGAATAGTCTCCGTCCCATAAGCCATAGCTGCGATCGCCTGCACCCCACCGACGCGGAAGATCCTTGTCACCCCTGCCGCCTTCGCGGCGAAAAGAATAGCCGGGTGTAACCCCCCGCGCGGATCAGGCGGCGAACACAGCACAATCTCCCTGCATCCCGCTATCCTCGCCGGGATCGCCAGCATCAACAGCGTCGAAAAGAGCGGTGCGGTTCCGCCCGGAATATACAATCCCACTTTTTCAATAGCCACCGCCTTGCGCCAGCAACGAACGCCCGGTAAAGTCTCCACGACCCTTTCCTCGGCTACCTGCCGCTCGTGAAAACCACGGATATTGTCCGCCGCCTGCCGGATAGCAGCTTTCAACCCGTCCTCAACATCCGCCGCCCCCGCCTCGATTCGCATGGCGCCCAATTCCACCGCATCCGGCGCGGTCTTGTCAAAAAGAAGCGAATATTTTCTCACCGCCGCATCCCCATCCCGCCGAACTTCCGCCAAAATACCCGCAACAGTCTGCTCCAGCGTATGGACATCCATCACCGGCCGCGACAACCCCCACCCGCCGGCCGGACGATCGACCACCCGGCTGATATCGTTAATGGCTATCTTCATACGATCATTTTTTCGATGGGCACGACCAGGATCCCCTGCGCGCCTGCCGCCCGCAATTTTTCAATAATATCCCAGAAGTCGTTTTCGCTCAGCACACTGTGCACACTGCTCCATCCCGCTTCCGCCAGCGGCAGTACCGTGGGGCTCTTCATCCCGGGCAACAGCCGGATGATCTCCTGCAGTCTTTCATTCGGCGCATTCAACAGCACATACTTGTTATTCCGCGCCTTGCTGACAGCCCGGATGCGGAAAAGGAACCGCTCGAGGAGCATCTGCTGTTCGGCACCCAGTTGCTCATGACGGATGAGAACCGCCTGCGACTGCAGAACCGTCTCCACCTCTTTCAATCCATTCATGAATAACGTGCTGCCGCTGCTGACCAGATCGACGATTGCATCCGCCAGCCCGATACCGGGCGCAATCTCGACCGAGCCGCTGATCTCGTGGATCTCGGCGCTTACCCGATGCTTGCCGAGGAAGTGCCGCACCAACAACGGATAGGTGGTGGCAATCCGCTTGCCTTCCAGCCAACCTACCCCTTCATAAGTCTCGCCCCGTCCAACCGCTACCGATAACCGGCATTTCCCGAATCCAAGTCGCTCGACCAGATCCACCTTCTTATTCTTCTCATAGACGACATTCTCCCCCACAATCCCGATATCCGCAACCGCGTCTTCCACATACTGCGGAATATCGTCATCCCGGAGAAAATAGATCTCCATAGGAAAATTGTCACACTCCGTCTTCAGCTTGTTAACGCCGTCCTTCAACCCGATCCCGCAGTCCTTCAACAACCTGACGGAATCATCATACAGCCGGCCCGACTTCTGAATCGCGATTTTGAGTTTCATCCGCTTAAATTAAAAAATTAGGGCTTACCATTTGGTAAGCCCCTTGAATGTTTTATGGCGAGACGCACATCACCGGCCTACCGCCCAAATCGTTAGATTCGGCAAGAAATGAAAATGGTGATGATGCAGCCTGTTTATTTTCATGCGCCAAAATTAACCGCGAAAACCGTACGGCCAAAATTTATTTTCCCGACGTGGCCGGCCGCCGGGCCAACCGCCAGGATTTCCTACCCCACCAACCCATTTAACACCATCACCCCCGCCAGCCCCACCACCGAAACGATCGTCTCCATCACCGACCAGGACCGGATCGTGTCCTTGATCGACAAATTGAAATATTCCTTGAACATCCAGAAACCGCCATCATTGACATGTGAAAAGAAAAGGCTCCCCGCACCTATCGACAAGACCATCAGGTTGGGATCGACATGCATCCGAACAACCAGCGGCAAGATCAGCCCCGCCGCAGTCAATCCCGCTACCGTCGCCGACCCCAGACATACGCGGATAATAGCCGCCACCAACCAGCCCAGCACCAACGGATGGATGGGCCAGTTTTGGAGCTGCGCCGCAATTTCGTGGCTCACGCCACTGGAAGAGAACACCTCTTTCAACGACCCCGACCCGCCTACGATCAGCAGGATCATCGCTATGTCTCTAACCGCCTCCTCATAGACTACCATGATCCGCTTCACCTTCATTCCGCATCGGACGCCCAGAGACCAGGTTGCAAACCCGACCGCAATAAGCAGGATAATGGACGGGTTGCCGATAAAAGACAACAAATGCTGCTCCCGTAGATCGGGATGCGACGCCATACCCACAATTGTCGTCCCCATCAGCAGGATCACCGGCAGCAGTGACGATAAAAGACTGATCCCGATCGCCGGCAGCTGTTCCTCCGGCTTTTCGGCGGCAACAAGCCCCTCCAATGGCGAAGCGTTTACATTCCGCAACGTCCGGGAATAAACCAACCCGGCCAGGATGACCGCCGGTATCGCAATGGTCATCCCATACATCAGGGTCTTTCCCATATTGGCATGGAAAAGGCCGACCAACGCGGCCGGCGCAGGATGCGGCGGCAGGAAACCATGCGTGACCGACAACGACGCCAGCATCGGCAACCCGATAAAGATCACCGGCAGCTTGTATTTGTAGACGACCGAAAAGATCAACGGCACCATCAGCACGAAACCGACATTGTAGAACAACGGTATCCCGATAATAAAACCGGTCACCATCAATGCCCACTGGATATACTTCTGCCCGAAAGCATTCATCATGAACGTGGCGATCCGCTGCGCAGCCCCACTCTCAGCCACGATCTTGCCTAACATGGCGCCCAGCACGATCACTATAGCCAATTCCCCGAGCGTATCTCCCATCCCCTTGTACACGGCCCCGGCAATGTTCTCGAATGGGATACCCAACACCAGCCCGGTGACGACGGACACGACCAGAAAAGCGAGAAAAGCATTGATCTTCCACCAGGAGATCATCAGCACGAGCAGCAGAATACCGGCAAAAACAATCAATAAGTGCATATAGTTCCAATCTTCAATGCGAATCCCTGCTAACCTCCGATCCCGACCCGCCCGTAAGGAAATCCAGATCTGCCCCCCTGTCAGCCTGCTGGACATGACGGATATAGAGCTGGACATAACCCCGATCCGCAACCGCAGCCACCGGCTTCCAGTCAGCCCGCCTGCGCTCGAGTTCTTCCACGGGCACATCCAGGTGGAGCCGCCTGCTTTGCACATCCAGCTCGATCCAGTCCCCGTCCCGGACCAACGCCAGCGTTCCACCCACCGCCGACTCAGGAGATACATGCAGCACAACCGTTCCATACGCCGTGCCGCTCATTCTTCCATCCGATATCCGCACCATATCCGTCACCCCTTTTTCCAACAACCTTTTG
>DATJMG010000123.1:0-8195 GCA_035508835.1 Puia sp.
AAGATCGAGCAGGTGGCGTCGGTCTCTGCCAACAATGACGCCAATATCGGCAAGCTGATCGCGCAGGCTTTCGGCAAGGTTGGGAAGGAAGGCGTTATTACGGTGGAAGAGGCGAAGGGTACGGATACGACGGTTGAAGTCGTTGAAGGGATGCAGTTCGACCGTGGCTATCTCTCTGCTTATTTTGTTACCAATAGTGAAAAGATGGAAGCAGAATTGCAGAATCCTTATATCCTGATCTACGATAAGAAGATCTCGGCGATGAAGGACATCCTGCACATTCTGGAGAAGGTTGCTCAAAGCGGCCGGCCGTTGATGATCATTGCGGAGGACCTGGAAGGGGAAGCGCTGGCTACCCTCGTGGTCAACAAGCTGCGCGGCACGATCAAGGTGGCTGCGGTGAAGGCGCCGGGTTTTGGCGACCGCCGGAAAGAAATGCTGCAGGATATCGCCATCCTCACGAAGGGGATTGTGATCAGTGAAGAGCAGGGGTACAAACTGGAAGGTGCTGACCTCAGCTATCTGGGTACGGCTGCTTCCGTCACGATCGACAAGGACAACACGACGATCGTCGGCGGGAAAGGCAAGAAAGAAGATATTACGGCCCGGGTCAACCAGATCAAGGCTCAGATCGAGACGACGACTTCCGATTACGATAAGGAAAAATTGCAGGAGCGACTGGCCAAGCTGAGCGGCGGGGTTGCCGTTCTGTATGTCGGCGCTGCGACCGAGGTGGAAATGAAGGAAAAGAAGGACAGGGTCGATGATGCCCTGCATGCTACCCGTGCTGCGGTGGAAGAGGGTATCGTTCCCGGCGGCGGCGTTGCTTATATCCGTGCTATCGAATCCCTGGAAAAGCTGAAAGGCACCAATGAGGATGAGACGACGGGTATAGCGATCGTCAAAAGGGCGCTGGAAGAGCCGATCCGGCAGATCGTGATCAACAGCGGGATTGAAGGCAGCATCGTCGTACAGAAGGTGAAGGAAGGCAAGGCCGATTTCGGTTACAATGCCCGCACCGATGAGTATGAGAATCTGCTGAAGGCCGGGGTTATCGATCCTACGAAGGTGACCCGCATTGCGCTGGAAAATGCCGCTTCGATCGCGGGGATGGTGCTGACCACGGAGTGTGTGGTTGCCGACAAGCCTAAGAAGGAAGAGGCTCATGCGCATCCTGGTGGTGCACCGGGCATGGGTGGAATGGATTATTAATGATTTGTTTTTGGATAGGGAGGCCCCGCGAATGCGGGGTCTTTTTTTTTTAGAAATTTTGTATATTTGGGTATGGGAACGACGAAGGGAAATACTCAAGTTACTACTCCGGAACCGGAGGTGGTCATGGTGCCGATAAAGTGTGGGGATGAGATTATTATTCGGAATAGCCGCAAGTTCCTGTCATTTTCTTTCAGATTTTGCTCAATACGCAAATTATAGCTTTCGATCTCGCTCATATAAAGAAACAGGGTAGTCTTCTCAGGTTGAATGTCAGTTGCAAAGTACGAAGGGCTCATTAGTTGACGCCGAGGATTGCAACGCGCGTTCTGTTTGACGCAGTGTCTACCGTCAGGACCGGTCAGTGTCTGCCGCCGAAGCCGCCGCTTCTAAAGCCGCCGCTGGTTCCTCCGAAGGATGGTGAGTAGCTCCGGGTGGGGGCGCTGAAGCTGCGGAAACTGCCATAGTTGCTGTTTACAGGCCTTACAGTCCGGAATGAGCCGGAGGTCCGTGTGCTGGTGAGGCGGCGGGAATTGTAGGCTGTAGTCCCCGCCATTCCCGGGCGATAAACGGTGTTGCGGGAAGTCGAGGTTATGCCGTAGTGGGCCAGCCCGGTCTTATAGTTGGTGGTATTGAAAGGCCGCAGGTTATTATAGACGGACATGGGCGATTTGCCCTCGACGATGTAGCCGCCGCCATAGTAGGGGTTATAGAAATAAGGGTTATAATAGCTGTTCCAGATAAAGTAGTCGTTCCACATCATGTAAGGGTCGCCGAATCCAAAGCCCAGGCCAAAGGTGGGGCCGAAGAAGGGGCTGTAGCCGAATCCGTAGTAGGGATAGTAACCCATGCCATAGCCGAGTCCGGCACCATAGTACGCGGGGGGAGGGGCATAGTAGGCGTCGGCGGAGTTATAGTCGTCGAAATAGGACCAGCGGTCGTAATCCTGGGATTTCATTTGGATGTATTGGTCATTGGGGTTTGCGGTAACATAGTCGGAGCCGCTGGTCTTGCCGGAGGAATACATGTCAGGGCCGTCCTGGGCATTTTTGGAGGATGAGCAGCTGCTCAGTCCAATGGTGGCGGCAAGCGCGAAAGAAGTAAAGATATATAGCTGTCTCATGGTTGTGTGAATGTGATAATTTTCAATTTGAAATGCTAAATTTGCGCTCCTTTACAGGGCGGTATATGGCACTGTTAAAGTAAAGTTACAATAAATAAACGGGCCTTTTTAAGGAAAGGTTAACTTTTTATTGTTAAAAACTCATTAATTATAAATTAATTCCATGCAGGCAGGCAGCCTGCGGGAGCATACACAATTCAAGCTTATGGGCAAGGAAATCACGAACAGGGATCAGGATTATTCGCAATGGTACAACGATCTGGTGATCAAGGGTGGTCTGGCGGATCATTCGGAGGTAAAAGGTTGTATGGTGATCAAGCCATACGGCTTTGCGCTTTGGGAAAAAATGCGGGATCAGCTGGACCGGATGTTCAAGGATACGGGACATGTGAATGCTTATTTCCCGCTCTTCATCCCAAAAAGCTTTTTAAGCAAGGAAGCGGCGCACATCGAGGGGTTTGCGAAGGAATGCGCGGTCGTGACGCATTACCGGCTCAGGAACGACCCTGACGGGGGTGGATTGGTGGTGGATCCGGCTGCCAAACTGGAAGAGGAGCTCATCGTCCGGCCCACGAGCGAGACGATCATCTGGAACACTTATCGGGACTGGATCAAAAGCTACAGGGACCTACCCTTACTGATCAACCAGTGGGCGAATGTAGTACGCTGGGAAATGCGGACGCGGCTCTTCCTGCGGACGACGGAGTTCCTGTGGCAGGAGGGTCATACGGCGCATGCAACGTCGGCGGAGGCGATCGCCGAGACGCGGCAGATGCTGAATGTCTATGCGACGTTTGCCGAGGAGTATATGGCATTGCCGGTTGTGCGAGGGGTGAAAACGCCGAATGAGCGGTTCGCGGGTGCAGTGGATACTTATTGTATCGAGGCGCTCATGCAGGATGGGAAGGCGCTGCAGGCCGGGACTTCGCATTTCCTGGGCCAGAATTTCGCCAGGGCGTTCGAGGTCAAATTCTCCGATAAGAGCAACCGGATGGAATACGTATGGGCGACCAGCTGGGGGGTCAGTACCCGGCTGATCGGCGGTCTGGTCATGGCGCATTCTGATGACGACGGGTTGGTGCTCCCCCCGCGGATCGCGCCGTTGCAGGTGGTCATCGTCCCGATCTATAAAGGCGAGGAAGGGAAAGACCGGCTGGATGCAAAAGGCAGGGAACTGGCTGCACAGCTGAAAGCTGCCGGGATCGGCGTCAAGTTCGATGATAATGACAACAACCGGCCGGGGTTCAAATTTGCGGAATATGAATTGAAGGGGGTGCCGGTGCGGATCGCGATGGGGTTGCGGGACCTGGCCAATAACAGCGCGGAAGTGGCCCGCAGGGATACGAAGGAAAAGACGGTTCGGTCGCTGGATGGGCTGGCAGATCATGTCAAGGCGCTCCTGGAGGAGATCCAGGAGAATATGTACCGGAAGGCGTTGGCTTTCCGGGACGCGCATATCACGCGGGCAGATGGTCTGGCCGAGTTCGAGCGGCTGCTGGATGAGAAGGGCGGCTTTATCCTGGCGCATTGGGATGGCACGACCGAGACGGAGGAGGCCATCAAGGAAAAGACGAAGGCCACGATCCGCTGTATCCCGCTGGAGCCGGAATTGGAGGAAGGGAAGTGCGTGTATACGGGTAAGCCCAGCCGGCAGCGGGTGTTATTTGCGCGGGCATACTAGGGCGGCATTATCCGGCGCGTGGAGCGGTTTCTTAGGCGGTTTCCGAACTTTTGTTTATTTTGAGTTAATGACTGCTCATTTATGGCCTTCGCTGGTCGACTGGTTAGAGCGGAATATGCTCGCTTGTCCGTCCAAAAAATGGCTGCACCTGGAATGTCCGGGCTGCGGCTTGCAGCGGAGTATCATTGCCTTGTTCAGGGGGGATCTTCCCGCCAGTCTGAGCCTTTATCCGGCCACCATCCCGCTGTTGACATTGCTGGTGGTCGCCGCGCTTCATCTCCGATTCGATTTTCGATATGGGGCGGCGGTAATAAAATATTTATACATCGGGACGGCGGCGATAGTTTTTGTATTTTATATTTACAAACTCCTTAATCATAAATTAGTTGCTTAATGGAAAATCAACCCCAAAAACCTCTTCCCAACGGCACTGCGGTGCTCGTACTTGGTATTATTGCGATCGTCGGCTGTTTCTGTGATGGTATTCCCGGCCTGGTCTGCGGCATCATTGCGCTGGTGCTGGCCAACAAGGACCTGAGACTGTACAATGCCGATCCGACGTTGTACACGCCGAATTCCGTCAGCAATCTGAAGAGCGGCCGGACGTGTGCCATCATCGGGCTGTCACTTTCCGCGCTGGCCGTGGTCGTCCTGATCATTTATGTCTTCACGGTCGGCTGGGCTGTTGTGATGCACCCGTGGATGCTGCATCAAAGCAGTATGTGATCATGTCCCGAAAGGGCGGTAATAAACATCAATATGGCGGATACAACTCAAAGCTCTTTATTCGAGCTGGCGCTCGATCATGAGTCGATCGATCATTTGACGGAGACGGCGCGGTGGGGTAAATTCCTGGCGGTCGCGGGATTTCTTACTTGCGGGGTCCTTTTCATTTTCTCTTTCTTCGTCGGGTCGCTGATTGCCAATTCAGTTAACTCGACTATTCCGCAGCAGCCGGAGACAACGAGGCTTGTTTCCGCACTCGGCGGGATATTTTTTACGGTCATCTATATCGTGTTTGCAGCGGTCTATTTCTTTCCGTGTCTTTTTTTGTACAGGTATTCGGTGCGCATGAAAGCGGCGCTCAAAACCAATGACCAGGTGCAATGGAATCAATCGCTGAAGGCCCAGAAATACCTTTTCCGGTACATGGGGATCCTGACGATCATCGGTTTGGCGTTTCTGATCCTCGAGGTGTTAGCGATGATGGTATTCGGGTTGTTTGCGTTGCATCGTTAAATCCTGAAATATGGAAGATACCACTAAGCAGCCTATTTGGTCCTCGAGGTGTTGGCGATGATGGTATTAAAACGAGTTGGCGGGCATACCGGTGATCGCCATGATCTGCCTGGTCATCATTGTCTTTCCGGATGGGCTGCTGTCGGGGCCTGTGAGCCACATTAGCGGGTAGAATAGTAATTATAATCTTTCAGCAGGGTCTGGAGGAACTCTAATGAATCCTGATCGTCTTCGATGTGCAATTTTGTCCGGATGCGGGCGGCGATGCGGATGGACAGATCGTAGTCGCTCTTTTTCCGGACGGCGCTGATGATCCCTTTGAGGGTATTGATATCCTTGTCGCTCAATTGCATGACCTGCGGGTAACGGGGCAGGTAGTCGTCGGTCAGCTCGGTGAATACGGTATCTTCCCAGGATGTCCGGCTACGGGTGTCGATCAGGATGGTTCCGGCCACGATGTCGCCGATCCGTTGGGTATAGGGGGTTGCGATCAGGCAGCCGATGCCGCCAAAGAGGAAAACGGCGCTCCACCATGGAAATTCGCCCGTTGCGATGGCCAGCAGGATCCAGACCGGAAAATCTATCGCGCGGAACAGCCAGCGAATAATGAACTGGCTGATGGAAGGATTGCCGCCGTCAGCGGTGATCACTTTGATCTGCATGGCTTTTTTGCCGACGGTCTGGCCGTTCAGGAAGATCTCGTTCAGGGGGAAATAGAGAAGAGCCGGAACGGCTATGACGAATTCCTGCCATTTAGGAAGGTCCCAGATGTAATCCTGACCGATCCGAAAGACCTTATTCATGATAACTACCCAGGCGATGATGATCACATAGTCGATCAACCAGGCAAAAAGACGCTTGATGAACGGTGCGATCATGAAGTCCACTTCAATGTTAAAACCGGTATCCAATTTGACCTGGAGCATGTGAAAGTAAATCTATATATTTATCTCGGGTAAATTTAATTTTTTCAAGTGAGAGAAGGTCTGTTTATTAAGAAAAATATTGATAAGTGGAAACAATATCAATATGAGCCTGCGAGTGATCCCGATGAGATGGCCGGTCAGTTCACGGAACTGGTCAATGATCTCGGGTATGCGAAGACTTTCTACCCGCACAGTAAGGTCACCCAGTATTTGAACGGACTGGCTTCACGGATCTACCTGGGGATCTACCGGAACAAGAAGGAGGAATCTTCGCGTATCCTGCGGTTCTGGAAGACCGAGCTGCCCATGGTGATATATCGCTACCGGCGGGAGATCCTGTATTCTTTCCTGATCTTTCTGCTTTTTGCCTTGTTCGCCAGTTTCTCGGCGGCGCATGATGAATCGTTTGTCCGCGGGGTACTCGGGGACGATTATATAGATATGACGGAGGATAATATTGCGCGCGGGGATCCTTTCGGGGTGTATAAGCAGGACAATGGCATCAATATGTTCACCTATATTGCGCTTCACAATGTGAAGGCGGCTTTTGTGATGTTCATTGCCGGATTTCTGCTGGGGTTGGGGACGGTATATTTCCTGTTTTTGAACGGGGTAATGGTGGGGGCTTTCCAATATTACTTTTTTGCGCGTGGATTGGGATGGAAATCCGTGCTGGTGATCTGGCTCCACGGGACGCTGGAGATCTCGGCTTTTATCGTGGCCGGCGCGGCAGGTTTGGTCCTGGGGAACAGCATCCTTTTTCCCGGAACCCATAAGCGGCTTCATTCGTTGAGGCGTGGGGCGAAGGATGGCCTCAAAATGATGGTAGGGCTGGTACCGATCTTTATTGTGGCGGCTTCACTGGAGGGCTTCGTGACGCGGTATTCTGCCATGCCGGTCTGGCTCAGCCTCCTTATCCTGGTGAGCTCGCTTGCCTTTATCATCTGGTATTTCGTTCTCTACCCCGTGCGGCTGAATAAAAAATTGAATGCATTATGACAGGCAGGTACCGGGCCGGGATAGTGGGCGTATTGCTTGGGCTGCTGGCGTGTATTCCGGCGGGTTCTACCGCGCAGGACTCGAGTGCCGCGGCGGACAGTGCCGGTGTGGTGACGGACAGTGCCGGTGCGGCGGCGGACAAGGCCGAGCCTGTCGTTCTGCGTGCCATCGACGATTCGGTCGTAGCGGGCTGGAAGAGCGATAAGGTGTATGAGTATGCCAATGACTCCGCCTATTGGTGGTGGGACCCGGCGCAGGCTCAGCAGCGGGTTTCGGGCAGGCCGTATTCCGGTCACGGGGCCCCGGCAGATGAGCCTTCCGATGGGCCGTTGATGCGGCTATTTTCCAGTAAAGGGTTCGAGTACTTCTTTTTATTTACCCTGGGCGCCATTTTAGTTTATGCCATTGTCCGGATCATCGTGACGAACCGGCTTCAGCTATTCTACCGGCCACCCGCGAGGCCAATGGCGGTCAAGGCCGGAGAGGAGGGGGGATCGCCGGAAGACGATCTCGAAGGGCGGCTGCAGCATTTTATGCAGATCAGGGACTACCGGCAAGCCGTACGGTATCTGTATCTCAAGACCCTGCGGTTGTTGAATGACCGGGGGATGATCCGGTATCACCAGGAGTCGACCAACCTGGAGTACTGGCAACAGCTGAGGGCGACGCCGCAGGGCGGCCCCTTCCGGGATCTGACCATGATCTATGAGCGGGTCTGGTATGGGGAATTCCCGCTGGGGGATGCGTTATTTATGCGGCTGCATCAATATTTCGAGGACTTTTATAAATCTGTCCGGGCATGAGCAAGCGATCCCCGGTCTTTGTCGCCTTCATGCTGCTGCTGGCTTTGGCATCCTGTCAACTGAGGCGAGCCAAGCGGATCGACCGCCGGATCACGCTAAAGCAACGGGACTACCTCCCCTATGGCACCAAGGTAGCTTTCGACGGTTTGTCCTCTTTGTTCCCCAACTCCACGATCTCGATCAATACCAAGCCATTGTCCGGGCTTTCTTCC
>DATJMG010000124.1:0-3544 GCA_035508835.1 Puia sp.
AGAGATGCGGAAGATCCAGCGGAGGGTGTCGGCGGTTTTCAGGGCGATGCGTTTTCGGTCGATGGGTTTTCTGTCGATGGGCTTTCGAAAGGTTCGGGCGGGATCTTCGGGGATATCGGCGGGATTTTCGGGGATATCGGCGGGATTTTGGGGGATGGCGTTGATTTTGGCGTCAGCCGTGAGGGATTGTGCGTTCAGGTGGTCGTCTTCGCTTTCGCCAAGACACAGCAGGGCAATCCCCGCAATGAGTAATAGTTGTTTCATTTCCAGTCTGTTTGTCGTTGATTAATCTGTTGATTTCGGGTGCCATATATTCGAATTCAGGTATCCTGTACATTCTCCTTTAACAATACTTAAAGAAAAATGGTTCGACCGATCGTCGATTTTGGTCGAATTGTTTGGAAATGGAGATGCGGAGGGGTCAGCGGGAGACCCGGAAATGATATTCGCCGGAGCCCAGCCGGGCGACAAGGTATCCACGGCCGACGGATTCGACGGTAATCTCTTTGACGGTAGCCAGGGGATGACCGCTTTCGGTGATCAATCCGCCGTCGGGGCCGGGGATAAAGACGCTTGAGGTTGTGTTGGGGGGGATAACAAGGTCCATATACAGGGTATCGTTGTTCATTCGCCAGTGGCTGCTCAGCAGGCCATAGCCGGTTTGAAGATCGGCTGCTGCTTCGGTCAGCCCGCCGCCGGGGTGCGGGTCGATCCGGCTGTGGTGGTAGCCTGGATCAGCGGCATAGGTGTCGATGCCGGCGATGACCCGGTACATCCAGTCGCCGATGGCGCCGTAAGCGTAGTGATTGAAGGAGTTCATGCCGGGGGTTTCGAAGGTGCCGTCCGGCTTGATGCCGTCCCATCTTTCCCAGATGGTGGTGGCGCCCATTTTCACCGGGTAGAGCCAGGAAGGGTAGGTATCCTGCATAAGCAGGCGGTAGGCAACCGAGATGTAGCCGAAATCGCTGAGGACGTGACAGAGATAGGGGGTTCCGAGGAATCCGGTAGTCAGGTGATAATTATAATCCTGGATATTTCTGACGAGCCGTTGGACCGCCTGGTCGCGGAGACCTTCCGGCAGCATGTCAAATTCGAGCGCGAGAACATAGGCAGTCTGGGTGCCGGACACGAGACGGCCGCTTGGGGTGACATATTCGTGCAGGAAGGCGGCTTTGATCCGTTTCAGGAGAGCTGAATAGGCGATGACATCCTCCTTTTTGCCCAGGACGTCTGCCGCGTTAATGAGCAATTGGGTCGAGTGGGCGTAAAAGCACTGAGCGATCAGGTATTTGTCGGTAACGGCGGAACGGCCGTCGTTATCATCGAAGGGCCGATAGAAAAGCCAGTCCCCGAAATGGAAGCCGGTGTTCCAGAGATCGTCTTTTGCCTGCGAGCGGATGTATTCGACCCAGGCTTTCATGCTGGGATATTGGTTCTCGAGCACCCGCTGGTCGCCGTAGGCCAGATAGATATTCCAGGGAATGATGGTGGCGACATCAGCCCAACCGGCGCTGGTACCGTTACCGGTGACATTGGGAATAACGAAGGGGACGGCGCCTGAAGGAAGTTGATCGGCGGCCACATCCTGAAGCCATTTCGCAAAGAAATTTTCGACGCCTCGGTTAAAGGCGGCGGTCCGGGAGAAAACCTGGGCGTCCCCGGTCCAGCCCAGCCGTTCATCGCGCTGCGGGCAGTCGGTGGGTACGTCGAGGAAGTTGCCCTGCTGTCCCCATTGGATATTGTGCTGAAGTTGATTGATCAGGGGATCGGAGCAGGTGAAACTGCCGGTCTTCGGCATATCTGAATAAAGGGCTACGGCGGTAAAATCGCTGATGTCGAGGGGGCCTTTCCAACCTGAGACGCGGACATAGCGAAATCCGTGAAAAGTAAAGTGAGGTTCGAAGACTTCGTCTTCCCCGGTCGTGCCGCTTCCGGTGCCAAGGATGTAAGTATCCTCGGCTTTTGCTTTCCGCAGGTTGTCGGTGTAGAAATTGCCCTCTTTGTCGAGGACTTCAGCATGGGAAAGGCGGAGACTGTCGGCGGGGTGGCCTTTCAGGCGGACGACGACCCAGCCGACAAGATTCTGGCCGAAATCGATGACCTGTTCACCGCGGGGGGTGGTGATGAGGCGAAGGGCGGGGAATGTCTCGTGCTTGCGGACCGGTTCGTTGCGCGTGGCGATCAGGTTGGTCATCGGGAAGTCTTCGGTCTGTACGGAGGTCCATTGGGCGTCATCGTAATCGGGAAGGGACCATCCGGTCTTTGCGAGGCGATGATCGATGCGTTCGCCGTTATAGATCTCCGATGAGCGGACCTCACCCGTGGAAGAGCGCCAGCCGGGGCCGGTGGTGACCGTATCGGAGCGTCCGTCTTTATACCGGATGATCAACTGAAGGAGAAGTGAATTGTCTTTTCCGTAGACGTCGCGCTGGTTGTCATAGCCGATGGGGCCAAGGTACCAGCCGTTACCCAGAAGAGCCCCGATGGCGTTGGCGCCTTTATGAAGAAGGTTAGAGACGTCGTAGGCCTGATATTGAAGCCGCTTGTTATACGAGGTCCAGCCGGGTGTCAGGTAGGCGTCGCCGATACGCCGGCCGTTAAGGCTGGCTTCATAGAGGCCATGGGCGGTGATATAGACGGTGGCTGAAGCGACGGCATGGGAGACGGTGAAGCGGTCACGAAGAAGGGGATTGCCTGTGTTTTCGGTGCTCTTGCCGGCCTCGATCCACTTTGCTTTCCAGTCTTCCGGGTGAAGGAGGCCCATTTGCCACCAGGCGCGTTCGCTCCAGGGGGAGACGCGGCCTTTGTTATCCCAGATGCGGACCTCCCAGTAATATCGCTTGCCTGATTGCAGTTGCGGGCCGCTGTATTCGACCTGGATGGAGGCTGCGGAGTTCGTTTTGCCCGGTGTCCAGACGGGGTCTTTGCCATCGGCGCGGCTGCTGACCCGGATCTCGTAGGCGGTCTGCAGCTCGTTGCGGTCTGTCGATACAATCTGCCAGCTGAAGCGGGGGGCTTTGCTGTCAATGCAGAGGGGGTTGGTCAGATCTTCGGTTTGGAGATCGCGGAGTGTCGGCTGGCAAAGTACCGGGAGAGCGGGGAGGAGGAAAGCAATCAGGAGGCAGGTATATCGTTGCATGTTAGCGGGATTTGACCGAAGCAAATATAGGAAGGAAGCCTATATTTGGGCCTGCAAAAAATCGGAGGCCTGCCGTTATGTTCATTATCGATGCCCACCTCGATCTCAGCATGAATGCGATGGAGTGGAACCGCGATCTTCGTTTATCGGTCGATGATATACGCGCCCGGGAGCGCGGGATGACCGACAAGCCCGACCGGGCGAAGGGAACCGTCTCGTTGCCGGCGTTGCGCCGGGGGAATATCGGGCTGGTGGTGGCGACGCAGATTGCGCGGTATGTGGCCCCGGATAATCCGTTGCCGGGGTGGCATTCGCCGTGGCAGGCCTGGGCGCAGACGCAGGCGCAGCTGGCCTGGTATAAAGCGATGGAGGAGGCGGGGGAGATGGTGATGATCAGGGATCTGG
>DATJMG010000125.1:0-18834 GCA_035508835.1 Puia sp.
TTCTCCCGTCATAACCGCTTCTAACCTCACCAAACGTTTCGGGCAATTCACCGCCGTCGACAATATCTCTTTCGACGTCCGGAAAGGCGAGATCTTCGGCTTCCTCGGCGCCAACGGGGCGGGTAAAACGACCGCGATGCGAATGCTCTGCGGGCTTTCGCTTCCGACATCCGGGACCGCCACCGTCGCCGGCTTCGACGTCTATCGGGAAACGGAAAAGATCAAGCGAAACATCGGGTATATGAGTCAGAAGTTCTCCCTTTATGAGGACCTCACCGTCTGGGAAAATATCCGCTTCTACGCCGGCATCTACGGGCTCGACGATCGCGCGATCCATGACAAGGCAACGGCCCTCCTTCAACAGCTCCAACTGGAGAAGGACCGGGATTTCCTTGTCCGCTCCCTGCCGCTCGGATGGAAGCAAAAGCTGGCCTTTTCCATCGCCATCGTCCATGACCCGGCCATCGTTTTCCTCGACGAACCTACCGGCGGCGTCGATCCCATTACCCGGCGAGAATTTTGGAGCATGATCTATGCCGCCTCCGATAAAGGCATTACCGTCTTTGTCACCACGCATTATATGGACGAGGCCGAGTATTGCCATCGGGTTACCATTATGGTCGACGGCCGGATCGAAGCCCTCGATAGCCCCAAGCAACTCATGCAGCAGCATTCAGCCGCATCCATGGATGAGGTCTTCCTCTACCTCGCCCGGAAAGCAAAAAGGGTGGGGGACTAAAACCAGCCGCCATGAAACAATTCATCATATTCGCCCGAAAAGAGATCTCCCACATCTGGCGCGACCGGCGGACCCTCGTCATCCTCATCGGGATGCCGATCATGCAGATCGTCCTTTATGGCTTCGCCCTTACGAACGAAGTGAAGAATTCCCGGATCGCCATTCTCGACGAATCGCGCGACCCCTCCTCCATTGCCCTGATCCAGGAGATCGGGGCCAGCCGCTATTTCGACGCCGTTCAACTGTTGCATTCCCCCGAAGATATCGACCGCGTCTTCCGTCAGGGTCAAACGCGCATGGTCGTCTTCATCGCCCGCGGTTTCCATAACGACCTCCTCCATACCAATCATGCCATCGTCCAGCTCATCGCCGATGCGTCAGATCCCAATACCGCCAACACCCTGACCAACTACGCGGAGGCCATCATCAATGACTTCCAGCAGCGCATCAACCAGGATCAGCCGCTCCCCCTGCAGATCAACACCCAGGTCCGCATGCTGTATAACCCCGAGCTGAAAGGCGCCTATAACTTTGTCCCCGGCGTGATGGCCCTCGTTCTGATGCTCGTCTGCGCCATGATGACTTCCATCTCCATCGTCCGCGAAAAAGAGATGGGTACCATGGAGGTCCTGCTGGTATCGCCCCTGCAACCCTTTCTGATCGTGATCGCCAAAGCCATTCCTTACCTGCTGGTCTCCTTTATCAATATCATCAGCATCCTCCTGCTAAGCGTCTATGCCCTCGACGTACCGATCGCCGGGAACCTTGGGCTGCTGCTTGCGGAAAGCGCGCTTTTCACCGGCACCTCCCTGTCCATTGGTCTGGTCATCTCCAATTTTGCCCGCACCCAGCAGACCGCCATGCTGACATCTATGATGAGTTTAATGCTGCCCACGCTCATGTTCAGCGGCTTCCTCTTTCCGGTGGAGAACATGCCCGTACCCCTGCAGGTCATTTCCAACGTCGTTCCGGCAAAATGGTACTATATCATCGTCAAACAGGTCATGATCAAAGGGTTGTCCTTCTCCTCGGTCTGGAAAGAAACCCTGATCCTGGCCGGCATGACCATCGCCTTACTCGCCATCAGCATTCGTAACTTCAAAATCAGGCTGGCATGAGAACCCTTAAATTCCTGTTACAAAAAGAATTCGCGCAGATCCGCAGGGATCTGGCGATCTTCCGCATCCTGGTCGTCATGCCCATCATCCAGTTGCTGATCCTCCCGCTGGCGGCCGATTATGAGATAAAGAACATCAACCTGGGGATCGTCGACCACGACCATTCGACGTACGCCCGTAACCTCGTGACCAAGATCGTTTCCTCCGGCTATTTCCGGCTGACGGATTACAGCCCTTCGTATCCTACGGCGGTCAGGTCGATCGAACAGGACAAGGCGGACCTCGTTCTCGTCATCCCCGCCCACTTCGAACGGGACCTGGTCAAACTGGATGCCACCACTGTCTTCATCGGCGTCAACGCCATCAACGGCGTGAAGGCTGGCCTCGGCGGCGCCTATATTCAAAGCATCCTGCAGGATTACAACCAGGAGATCCGGGATAAATGGATCCAGCTCCCCCGCATGGACCCCCAGCCTACCATCGAGGTCCGCTACTCCGACTGGTACAATCCCCACATGAACTACCACTATTTTATGGTCCCCGGCATCCTCGTCATGCTGGTCACCATGATCGGCTCCTCCTTCGCCAGCAATAATATCATCCGGGAAAAGGAAATGGGAACGATCGAGCAGATCAACGTGAGCCCGGTCAGGAAGTTTTGGTTCATTTGCGGCAAACTCATTCCCTTCTGGCTGCTCGCCCTGCTGGTGCTCACGATCGGCCTCATCATCGCCAGGGTCGTGTATGGCATCGTTCCCGTCGGTCACTATTTCACCATCTATCTCTTCGCGGGCATTTACCTGCTCTCGGTGCTGGGCCTGGGCCTGCTGCTCTCCACCTATGCCGGTACCCAGCAGCAGTCGATGCTGGTCTCTTTCTTCGTGAACATGATCTTCAATCTTATGAGCGGGCTCTATACCCCCATCGAAAGCATGCCCGCCTGGGCGCAATGGATGACCCGCTTCAACCCGGTGTCCTATTTTATAGAGGTGATGCGCATGGTCATCCTCAAGGGCAGCGGCCTCGCCGATATCCGGCCTCATATATTTGCGGTCCTCGGCTTCGCCGTGTTCTTCAATACCTGGGCGATCCTCAATTACCGGAAGCGGTCGGCGTGAATATGCCAATCCCTGATATTCAGCCAGAGACTCATGGCGAGGCTGATGAGAAAAACAAGGAGTGCAATTGAAAAGGGTAAAAAGAGTGTGAAAAACAAAGAAGAAAACGTTCAGGAAGGAGTACCACATATCAAGGAGATTGAACGTTGAAAAGATAGCGCATTTTCTGGAATTAGTGAGCCGGGCGGTCAATCATACCTGACCTAAGTCATCGATTGTCATGAACCATATCAGCTTTAGAAACTTGCAATAGGCTTCTATTTGTAAATCGTTATGCAACCTGCATCATGTTAGAAAAGGAAGTTTATCAATGGCTCGCAGCAGCCGGCATCCCCACCCCGGAGTACCGCTGCTTCCCGCTTGAAGGAGAGCTCACGGCGACAGCCTGGCCGGTGGTCCTGAAGATCATGTCTCCGCGGATCGTACATAAGACCGAGGTGGGGGGAGTGGTTTTACACATTAACAACCACGAAGAGTTGAGACAAGCCCGGAATAGCATCCTGGACCGCCTGCATGCGCACGGCTTTGTACCGGATGCGCAGGACGAATGGATCGTCACCCGGCAGTATAACGGGATCGAACTCTTTTTGGGAGTGGTGGATGACCCGGTATTTGAAAAAGTGATCCTGTTCGGAAGCGGCGGTACCGCAGTGGAACTGTTCAGGGACATCTGCTACATCGATAGTGAAGCAGAGGAGCAGGAGATAAGGAATGCCATCGGGCAAACCAGGGTTGGACAGATCTTCACTACGGGATTCCGGGGCAAAAAATATGATCCCGCGCCGATTGTAGACCTCATCCGGAAGTTGCAGCGGTTAGACGTCAGGGAGCTCGATTGTAACCCGGTGATCCTGACCGACGAAGGAGCAGTAGTGGTGGATGCCAGGGCGCTTGCCGGGCCGTCCGCGCCGCATTCCAGGCCGTTGAAGCGGATCCCCGGCATATTCCACCCGCGACGCACCGCCATCATCGGGGTAAGCAGCCACCCCGAGAAGGTCGGGTATGCGCTCGCGCAAAACAGTGCCTCCGACCCGGATTGCTATTATGTCAATCCGCATCTGGACAAACTATTCGACAAATCCATATTCTCCCGTATTGAAGACTTGCCGGAGATTGACACGGCCGTGTTGTGTATACCTCCGCCCGCTTTACAGGACAGCATCGAGCGGTTGGCGGCAAAAAACGTTAAAAATGTCATTATTATTACGGCCGGCTTCCGGGAGGCGGGACGTGACGAGCATTTCCTGGAAGCGCTCGCTGAAAAATATAAGATCAATATCGTCGGGCCCAATTGCCTGGGTATTTATACCAATGGAAGGAACCTGACTTTTGGGCCGGAGATGCCAAAGGCGGGCGACGTCAATTTGTTTTCCCAGTCGGGCGCCATCGTGGCGGAATTGATGGACAAGGCCGTCTACAAGAATATCGGCTTCGAGAATATCATTTCAACCGGCAATATGGCGGACGTGGATTTTGCCGATCTGATAAATTCCTATGAAGGCACACACCCGATCAATCTCTATATAGAGGGCGTGTCGAATGGAAAGAATCTGCTTCACGCGATCCGCGGCGGTAAGGTTCCCATCAGGATATTCAAGGCGGGGCGGACGGAAGCAGCCCGGAAGGCGGCCTTTTCGCATACGGGTAACCTGGCCGGTAATTACGAAATGTTCACCGGCCTGCTGAAGAGCGCAGGCGCCGGGATGCTACGCGATATCAACGGACTTTTATATCCGCATCATTTTGAAAAGGTGCTCGTCATTACCAATGCCGGCGGGGCAGGAACCGTGATCAGCGATATGATCGGTGAAAAACTATATCCGCTCAGCCAGGCACAGATCGACAGTCTCAGTGAGGTACTGCCGAAGCATTGGTCGAAAAACAATCCCATCGATATTATCGGCGACGCCACCCATGAGCGGTATCTGAAAGCACTGATAACCGCCGATACATTTGGCGCCGACGCCATTTTCGTGCTGGTAACGCCGCAGTTTATGACCGATGTGGACCAGATCGCCGGGATCTTTTGCAGGCAATCTTTCCGGACAAAAGTATTTCCCGTTCTGCTGGGCGGCGAGAAAACGCAGGCGGCCTGCCGGCTATTACGATCAGCGGGAGTGATGTATTTCGAAGAGTTGGCGGAGGCGGTGTCTTTTCTATGAATAACCATCTTTTACGGCATATTGAAACGGGAATGCGAGTCAGACTCTCGATCAATGTCGTCGCCCATCGCCCAGCAATATTCCCCAAGGCCGCAGGACTTCTACCTCATCAAAGATGACTTTGAGCATCCCGATGGCGGGAAGCGAAAGAAACATCCCCGGGATGCCCCATAGAACGCTTCCGGTGATTACTCCCAATATGGTGGCCAACGCATTGATCTTTACCTTGGTCCCGACCACTTTAGGGAAAATAAAATAAGCGTCCGTCAGATGGATAGCCACAAGGATGATGACAACTTTCAGCGCCAGATCCGGCGAGCCGGTATTAAGCGTGATCAGCAGGCTCAACCCGCAGGCGATAAAGATGCCGAGATAAGGAATGAGATTTAAAAGGGCGACGATGATGCCGGAGAGCAAAGCATATTTCATGCCGATGATAAGGAACCCGATGCAGTTCAGCGAGGCAACAATGATCATTTCTATGAGAAGCCCTCCGACATACCCCTTTATGACGCGCGTTGCCTTTTCGAGCAGTACAAACGATTTATCTGTATGGTCTCTCCCGAATTTCCTGACGATGAAACGTACGGCCAGCGCCCGGTAATAGAGCAGGAGGAAGGTATAGACAGGTATCAGTATAAGATATACGACGGTGCCGGATATAAAGTTGAAGGTCCCGTGCAGAAAGGAACCGGAATCCGGAAGGGCCCCGGATGTATAGGAATGTACCCACTCCGACAAACCCGGAACGTTGCCCCCTGTTTTTTCCTGCAACCATGTTTCGATGTGACCTATGGCGGCAGACAACTGCCCCGCCAGCACTGACAGATCACCTTTTAACCAGGCCAGTTGCGAGGAGACAAAATAGAACAGGACGAGACCGGCAAAAACCAGTGTCATTACAGACAGCAACGAAGACACGCCCCTGGGGATCTTATGTCTTTCCATAAAATGACAGGGCGAGATCAGTGCCAACGCGAACAGGCATGCAAATGCGAGAGGCACAAGAATGGGCCGCCCGAGGTAGAGCATCAGCAGCACAAGAATTACGCTCAGGAGACCGCTGTTCAATCTGCTGGAAAAAGAAGAAGACGATTCTGTTGACATGTTATGAAAGCTATCCCGGATCCCAATGAAAGGGCATGACTGGCGTCAGGAAACCCGTTGATTATCATCAATCGCACTCAAATACAATAAACCCTGCTTCGCACGCCGGAGGCGGTGTCTTTCTCTGACTGCATCATTACCATTTTTTACCATTAATTAGGCGGCCAAATTGACAAAATGATCGTTATAGCGTTATCTTTACTGTCGCCGCAACCTACTCCGGTGCAGCAATCCTCCAATGGAGATGTTTTGGCTATGCTTATTAAAAAGCCGACATATATCCTGCTTTTGACGCTTATATTCTGCGGAATCCTTGGTCTTCTGGCCATAATCGTTCGGTATAACAAGCTCTTTAATGACTCCTCCGCCTGGGTGAACCACACGATCAGGGTATTGGAGGAAGGAGAGCGTACCCGATCGAGCCTGTATCGATACGATATCGCAAAAGAAGATGTACAAGCGCTGACCGGTCATTTCCTGGTCCTCCGTAATATGACATCCGACAACGGCCTTCAGGAAAGACGGATCGACAGCCTTATGGGACTGGTGGCCGGTCAGCAGACGGTCACCGGTCAAAATCCGGGGCCTGTTGCTCAGAAAGGAGTTGTAGATAGCGAAAGCCGGCCGGGGGGCACAATCTTCACCGTTACACTTCCTGTCAACTCCTGAAGGTCAGCTATGCCACCGGGGTAAAGGCTGCCGCCCCTTGCCTGGACATATTCTCATAGGTCTTCCACCGCAGGTCGATCAGTTCCTGGGCAATGGCGGCCAGTCGCGCCGCTTCTTCGGGATGCGCGCGCACCAGGCTCGTATATCGCGATTCATTGTAGGCATAGTCTTTGAAGCTTATCGTCGGCCGAAGCGAATCCAATACAAACGGGGACTGCCCTGCCTGCCGCAACGCGGGATTATACCGGATCAGCGGCCAGTAACCGCAGGCAACGGCCAACTTCTGCTGCTGCAGCCCTTTCTGCATATCGATGCCGTGTTCGATGCAATGGCTGTAAGCCAGCACCAGCGAGGGTCCAGGATAAGCTTCCGCTTCCCTCATGGCCAGCAGGGTCTGCTGCGGGTTGGCGCCCATGGCCACCTGTGCGACATAGACATTACCATATGAAATGGCCTGCAGGGCGAGATCTTTTTTGCCGACCTTTTTTCCCGCGGCTGCGAATTTGGCGGCTGCCGCCGTGGGAGTGGCCTTTGACATCTGCCCGCCCGTATTGGAATACACCTCCGTATCCAGCACCAGGACATTGACATTCCGGCCGGTCGACAAGACGTGGTCCAAACCGCCGGCGCCGATATCATAGGCCCAGCCGTCCCCGCCCACGAGCCAGACGCTACGCCGGACCAGGTAATCTGCTACTGAAAGGAGCTCGGCTGCCCGGGGATGATCCATTTCCTGCAACCGGCCCTTGAGTTGTGCGAGCCGCATTCGCTGCGCGGCAATCTCCGATTCCAGCCCTTGCGGCGAATTCAGCAACCCCCGAACCAATTCTTCCCCGTGTACCGGTCCTGGTTTCGCGCTTAGTTCAGGTATTAATTCCTGCAAAAGCTGACGGGCCGCGCCTTCCTGCATATCCGCGGCGATCCGCATCCCGAGGCCGAATTCGGCATTGTCTTCAAAAAGCGAATTGGACCAGGCAGGCCCGCGCTTCTGTGCATTGATAGCCCAGGGCGTAGTCGGCAGGTTCCCACCGTAGATGGAAGAGCAGCCGGTGGCATTCGCGACCAACAACCGGTCGCCGAACAGCTGGGTCAGCACCTTAATGTAGGGTGTTTCGCCGCAGCCGGCACAGGCGCCTGAAAATTCGAACAGCGGCTCCAGGAATTGCACTCCCCGCACCGCGGAAAAGTCAACGTTCGCCCGTTCGTTCACCGGCAGGCTTTCGAAAAACCGGATATTTTCCCTTTCTTTTTCCAGATCTCCCTTGGGTTGCAGGTTGATCGCTTTTGTCCCATTGGCCGGCCCGCCTACCGGGCATACTTCCACGCACAGGTTACAGCCCGTACAATCTTCGATGTACACCTGCAACGTATACCGCGTCTCCGGGAAACCCCGGCCATTGACGGGTGCCGATTTGAAACCTTCCGGCGCCGTCTCCAGCATTGTCGAATGATAGAATTTCGACCGGATGACGCTGTGCGGGCATACAAAACTGCAATGGCCGCACTGGATGCAGGCGCCCGGGTCCCATATGGCGACCTCATCGGAAATGTTGCGTTTTTCCCACCGGCTCGTCCCCGCCGGATAAGTTCCATCCGCCGGCAGCGCGCTGACCGGCAATTCGTCGCCATCGCCCCTGATCATAACAGCCGTCACGTTTTGTACGAAATCGGGGGCGTCCGGCGAGACCGTCGGCGGCGGGATGATTGTACTGGTCGCCTCGGCCGGAACGGAAACTTCGGCGAGGTTGCGGAGACTTGCGTCAACAGCGGCAAAATTCAGCGCGACCACTGCTTCCCCTTTTGAAAGATAGGATTTCCGGATCGCGGCCTTGATCCGGTCGATCGCCTCGGCCCGCGGCAAAACGCCCGAGAGCGCAAAAAAGCAGGTCTGCATGATCGTGTTGATCCTGCCGCCCAATCCGCCCTCTCTGGCCACTCCGGAAGCATCGATGACAAAGAACCGGAGTTTTTTTTCAACGAGCTGCTGCTGCAAGGATCCGGGCAACTTGTCCCAAACCTCTGCGGGTCCGTATGGACTGTTGAGCAGGAAGACGCCTCCGGGTCGCGCATAACGCAGCATATCGATCCTCGTGATAAAGCCATATTGGTGACAGGCCACGAAATCGGCCTGGCGGATGAGGTAGGGCGCATGGATCGGATCCTTCCCAAAACGCAGATGACTGACGGTCCTGGCGCCCGACTTTTTGGAATCATAGACAAAATAGCCTTGGGCATGCAGATCGGTCTCTTCGCCGATGATCTTTATGCTGTTCTTGCAAGCCCCAACGGTGCCGTCGGAACCCAATCCGAAAAAGACCGCATTGACCTGTCCCGCCGGCTCGATATCGAAAGCGGGATCGTAATCAAGGCTGGTATGCGAGACATCGTCGTGGATGCCGATCGTAAACCCATGTCGTGGTTTGTCTTTTTTCAGCTCGTCGAAGACGGCCTTCGCCATGGCGGGGGTGAACTCTTTTGACGACAGCCCATAGCGGCCGCCGATGATCAGCGGAAGAGAAGTTGCCTCCCCCCGGCTATAGGCATCGAAAAGCCCTGCAACGATATCCTGGTATAAGGGCTCGCCTCCCGAGCCCGGTTCCTTGGTCCGGTCGAGCACGGCGATGGACTTCACTGTTGGCGGAATAGCGTCACGTAGCCACCGGGCGGAGAAAGGGCGATACAGGCGTACCTGCAATACCCCGGTCTTTTCGCCTCCCGCATTTAATTTCAAAGCCGTATCCCGAGCGGTTTCCGCGCCGCTGCCCATGATCACGATCATTCTATCCGCATCCGGAGCGCCGGAATATTCGAAAATCCGGTACCGGCGGCCGGTAAGGTTACCAAATTCTTCCATCAGCCCCGCGACGATCGCGGGCGTGGCCGCGTAATAGGGATTTACCGTTTCGCGCCCCTGAAAGTATACGTCCGGATTTTGCGCCGTCCCGCGGATAAACGGATGGTCGGGGTTCAGGCTTCTGCTGCGGTGCGCATGCACCAGGTCATCATCGATCATCGCCATGAGTTCGCTGTCCGACAGCAGGCTGATCTTGTTGATCTCATGGGAAGTACGGAACCCGTCAAAGAAATGAAGAAACGGAATTCGCGATCTCAGCGTGGCTGCCTGACAGATGAGGGCCATATCCTGCGCCTCCTGGACCGAGGCCGAACCAACGATTGCAAAGCCCGTGGTCCTTGCTGCCATGACATCGCTCTGGTCGCCGAATATAGACAATCCCTGGGCCGCCAGCGACCGGGCGGCTACATGGAAAACGGTCGAGGTCAGCTCCCCCGCGATCTTATACATATTGGGGAGCATCAGCATAAGACCCTGCGAAGCCGTGAATGTCGTTGTCAGCGCTCCCGTTTGCAGTGAGCCGTGCACTGCGCCCGCGGCCCCGCCTTCACTCTGCATTTCAATGATATCCGGGACCCTTCCCCAGATATTCTTTATGCCGGCCGCCGACCATTCATCCACATGCTCTGCCATGGGTGAAGCGGGAGTGATCGGGTAGATAGCGCAGACTTCGTTGAGCCGGTAGGCAACAGCCGCAACGGCTTCATTGCCGTCGATCGTCGCCACCCGGGTCTGTTGCTCGTTGTTCATCATCTTGGTATTTGAATCGTTTACGCATCGTTTGTTTCTTTTCCGGGTTCAGCTACCATCGCTATCGCCTGGCATGGGCATTGTTCCGCACACACCCCGCAGCCGGTGCACTTGTTATATTCGATGCGATAGCCCTTGTCCTTTCCCAAGCGCACGATGGCCTGTTCCGGACAGGCGCCGAAACAGCCGTCACATTCGTAACAATTCCCGCATGACAGGCATCGCCGCGCTTCGAACAAGGCTTCCGTTCCGGTCAGTCCCGCTTTTACCTCATCGAACGCCTGGACCCGCCGGGCCACCGGCAGCTCAGCCTGCTCCTGTTGCGGCGCGTCGGTCCGCATCCATAGATGCAGCCCTTCCGGACCCGCAAGGGCCGGGGCAGGGGCTTTGTGGTATGGCTCTCCCTTCAGCCAGCCGTCGATATGACGTGCGGCCTTTTTTCCATGTCCGATCGCAATCGCGGCGGTCCGCTCGGTGGGTACCATGTCTCCGCCGCAGAAAATACCTGCGCAGCCCGTCATCATATCCGGTCCCACTTCGATGGTGCCGTCCTCCCGGAAGACAAGCCCCGGGACATTCCTCAAGAAATTGGTATCGGTATCCTGGCCTATCGCCAGGATCAGCGTATCGGCCTCCAGCGTTTCGAACCGGCCGGTCGGAACCGGCCTGCCATCTTCCAGCCGCATCTCCTCCACCCGGAGACCCTCGGGACCCATTGCTTTGATGGTACGCAGCCAGTTGATCTTTATCCCTTCGTCCAGGGCCTCCTTTGCTTCGAAATCGTGCGCGGCCATATGCTCACGATCGCGCCGGTAAATGATCATCGCTTCATGTCCGGTCAACCGTTGCACGGTGCGGGCCGCGTCCATCGCCGTATTGCCCCCGCCATAGATGGCCACCCTGCGGCCCAGCTGTGGCACTGTTCCTTTTTCCACCTGTTGGAGCAGGGTCAGCGCATCCATCATCCTCCCGGCTTCGCGGCCGGGGATATCCACCTTTTTGGCCAGGTGTGCACCGATGGCGATAAAAACGGCGTCGAATGAGCCGGCCGCTTTTTCCGCGAAAATATCCTGCACTTTATGATTCAGCACGATCTTAACGCCCATGTCGGTGATACGCTCAATTTCTTTTTCCAGTATGTTCCTGGGCAGCCGGTAGGCCGGGATCCCGAAATGCATCATGCCGCCGGCCACGGGGCCTGCCTCGCGGATCTCGACGCAATGGCCCATGCGCCGCAGATGATATGCCGCGGAAAGTCCGCCCGGGCCTGCACCAACGATCAGTACGCGTTTGCCTGTGGACTTTTCAGCGGCCGGCGGGGTCCATCCATGCTCCAGCGCCTGATCCCCAAGCCACCGCTCCAGGGCATGAATATTCACTGCGCTATCGGTTATAGCACGATTGCACCCGTCTTCACACGGATGGTAACAGATGCGGCCGAGAACAGCAGGAAGGGGATTGTCCTGCAGGATCACCTGCCAGGCTTCCTCATGCCTTCCTTCCCGGGCAAGCGACAACCAAGCCTGGATATTCTGGCCGGCCGGGCAGGCATGATTACACGGTGGAAGCAGATTCTTATAAACCGGTCGCCGGCTTCTCCATGCGCCGGTCCCGGCGGCATGGCTTAACAAATCCGGCAGCCCGGTGATATCGATGGTTGCACGATTCATCAGGCGAAGATAGCCTGACGACTTAACCCATGGGGTGATGCTTCTCAGGGCCGCTGCTGACTGTGGTCATGGGACCGGACTCTTCATGAATGCTGATTACTGGTATCGGGCAAGCCGGCCGGGGTATATGATAGTAATCAAACCCTCCCGTGACCTTCGTCAGGCAAATCAGGGAGCATACAGAATCAGCGATGCGCATGAGGTAAATCATTCGGGGAGATAATGTATGTCATGGAATCGGTCTGCCGCCGGCGATAGTTTTGGGCCATCAATCATCGATATAATAAACAGCGAAATGAAAAAGAATAATCAATTTGCAAAGCTGGCCCTGACCTATACAAAAGGTGTAAGTAGCGTGGCCTTCATTTTTCTCCTTGGGTTATCCGGATCGCTCCGGGCTCAGGATGCCTACCGGGCGTACGACCCTGACATTAAAGTATTGGGTACTTCCAATTTGCACAATTGGGATATGGAGGCAAAGGATATTACGTGTTCGGCGAAGTTCACGTTTGCGCCCGGCGCCGGCGTTCTGCCACAGTCGCTTGCCTCGCTGGACCTGGTGATCCCGGTGCATAATCTAAAAAGCGGAGAGTCGCTGATGGATTCCAGGGCTTACAACGCCTTGAAGGCAGACAAGTTCGGGATCATTACGTTTACGTCTTCTTCGGCAGTGATCGTGCCGGGGCAGAAGAACCAATTCCAGGTAAAGAGTACGGGTACGATGACCATTGCCGGAGCACCCCGGCAGGTGCTGTTGATCACGGCTTGTCAGGTGAATGCGGATGGCAGCATATCGTGCAGCGGGTCGCAGGAGTTGAAAATGACGGACTATCAGATCAAACCGCCTTCGTTTATGCTGGGTGCGTTGAGAACGGGCGATTTATTGACGATTAATTATTCACTGATCCTTAAAAAGTAATATATGAAGAAGATCATCCTTTCGGGTCTGCTGGCCGGCGTGGTATTGCTGATCCTTAGTATCGGCGGTTTGTATGCGACGATTTGGTTTTTCCCCGGTGTGGCAGCGCAGTATTATGATCCGGCATTTGATACGCAGGCGGGCAGGTATATGATCTATTATGCACACCCCTTCGTCATTGCGCTGGCGCTGTCCTGGTTCTGGGACCGTTTTAAAAGCGTTCTTACCGGTGGCTTCCTCACCAAGGGCATCGAGTTCGGTTTTGTCTATGCGCTGATCGCGATCTTCCCGGTGATGTGGCTGATCTATAGTGCAATGAGTGTTTCGCTGGCGATGGTGGCTACGTGGTGGGTATTCGGACTGCTGCAGGGAGTGGTAGCGGGGCTGGAGTTTGAAAAACTGAATCCTTAAACAAGTAAATATCCCTGTCATGAAGAATTGTCTCCTTTACCTGGTCCCGGCCATTTTGCTGGTCAGCGCCGATCCGCCGGTAAAGGATACCTATATCCTGTCAAGCCGGTACGAAGTGACGATCGACGGTACATCGACTTTCCGGGACTGGCATGAGAAGGTCGGGGACGTGACAGGTGACATGGTAGCGGTGGTGAATGAAGATGGCAGCGTTGACCTTCGTTCGATCCGGATCAAAATGAAAGTGCTGTCGATAAAAAGCGATATGGGCCGCGTGATGGAAAATAAGACGTATGAGGCATTGAAAGGGGCAACCTACCCGGATATCCTGTTTACGGTGAGTACGCCGGCGCGGTTGGTGCAAGTCAGGGATTGTCAGACGGCCATCCCGGTGAAGGGTGAGCTGTCGCTGGCGGGAGTGTGCAGACCGATACTGATGCTGGTAAAGACCTTCGAGATCAGGCAGGGAAACCTGTCGTTCGAGGGTTCGCAGCGCATAAAGATGAGCGATTATGGGGTTAAACCGCCTTCGGCCCTTTTCGGGACCATGCGTGCCGGCCCTGAGATCACAATACATTTCAACACAAATTTTATCAACCAATTGATTACAACAACTTTAAAAAATTGACAATGAAACAGACTATTCACTTGACGCGTTCACGAAACGCAATCCAGCAACTGCTGACGATTTCTCTTCTGCTATTTGGTTATTCCACGATGGCTCAGCAGGGAGAAATGCAATACTTCCGGTACAACGACAAGACCGGGATCAATGTCTTCGAGACCTCCAAGAATGATACGACCTCTTTTTCCAGGATGCACGTGAGAGTCGGGGGTAATTTCGAGCTGACTTTTCAGAACCTGAGTAACAAGAATACGGCCACGCCGGAGACTTCACCCAGCTACAAGGGTAACATCACCAGCGTTGAATCACTGACCCCGGGATTCGTCCTGCCCATGGCCAACCTCAACGTCGATGTCCAATTGGCAGATGGAATACGGATGCAGATAACATCCTACCTGGCCTCGAGGCACCATGAAGATGCCTGGGTAAAAGGCGGCTACATCCAGTTCGATAAGCTGACCTTCCTGCACAGCGACGTCATCGACAACATCATGAAAAGTGTAACGATCAAGGTCGGTCAGTATGACGTAGACTACGGCGACCAGCACTACCGCCGCTCAGACGGGGGAAATACGATCTATAACCCCTTTATTGAAAACTATATCATGGACGAATTCGCCACAGAGATCGGCGGCGAGATCTACTATCATAACAAGTCCGGGATTTTCGTCATGGGCGGGATAACGAACGGGGAACTCGATCCTACGGCGCTTTCACCCACCAAAGTAGACTCGGCTACCGGCCAGCCTAACAAATATGATGCTGCGTTCCATGGCAAGCTGGGCTTCGACAAACAGCTGACGAAAGACTTTCGTTTCCGGCTCACCGGATCATTCTACACGGATAAGAGCGCCAACAGCAATACGCTCTTCGGTGGCGACCGTACCGGATCGCACTATTTCTATGTCATGTCGAATGCAGCTATTGCAGCAGGAACGACCCTCAGCGATGCGAATGACTACAATCCATTTTCAGGCAGGTTGAACCCCGGGTTCTCTGAAGAAGTCAATACTTACATGGTCAACACGCTGCTGAAATACAAGGGTCTGGAATTCTTCGGAACCTATGAAAATGCCAAAGGCCGCACCATTACGGAGGTCAGCCAGCGCCAGGCGACCCAATATGCTGCCGACCTGATCTACAGGTTCCCGGCGAAAACGGAGAATTTCTGGATCGGGGCCCGTTACAATACGGTGACAGCTGCGCTGCAAGGCTATACCAGCAACATCACCATTCAACGTGAAGCCGGCTCCATAGGCTGGTTCCTGACCCGCAACATTATGGCGAAGTTCGAATATGTCAACCAGGTTTACATGGGCTACCCCGCGAACAACATCCTCAACGGCGGCAAGTTCTACGGTTATAACCTGGAAGCTTCCATTGCATTCTAACGAAAAACCAGGATGAGTATACAAGGCCGCTGCTTTTCTTTTTGGAGGCGCGGCCTTTTTCATGAAAAACGCTTAATCTATACTATATGACCATTGGCATATTGAAGGAGCCTGCTTTTGAATCAAGGGTCTCCATGCTGGCCGGGGAATTAACCGGGTTGACCAAAGCCGGAATCGCTGTCTGGGTAGAGCCGGCCGCGGGCCTGAAAGCTTTTTGCACAGATGAGGAATATACACGGAGCGGAGCGGTCATTAAGCAAAGGACCGAGATCCTGAACGGGGCGGACGTCCTGCTCAGCATACATGCGGGAGACCTGCCCGCCACCATGAAGGACAAAGTGGTCATTGGCGTCTTCCAGCCCTTGTACAACCCTGCGTTGATGGAAGACTGGGCGAAGCAAGGGCTCACGGTCTTTAGCCTGGACATGCTGCCACGCACCACGAGGGCTCAGAGCATGGATGTTTTGAGTTCGCAGGCCAGTATTGCGGGGTACAAAGCGGTGATTTTAGCCGCCTCATTATACCCGCGTTATTTCCCGATGATGATGACCGCGGCCGGCAGTCTCGCCCCGGCCAAAGCGCTCGTGCTGGGAGCGGGGGTAGCCGGCCTGCAGGCTGTAGCCACTGCCCGGCGCCTTGGGGCGGTGGTGGAAGTGTTTGACACCCGGGCCGCGTCTAAAGGGGAGGTCCTGAGCCTTGGAGCAAAGTTCGTGGAAGTTGAAGGGGCAGCCGATGCCTCGAAGGCAGGCGGTTATGCCGTAGATCAGACCGCGGAATTTCAGCAAAAACAAAAGCTGCGGATTGCCGAAACCATCAGGAAAGCGGACATTGTCATTACCACGGCCCAGATCTTCGGTAAGAAGGCGCCGGTACTCGTCACCGTAGAGATGATAAAGGCAATGAAGCCGGGATCGGTGATCATCGACCTGGCAGCCGCTACCGGAGGCAATACGGAAGTGACGAAGGACCAGACCTCCGTCCTCTGCGGGCAGGTGAGGGTTATCGGTGACTCGAATCTCCCATCTTCCCTGCCATCGGACGCGAGCAAGCTCTACGGGAGGAACGTGTTCAATTTCCTTAAGCTCCTGGTTGACAAGCCGGGTATGCCGGAGATCAACTTTACGGACGAGATCATCAGCGGCGCCTGTATCACCCATGGCGGCGCGATTGTCCACGACCGGGTCAAGGATTTGGCAAAATCGTCAATGAATGTTCATAAACAAATTGTATAGTCATGGAAACAATCCTCCATTTTATTCAGGTCAACCTGCAAATGTTCTATGTAGTGATCTTATCCATCTTTTTGGGAATCGAAGTGATCTCAAGGGTTCCATCCGTTTTGCATACCCCGCTGATGAGCGGGGCCAATGCCATTCACGGGGTCATCATTATCGGCTCCATCATCGCTATCGGCTCCGTCAGGCAGGATAATTACCTGGCCTTGATCCTGGGCTTTATCGCGGTGATCGTAGGTACGTTGAACGTTGTCGGGGGATTTGTGGTGACTGATCGGATGCTGGAGATGTTCAAATCCCGGAAAGGGAATAAATAATTATCATGGAAACAAACATCTTGTCGGTTTGTTACCTGCTCGGGTCCATCTCTTTTATCGTGGGGCTCAAAATGTTGTCCCATCCTGAAACTGCCCGCAAAGGCAACCAGGTCTCCGCGGCAGGCATGGGGATCGCCATATTGGGCACGCTGTTGCTGTACCGGACCCCCGACGGCCGGCATTTGCACAATTATGGATGGATTGCAGGGGCATTGGTTACAGGCGGGGTTATCGGGACCCGGGCCGCCCGCAAAGTAAAGATGACGGCAATGCCCGAGATGGTCAGCATTTTCAACGGGATGGGCGGCTTGTGCGCGGCACTGATATCCACGCTGGAGTTTGGTCGATTGGCCGGCGGAGTGGCTTTTTTACACCCGCTGATGATCCTGGCGGGAGCGGTGATCGGCAGCATTTCTTTTTCCGGCAGCATGATAGCCTACTGGAAGTTGAGCGGCAAAGTGAAAGACCATGCCTTTCCCGGCCAGCAAGTCGTCAACCTTGTGATGCTGGCTGCGATCATATTGTTGAGTGCAGGCCTGTTAAGTGGCCCTGCCGGCAGCCTTGCCGCTATCTTCTACATTATACTGGCCTTGTCGCTTTGCTATGGGGTATTATTCGTGGCGCCTATCGGTGGAGCGGATATGCCGGTGGTCATCTCTTTTTTGAACTCCCTGACAGGGATGGCGACGGCCTTCGCCGGCTTCCTGTACAAGAACCCGGTGATGCTCACCGGCGGTATTCTGGTAGGTTCTGCAGGCGCCATTCTCACCTTGCTGATGTGCAAGGCGATGAACCGCTCGCTCAAAAATGTATTGATCGGCTCTTTCGGCGGGGACAAAACGGCTTCCGCTCCGGGGAAACAAGGAACATACAAAGAGATAGGCCTCAGCGATGCCGCGATGGTACTGGGGTATGCGCATAAGGTCATGATCGTGCCGGGTTACGGATTGGCAGTCGCGCAGGCGCAGCATACCTGTCATGAACTGGAAAAATTACTTGCTGACAAAGGAACAGAGGTTAAATACGCCATTCATCCCGTCGCCGGCCGGATGCCGGGACATATGAATGTGTTGCTGGCCGAAGCGAATGTGTCTTATGACGATCTGCTGGAAACAGACCAGTCCAACGAGCAATTCCCTGATACGGATGTGGTGCTGGTCCTCGGCGCAAATGACGTGGTCAATCCTGCCGCCGAGAACGATCCATCCAGCCCGATCTATGGCATGCCCATTCTGCAGGTCGGAAAGGCAAAAATGGTGATCGTCAACAAGCGCAGCATGCGGCCAGGGTATGCCGGTATCGACAACCAATTATTCTTCCAGCCGAATACATCGATGCTCTTCGGGGATGCAAAGGAAGTCCTGCGACAACTGATTCATCAAATTAAAGCACTTTAAGCTTTTTCATGGGGTTTTAATACGGGTGGGAAGGCATCAAGCATGCGTCCCGGCCAGCGTCATCTTAGAAAAGATAGGCCGGAACCTCGATGAGCAGCTTGTTTTCCACTTCAGTGATTCCGGGTGCCGACGAGGCAGCGTGCTCCGCCGTTTCCTTCTCGGCAAGCGAACGGACGCTTCCACCAAGAATAACCTTGTTGCCTGAGAGCTCAACGCTGATTTTCTCAGGATCGTCGGCCGCATCCCGGAGAAGCGCTTGTCTGATGCTTTTCAGGACATCTGCTGACGTAGCGACCTGGTCGGCTGGCCCGACACCCGGTAGCTTTTGGGCTTTTTTATGTGTTTTCATATT
>DATJMG010000126.1:0-11152 GCA_035508835.1 Puia sp.
GATACCTTCTAAACAGCAGTTGGGCGGGCATCTGCCGTATGCGTTTACGGAACATGGGGTGTTGATGCTGGCGAACGTGTTGCGCAGTAAAAAGGCTATACAGGTAAGTCTTCGCATAATAGAAATCTTTGTGAAGATCCGGGAGATGTTGTCTGCGCACAAGGATATTTTGTTGAAGCTGGAGCAATTGGAAAAGAAGGTAACGAGTCATGACGCCGATGTCCAGGTCATCTTTCAATGTTTGAAGCAGTTGTTGAATCCGCCGCTTGAACCAAGACCGCGGGTAGGGTTTCGCAGGGCGGGGGAGGAGAATTAGGAGGCAATTCCTGTTGATGCCTTATCTTCAGGTATGCAAAAAACTGCGGCGAGTTTTCTTTTTCTTTTATTGTTTTTGGGGGCGGCGGGGCAGACCTTGCCGTATTCGGCATGTACGGGATGCTGGAATGCAGATTCGTTGGGGAATCAGCGGGTGGTGGTGCGGTATGGGGGAAGTGCGGGCCGGGCAGGGGGGGTGAGTGGGGACGGCCGCGTTGCGCGGGTGGTAAGTGAGTACGGCCCGGTGGCGCGGGTGGTGATCCCATGGCGGCGGCGGGATGAGGATGCGGCGAGAAAGCGAATTATTGTACAGGATTCGGCGACGGGGGAAAGGGTGAGGAATGTTTGGGTGCGATCGGTCACGCGGGAAGTTGGAGATATATATTTTGAGCCGGTGTCGGGGAAGGGGTGTTATTACATTTATTATGAGCCTTATCGGAATGAGGGAAGGAGCAATTATCCGAAGGGGGTATATTGGCGGCCGGATACGACGGCGGAGGCGGGATGGAAGGAAAAGGCGGTGGCGGGGAGCGGAGAGGTGGCGAGGAGCGGAGAGGTGGCGGAGAGTGCGACGTTGGCGGGGAGTGAGGCGGTGGCGGGCAAGGCGGTCGTGGTAAGGTTCGAGTCGATCGACTCTTTCAACACGCGGTATCCGATGGAAGTGGTGGCGACGGCGAAAGAGACGGCGGCGTTGAGGGCAAAATATAAGGGCCGCGCTTTCCTGGTTTTTCCGGAGGACCGGAAGTACCCGATCCGGATGAAGAATGATCTGCCCTACCGATGGATCGTACGCGGGCCGGGGGGATGGATGAATGGGGAGCCGGATCGCGGTGAATATTATGCCTATCAATTGGGAGTATACGCGCTGCGATCGTTGAGCGATGTACGGGTGGAATTTGGGGCGCTGCGGAGTACTGACGGGCGGCGGATACCGGTGGATTCCATGGTCTGCATCAATACCGACGGGGTGAGCTATGACGCGCGGCCGTTCAGGAAGCGGGTTGACGTTCCGGGGGGTCGGGTGCAGGCGTTGTGGTGCGTGGTCCGGGTGCCTGATGATGCGGCGGGAATGTATACGGGTATGGTGACGGTAGTGGCGGGCGGGCGTGAGGTTGCGGTGCCGGTCCGGCTGAAAGTGGGGGGACGGTTGGCAGGGAAGCCCGAGGGGGATCATGACGTTGGAAGGCCGGCGGGAGACCATGGGGTGGGAGAGCCGCAGAAGATGACGCGGCTGACGTGGCTCAATTCCACGCTGGCGCAGGAGAATACGGTGATTGCGCCGTATACGCCGCTGGAGATCGTGGGGGATACGGTGGTCCGGTTGTTGGGGCGCAGCATCCGGCTCGGTGCGCAGGGATTCCCGGCGCAGATCCAGACTTTCTTTACGCCTGAGATGACGGAGATGACGGACCGGCCGACGGATCTGCTGGCGGAGGGGATCCACTTTCATATTGTGCGGGAGGAGGATGGCAAAGATATCCGGCTAAGTCCCGGCGGGGTCCGATTTGTGCAGCGGACGCCCGGCACCGTTAGCTGGGAGGCGGTCGGTAATTCGGATACGATCCGGATGGAGGTGAGGGCGTCGTTGGAATTTGACGGATTCCTGGCGTATACGGTAAAAGTGATTGCGCTGGCGGATGTCGATCTGAAGGATATTGCCATGCACATCCCTTTGGAGCCCGGGGCCGCCACTTATATGATGGGGCTGGGCCGGAAGGGGGGCTACCGGCCGGACAGCCTGTATCGGTGGAAATGGGATGTTGCGCATAAGAACCAGGACGGGGCCTGGATCGGGGCCGTCAATGCCGGACTTCAATATTCGTTGCGGGATCAGCACTACGTCCGGCCGTTGAACACCAATTTTTATCTCCAAAAGCCGCTGGTCGCTCCGTCTTCCTGGGCGAATGGTGACAAGGGTGGAATTGATATCGGGACGAAGGGTAAATCGATCCTTGTGAACAACTATAGCGGGCAGCGGCGTATGCACAAGGGGGACACGCTGTATTACAACTTCAATTTGCTGGTGACGCCTTTCCACGTTCTGAATACGGATTTTCAGTGGGCTACCCGGTTCTATCACCGGTACAATAACCTGGATTCGATCAAGGCGACGGGGGCCACGGTGGTGAATATTCATCATGCTACGCCGATCAATCCGTGGATCAACTATCCTTTTATCGAATGGCGGCGGATGAAGGCATATATCGACAGCGCACATCGGTTGGGGTTAAAGGTCAAGATCTATAATACGATCCGGGAGTTGTCGGATCATGCCTATGAGTTGTTCCCGCTCCGAAGTTTAGGCAGTGAGATCTATTCACCCGGACCGGGGGGTGGGTTCAGCTGGCTGCAGGAGCATGTCGTCGACAACTATATCCCGGCCTGGTTCGTGCCCGAGATCAAGGATGCGGCGATGATCAACAGCGGGATGAGCAGATGGCATAATTATTATGTGGAAGGGATGAACTGGCTCGTTCAATATGTAGGTATCGACGGCATTTATCTCGATGACGTCGCTTTTGACCGGGTGACGATGAAGAGGATCAAGAGGGTATTGACAGCGGATGGTCATCCCGGCATTATCGACCTGCATTCGGCCAATCAGTATAATCCGCGGGATGGGTACAACAACAGCGCCAACTTGTATATGGAGCATTTTCCCTATCTCAACCGGCTATGGTTCGGGGAGTATTTCGATTATGAGCATAATGGGCCAGACTTCTTCCTGACGGAAGTGAGCGGGATCCCTTACGGGCTCATGGGGGAGATGCTGGAAGGCGGTGGAAACCCCTGGCGGGGGATGGTCTACGGCATGACAAACCGGATGCCCTGGACGGAGAATGCGGACCCGCGGCCGATCTGGAAGGTCTGGGATGCTTTCGGGATGCAGGGTACGAAAATGATCGGTTACTGGAGTCCTTCCTGTCCGGTGAAAACGGATAATGGTTCGATCCTGGCGACGGTATATCGGAAGAAGGGTGCAGCGTTGGTGTCTATAGCGAGCTGGGCGGCGCAGGACACGACGGTGGTGTTACATATCGACTGGGATTTGCTTGGGATCGATCGGAGCCGTGCCGTGATCGAGGCGCCGGAGGTCAGGGATTTTCAGCCGGGGCGGACATTCGGGATCGATGAACCTATCCCGGTTCAAAAGGGGAAGGGATGGTTGTTGATCATCCGCCAGCGGTAGAGGTGGAGGGTGCGTGGGCCGGGGGAAGGGGAATGATGACCGTCAGCGTGCATCCTTTACCGGGGGCGGAGTCGAGGCCAACCGTGCCGTTGTAAAAACTTACGCGGTTCCGGATATTCCGAAGGCCGATGCCGCCGGTTTTTTTAGCGGGGTTAAAACCGATGCCGTCATCGCGGATGAGCAGGGTGAGGCGGTCGGGAACCCGGCTCAAGATGATGGAGGCGTTATTTGCGCGGGCGTGCTTTATGATATTGTTAAGCTGCACCTGGGCGATCCGGTAGCAGGTCAGCTTAATTCCCTCGTCATCGATATCTTCCCGGTAACTGCTCGTATCGAGCTCCAGGTGCAGCGAAGCCGATAGCGGAAAATTATCCAGCAGCTTGCGCAGCGCCTGGTCGAGGCCGATGCCGCCGAGGGAAGGCGCCACAAGGGATTGGGAAAGCTGGCGGATCTCCTCCATGGCAAGGTTGAGGTTTCGTTGACATTTGTCCAACGCTTCGGTGCGGGAGTCGTCATCGTCTTTGGTGGCAATATCGAGGTATAGTTTTGCAGCGGCGAGGATCTGGTTGATATTGTCGTGCAATTCCTTCCCGATCTGTTCCCGTTCTTTCTCCTGGACCTGGATGCTGGTTTCCATGACCAGTTTTTGCTGCAGGTCACGCTGACGGGCCAGCTCCTCTTCCGTTCTTCGGTGCTCCAGGGCGTTCTGGACCGCGTTGGGCAATCTTTCCAGCCTGTCCTTCAGGATATAATCGCTGGCGCCTTCTTTGATCACGTTGACGGCATATTCTTCTGAAACCGTAGCGGTGACGAGGATGAATGGGGCGTGAACCCCTTCTTCCCGGGTTATCTTGAGGGCCTCCAGCGAATTGAAGGCCGGCAGCGAGTGATCGGAGAGGATGATATCCGGCTGGAATTCGCGCAGCGCCTTCAGGAAGTCGGGTCTGTCGATGACCACTTTCTTTTCAAACTGAAGCCTGGCTTTCCGTAGTACTCTGTCTACCATCTCGGCGTCGGCGGGAAGGTCTTCGAGGTGCAGGATCTTTAATGACCGGTCCATGTCAGGCGTGTTTAATGGTGGTTGTCAGGGGAGGTTGGTTGGTGAGCAGCCAATACATGCCGAGTTGGCTTACCGCCTTGGCAAACCCTTCGAAGTCGACGGGCTTGACGACGTAGCTGTTCACGCCAAGCTCATAGCTGCTTACGATATCCTGCTCCTCCTTTGAAGAGGTCATAATAACGACCGGGATGCAGCGGGTTGCTTCGTTGGATTTGAGACGGCGCAGCACTTCGATCCCGTCTACCTTAGGCATTTTGATGTCCAGCAGGATCACTTTGGGCGCGTTTACCATTTCGCCGCCGGCAAATTTACCCTGTGCAAAGATGAAATCCAGGGCTTCTTCGCCGTCTTTGACGTGTACGAGGTTGTTTGCAAGGTTGACTTTCCTGAGGGAACGGATGGTCATTTCCGCATCGTGGATGTTATCTTCTACCAATAGAACTTCTACCTGACTGTTCATACAATTTTTCTTTTTGTGTTAGTTCACTTTAGCGTTATTTGTCCGAAAGGGTGAAATAGAAAACAGCGCCGCCGCCGGGGGTGGATTCCGCCCAGATCCGACCTTTGTGCTTGTCGATGATCCTGCGTACCAATGCAAGTCCGATGCCTGTGCCTTCAAATTCTTCCTGGCTGTGCAGGCGTTGAAAGACCTTGAATAATTTATCCGCATATTTCATGTCGAAGCCGGCGCCGTTATCGCGGACGAACCAGATGGCTCCATTCCCGTTGCCTGTATGCCCGATCTCTATGAGGGGGGCAGGGCTTTTGGAGGAGTATTTCAGGGCGTTACCGATGAGGTTGAGCCAAACCTGCTTGAGCAGGTCTTCGTCGCCAAAACAGCCGGGCAGGTCACCGACGACGAGGTTGAATTTCTCTTCGGGCCAGTCGTTCAGCAGCAGGCTGGTGCAGGCTTCTGCCAGCGATTTCATATCGACATTACGCCGGGCAACTTCCCGTTTGCCGAGGCGGGAGAAGGCGATGAGGTCGTCGATGAGGCGGCCCATCATTTTGACGTTCGAGATGATGTTGCCGGTGATGCGTTTGGCTTCCGCGTCGAAGCTGTCTTCATAGTCCTCTTTCAGCATCATGGCATAGCCGCTGACGGCGCGGAGGGGCGCTCTCAGGTCATGGGATACGGAATAGGAAAAGGCCTCGAGTTCCTTATTGGCTGCTTCGAGCTCTCTTGTCCTGGCCTGTACCTGATCTTCCAGTGATTGGTGGGCGAGGGTGACCTTGAGGGCCATGGAATTGAAGTCCGCGGCCAGTTTGCCCAATTCGTCATGCCTGTCGACGGGCACGGGAGAGGAACTGTCGCCGCCGGCCAGTGCGGTCGTTGCCTGGCTCAGCCGGTCGAGGCGGCGGGTAAAACTGCGGCTGATCCGCCAGGCGACGAACATGCCGATGGCGATCAGGAGAACACCGAATCCGGTGATCCAGTACAGGAGGCGATCGGCGGCCTCCAGGATCAGGGACCGGGACAGCGCTACGAGGATGATCCACCGGGTGCCGGGCACGGGCAGGGTGCTGGCGATCACGGAGCCCATTCCGGGATGGTTATACGTAATGATGCCTTTATTAGTGGTTTGGACATTAAAAGGAGGCGGCGGAACGGTTTTTGCCATATCCGTCCATAAGGTGCCGTCCGAATTGCCGAAATGGAGGATGGCATTGGAGCCAAGGAGCTGCGACAGTTGGGTGACGGCATGGGGAGAGGAGTGCACGACACGCCAGCGCACGAGGAAGCCGACGACCTTATGGTCGGCGGTCACGGCAGCGACGATGGGGAAGTATAAGGAGTCATCAAGCAGGTAGAATTTCCCGACGAAATTCGAATCGGGATGCTTAACGGTTATCTCCGGGGCGATGATCGACCGGTCCGGAGACAGGGAAGGACCTTTCTGGTCCTGGCCCGCAATGAATTTTCCCGGCCTGGTCCGGCTCTCGGCCGACAGGACATTGCCCGCGGTATCCACGAGTTCGACCCTGTTGGTCAGCGTGTCCTGCATGATCTTCAAAAATACTTTCCTGGCCCCCGAATCGCGTATCCGATCAGCATCGGCCTGCTGGGCGGTCATCATGTTCTTTGCATTTTGCCCGAAAAGTGATGCGAGCTGTGCGGTGAGGCTGTGGAGGCGCGCCTGGCCGACCCCAAGCGTTGCTTTGCGGATGCCGAGATAAGAAACCGTGCCGAAGGTGAGGATGAGTAAAAGCAATAACAGGCAGATCAGCAGGGGCAGCTGTTGCCGGATGGACAGGTTGCGAAATGAAAAGCCCTTGGGTCTGGGTGGTCTTGACCGCGTTATTCCCATGGCAGCTATTTTTTTCTTTTTGTTTCTAAGAGGTTTGCATAAAGTACAAATTTTTTTATTGACCTGTCATTAAAATTGCATTAAACTGCCTAGCTTGCTGATTGGTAAAACGGTAATTATGAGGTTATATCGGACGAAAAAAGGGAATTTGCTGGAGAATCAGGAGAAATTCTGGCTGTTTGAAAAGGGATGGGATGAGTTGATCAACCGGAGCGACCTGCATGGGTATTTGGCCAATGCGGTGTCACGGGACAGAGAGGTTTCGGCCATGGAGGCAGCGGACCTGATGGAGCAGGAGCTGTTGGCCCCCATCGGTTCGCAGGAGGTGTGGGCGGCGGGGGTGACTTATCTTCGAAGCCGGGATGCGAGGATGGAGGAATCGAAGGAATCGGGCGGTGCGAGCTTCTATGACAAGGTGTATGAGGCCGAGCGGCCGGAGTTGTTCTTCAAGTCCCAGCCGCACCGGGTTGCCGCGAATGGGGAAAAAGTATATATCCGGCGGGACTCTTCCTGGAATGTTCCGGAGCCGGAGTTGACCCTGTTCATCAATACGCGGGGGCAGATCCAGGGGTATACGGTTGGAAACGATATGTCATCGCGGAGTATTGAGGGTGAGAATCCATTGTATTTGCCGCAGGCAAAAGTATATGACCGGAGCGCCGCGCTTGGGCCGGGTCTGTATGTACCGCCGGCGCCGATCGTGCCGACTACGCTTATCCGGATGTCCATCCGCCGGGGTGCGGAGGTGGCTTACCGGGGAGAGGTGGCGATCAGCCAGATCAAACGGTCGCTGGTCGAACTGGCGCATTGGCTGTACCGGGAATCGGATTTTCCGGCCGGTTGTTTCCTGATGACGGGTACCTGTCTGGTGCCGGGTAACGATTTTACCCTGCAGGAAGGCGACAATGTGGAAATTTCCATCGACGGGATCGGAACGCTAACCAATTCAGTCAGCTATAAGCCCAACGGTCGTGTATAAGCCCAACGGGCGCGGCCATTAAGGTTGCATTGCGGCAGCGGATCCGGAGGGGATCGTTCAAATATAAATTATGATGGATTGGCAGCAGCTATACAGTCCGGTGAGGACGGGTGGAAGTCCGGGCCGGACGTCCCGGGGGGAGGACAGGGTGACGTTCCGTGGGGAGGACGGGGTGACGGCCGGGGGAGAGAACAGGGTGACGTTCCGGGGGGAGGACAGCGCCGCGGTGCGAACGTCATTCCTGCGGGATTATGACCGGATCATCTTTTCTTCGGCGTTCCGCCGGCTTCAAAACAAAACACAAGTCTTCCCCTTACCCGGGCCGGTGTTTGTGCATAACCGGCTAACGCATAGTCTGGAGGTTGCGTCAGTTGGCAGGTCCCTGGGAAAGGCGGTGGGGGATGCGGTGGCGGATCGATATCCGGCGCTGGGGGATGGCTTCAGGGAGTTTTATAAGTACGAGCTGCCATCGGTGATTGCGGCGGCTTGTCTGGCGCATGATATCGGCAATCCGCCATTCGGGCATTCGGGGGAAGACGCGATCCGGAATTTCTTCCGCGAGCTCGGGGGGGAGGGAAAGGAGCGGTTCAAGGCAGAGCTCACGCCGAATCAGCAGCAGGATTTCCTGAGGTTCGAAGGCAATGCGAATGCGTTCCGAACGCTTACTCACGCCTTCAATGAGCGGTCGCCGGGCGGTTTCCGGCTTACGTATGCCACGCTGGCCGCGATCGTGAAGTATCCGTCCGATTCGTTGAATGGGTTCAACAAACAGCGGTTGGTAACCAGGAAGTCCGGTTTTTTCGATTCGGAGATCGGTACCTATAAGGCCATCGCGGACGAATTGGGGATTCCCCGGCTCAGTCCGGAAGTCAACGTTTATGCCCGGCATCCGTTCGTTTATCTCGTGGAGGCGGCCGACGATATTTGTTACCGGATCATCGATTTTGAAGATGCGCACCGGCTTCAGATCATTTCGATCGATACGATCCGGGAGCTGTTCCTGTCCTTCTTCGATCAGGAGGAAGGTTATGATGCGCGGGAGCGGGTGGAGGAGGTATTGAATGATATCAATGACGACAATCAAAAAGTCCAGTTCCTGCGGGCCAAGCTGATCAATCTGCTGATCTTTCGGGTGCGGGATATTTTTATGGCCGGTGAAGAGCAGCTGTTGAAAGGCGGCCTGGCAAAAGCGCTGATCGAATATCTCCCCGCGAGGGAGCTCGAGCTGATCCGACGGATCGATGCTTTTTCGGTTGAGCATATCTATAATCACCGGTCGGTGGTGGAGATCGAGATTGCGGGGTATAACGTGATCGGGGGGATGCTGCGGGAATTCATGGGGGCCTTATTGCAACCCGGTTCGATCAAATCGCAAAAATTGCGGCAGTTGATCTCCAAACAATTTGTGATTGCGGGCCGGCCGGGCAGCTTGTACCCGGATATTCAGGCGGTGGTTGATTTCATCTCGGGGATGACGGATCTGTATGCCGTCGATCTATACCGCAAGATAACAGGGATAGATTTTCCGCGGATCAGGTAAGGCGTGGATCCCGCGGGCGGGGCGGATCGGGGACAATAGGGTGTGGCACAAAATTTAGTAGTGGATAGGAATAATACTGTTCCGCTATGTTCAACAAATTCCCGATAAACTTCCGCTATGACGGAAAACAATACAACGGTCAGATCAAGCCGTTACACACCGGGCTGCAACAGGGGCTGCCCACTACGTTCCAGGTCTTCCTCAATCATGTATATTGCGGTCTGGTGCGAAGGAAGGGAGTCGAGTGGGAAACGGATTCCCCAAAATGTGCGATAATGGTTGACGTGATCGGAAATCACATCTATGATTGGTATGAATAGGAGTTGAATATTAATCAAGGGTGCGGCCTTATTAGGCCTCATCGGTTATAAAAAAATCGGCCAATTTAGGCCCCGCTTAGAAGCATGTATAATGATTACCCCGGCAGATAAAAAGGTATTGAAGAAATTCGGCGAGAATCTAAGAAAACTTCGGAAAGAGAAGGGGCTTAGCCTTCGGGAGATGTCCTATGCCTGCAGCATCGACAATAGTAAGATCGCCAAGATCGAAAAAGGGATGATCAATATCACCTTTACAACTCTGTTGCAATTGGCCACGGCGCTTGAGAGGCATCCTTCGACCCTGTTGGACTATGAGCCGGAATAGGCCCGGTTGCAGTGGTTAATTGATCTTTTTCCCCGTAAATCAGATAAACCAGTTATTTTCGTCCATTGCTGTTCCACCATGTAAATCAATTAACAAGAACAATTTGTGATTCATGGACAGGAACGAAAAAGCGTTGCGCAGGTTTGGGCAGGTGCTCACGGACATGCGCAAACAAAGAAATCTCAGTGTGCGTGAACTGGCTACGCGGTCGGGATTGGATTTGCGGCAGCTTGAACGCATAGAAGCCGGAGACGTGAACATCCATTTTACTACTATCCTGGCGTTGGCCAGGGGTTTGGAAATAACGCCGGAGGAATTGCTGAGATCCCTTTAGGGGGAGGGATATGCCCGGGAAGGGAGAGGGTGAGCCGGGCATGGAGGGGTAGTTGTGAGGGTGCGGGGTAATTTCCGTGCAAAAAAGATCAAAAAAGGAGAAGGATATCCGATAGCCCGGGGGTATATTACCTCTTTATGAGAAAACTGCTCCTTTTCATCTTCTTATTGGCATCGGTGATCTGTCCGGCGCAGTCGCCGCCTGCGGTGCCTACCCATGCCGACACGCTTCGCGGCAGTCTTACACCTGAAAGGACATGGTGGGATGTCCAGCGGTACGATATTACCGTTCGTCCCGATTACCTGCAAAAAACAACCGTTGGGAATGACCTGATCACGTATAAAGTGGTGAGCAAGGTTCAGCCGGGCATGCAGCTCGATCTCCAGGCGCCCCTGCATATCGACAGTATTGTTTACAATGGCCGAAAGCGGCTGGGATTTACGCAGGAAGGGAATGCGTGGCACGTGAAGACGGTGCGGCAGGCCGTGGGCGCGGTGAATACGGTGCAGGTCTATTTCTCCGGGACCCCGCATGAGAGTGTCCGGCCGCCCTGGAGCGGCGGGTGGACCTGGGCCAGGGATTCGCTTGGGCGGCCCTGGATGACGGTTACCTGCCAGGGGATGGGGGCTTCATTATGGTATCCGTGCAAGGACCATCAGAGTGACGAGCCGGATAAAGGGGCTTCGCTGACCGTGATTGCGCCGGATACGCTGGTGGTGGTCTCGAATGGCCGCGAGGTATTCCGGAAAGAAAACGGGGATGGCACGGCGACGACCAAAT
>DATJMG010000127.1:0-9471 GCA_035508835.1 Puia sp.
TTCCCGCGGTCAGGTAGGCCGAGACACAAACCAGGATCCAGATGACGATGACACCCATAATGACCCGAAGGTTGCCATATCTGGCGGACAGGCGGCTCATCCAGACCGCACCCACGATCGCCACCAGCTGGATCAGGACAATCGTCACGATCAGCTTGATCTGGTCCAGGTGCAGCAGCTTGTCGCCGAAAATGGTAGCGGCCATCATGACCGTCTGCACGCCCATGCTGTAGAAAAAGAAGCCGCGTAGATAGCGCTTCAGGACCGACATGTTGCGGACCTCCCGGTAGACCTTGCGGACCTCTGAAAAAGCGGCCTGGAAGATCGTTCCGGTCTTTGCGCCGCTGCCCCGGCTTGCGGGCAGGACGGAAAAGGTGATCTGGGCAAATCCGGCCCACCAGATGCCCACCAGCAGGAAGGTCAGCCGCAGGGCGATGGGGTCCTGGTGTAATACCACTACGAGGGCAAAACCGATGACCTGGAGGATCACGCTCCCGATATACCCATAGGCAAAGCCCTTTGCGCTTACGGCATCCTGGTCTTCCGGCGCCGCGATCTCCGGCAGATAGGCATTGTAAAAGACCAGGCTGCCTACGAAGCCCATGCTGGCCAGGATAAAACAGCCGATCCCCCAACCCAGGTTCGAACCGTCGAAGAAATAAAGGAGGCTGCAGCCGGCGGCGCCCATATAGCAAAAGAAGCGCATGAAATTCTTCTTATTGCCCCGGTTGTCGGCAATGGAGGTCAGGACGGGATACAAGATCGAGATGATCAGGTAGGCGGCGGCGAGCGAAAAACTGTATAGCGCGCCGTTATCGAATGTCCGGCCGAGGAACGGGATATCCGTGCTCTTAAAATGATGTTGAGTGGACGCGAGGAAATAGATCGGAAAAAATGTCGTGGTGATGACCAGGTTGTATACCGAGTTGGCCCAGTCGTACATGGCCCAGCCGTTGATTACCTTCGAGGGCGCGGTGACGATCATATGATTCCCCTCCATAAAAGGACGAGCATGACCAGGCCGACGACGATCCGGTAATAACCCCAGACCTTGAACCCGTGCTTTTGGAGAAAGCCGATAAAAAAGCGAATGACGAGGATCGCCACCAGGAAGGTCACGATACCGCTCAGACCCAACAGGACTGCGTTGTCTTTGGTCAGCACGTCGGGATGTTCATTATGGACATCCCATAATTGTTTGACCGATGCCGCCAGCATCGTCGGCACGGCGAGGAAGAAAGAGAATTCGGCCGCGGCTTTCCGCGTCAGTCCCTGGCTCAGGCCGCCGATGATCGTAGCGCCGGCGCGGCTAAATCCGGGCAGGACGATGGACAGGACCTGAAAACAGCCGATCCAGAAAGCGGATTTGTTAGAGATATTGCGCTCGCTCTCGATCCGCGGATGCTGGAACCAACGGTCCACGAACAGAAATATGATGCCCCCGCCGATCATGACGAAGATGATAAAATAAAGATTATCCAGTGCCTGGTCGATGTGCTTTTTCAGCAATAGTCCGAAAATGATCGCCGGAATGACGGCGATGATCAGTTTTACGTAAAAGCTGATCCTGGTGAAGTCGAAGAATTTCTTATAATAGACCACCACCACAGCCAGGATGGCAAAGACCTGGATGACGATCTCGAACAGGTCCGAAAAGGCGTTGGAAGTAACCCCGATAATGGGGTTGGTGAGTTTCATGTGAGCCGTGGAGCTAATGGGCAGAAATTCCGTCAGCCCTTCCACGATGGACAGGATGATGGCCTGGATGATAGTCATATTTGGTTACGCGTTGGTGCTGGGCTTGTCTTTCCGGAAGATGGCAAAAATTTCGACTACAAACCCCGCCAGGATCAGGATCGGGGCGACGGTGATCCGTCGAACGCTATAGACCTCATCTTTATTGAATACATTCGGGTCCGGGCTCTTGCCGCCGGCCATCAGGATCAGCCCAAGGGCGACCAGCACGATCCCGACCAGCATCCAGCGATAGTTCTCCTTACCGAAAAGCGGGGTATAAGGATGGCTTTTGGCAGCTGCGGCCTTCGGTTTGGAACCGGCAATCACGGTCTTCGGGCGCGATGGATCCGATTTGGCAGCCGGAGTGGCTGTTCTTGAAGCGGGGGTATCCGGCGTTTTTTTTGTTGTTGCCATGTATAACAATTGGGCCTGCAATATACGGTAAACCCTTTATCAGCCAAAATACCGGCCGACGGGTGCGGGTTGGGGCCTAAGGCGGCGGCGGTTCGAGCCTCAGCGGGCGCCGGTTCGAGCCTCAATACAGGTCGTCCAGCTTCATTTTCAGGTATTTCAGGACGCTTCGGTGGGTGCTGATAAAGGAGATCCCGATCCCCAGCACAAAAATGGTCACAAACATCACCGCCAGCAAGCTATAATCCCGAAGCGCCTGCATGGGCGGCAGCCATTGCTCCGCCACGACGATGACCCCGATGATCCCCCCAATAGCGATCAGCCCGCTGAGCGCCCCATTGATCAAAGCGCGGATATCCATCGGCTTGGCAATAAACCAGCGCGTCGCACCGACCATCTGCATGGTCTTGATGAGAAAGCGGTTGCTGAACATGGCCAGCCGGATCGTATTGTCGATGAGGATGATGACCAGTATGGAGATGATAACCGTTAGGCCGAGCAGGATAAAGCTGATCTTCCTGATCCGCTGGTCCAGGTTGGTGACGAGTGCCTTGTTGTACTGGACGTCGCTGACGGCGATGTTTTGGCTAAGCTCCCTGGTGATCCTGGCCAACGAATCCGGATTGGCATACTCGCTGCGAACCTTGAAGTTCACGCTTGCCGGGAGTGGGTTCTTGTCCAGCACTGAAGAGAAATCGGCATTCCCATCCGACACAAAACGCTTCTTGGCGCCCTCTTTTGAAATGTATTCATAGGACTTAACGTAAGGCTGGGCGGCTACCAACTGCACCAGGTTCGCACTATCTTTCGGCGTCGCCGTTTCAAGCAGATAAACCTGTACCTCCAGGCTCTCCCGGAAGTTCTGTCCCAGTTTATTGGCATTGATCACGATCCAGCCCAGCAATCCCAGCAGGAACAATACCAGGGAAACTCCCAGGACTGCCATGAAGTAAGATGGAGTGGAACGTTTGGAATAGCCTTTCCCGAATTGCGCCATAGATAGTCCTTAGTTTTATATGTGCGGGAAATACGCTTTGAGAAAAATTAGCGCATTTCCCGCAAAGCGCTAAAGTCTGACCTGTCGGTCAAGCCGGCCGGAGGCCGCCTTCTGGGATGAGATGAACAAAAATAACGGTTTTGGAGCCATCTTCGTATTTTTGCCCTCTTCTAAACGATTGTTTGTCCGCATTATTTCGAGACGTGACAGGCTTTTAACTTTTTTCCAACAGGCGTATGGAATATAACTTCGGGGATATTGAAAAAAAATGGCAGCAGCGCTGGATAGCGGACGGGACGTATAAAGTAACAAACGATGTATCCAGACCGAAATTCTATGTGCTGGATATGTTCCCTTATCCCAGCGGCGCGGGGCTGCACGTCGGCCACCCGCTCGGCTATATTGCCAGCGATATCTATGCCCGCTACAAGCGGCTGAAGGGGTTCAACGTCCTCCACCCGATGGGTTACGACGCCTTTGGGCTGCCTGCAGAACAGTATGCCATCGATCATGGCATCCATCCCGCGGTCTCCACCGATGAGAATATCGCCAACTTCCGCAGCCAGCTCGACAATATCGGCTTCTGCTATGACTGGAGCCGTTCTTTCCGGACATCCGATCCGGATTACTATAAATGGACCCAGTGGATCTTCCTTCAGCTTTTCGCCAGCTGGTACGACCGGAAAGCAGGCCGGGCCCGCCCGATCTCGGAGTTGGAAATGCTGTTCGGAACGGAAGGGAATGCGGCTCATCCCTGTCCCGGAGATCCCGCTATCCGGTTCGACGCCACCGCCTGGGAAGGCTTTGATCATGTCCGCCGCCAGGAGATACTGATGAATTACCGGCTGGCCTATTGCGGTTACGGTGAGGTTAACTGGTGTGAGGCGTTGGGCACCGTGCTCGCCAATGACGAGGTTGTCGGCGGGGTCAGTGAGCGCGGCGGCTATCCGGTTGTTAAAAAGAAACTGCGGCAATGGTATCTTCGCATTACCGACTATGCCGACCGGCTGCTCGAAGGATTGCAGACCGTCGATTTCAGTGACGCCATGAAGGAAATGCAGACCAATTGGATCGGGAAGAGCTTTGGCGCGGAGATAGACTTCGAGATCTACCGGTCTGCCGGCGACAGGCTAAGGGTTTACACTACCCGGCCCGACACGATATTCGGTGTTGACTTTATGGTCATCGCCCCGGAGCATGAATTGCTGGGAAAGATCACGACGCCGGAACAACGTGTGGCCGTGAGCGAATATCTCGGCTATGTCCAAAGCCGGAGTGAGCGGGAGCGCATGGCGGAAAAGAAGATCACCGGCTGTTTTACCGGTGCCTATGCGATCCATCCTTTCAGCGGGCTGCATATCCCTGTCTGGACTTCAGAGTATGTGCTGGCGGGCTATGGGACGGGCGCTATCATGGCCGTGCCCTGCGGGGACGAGCGGGACTTCAGATTCGCGCGGTTCTTCCAGCTTTCCATCACCAATATCATCGGGGATGCCTTCAACGGTCTGGACGCCAATCCGACAAAAGACGCCATTCTCGAGAACAGCGATTTCCTCGACGGGCTCGTCATGAAAGATGCGATCCTGATCGCCATCCGGAAGATCGAAGAGAAGGGCATCGGGATGCGAAAAGTCAACTATCGGATGCGGGATGCCGCCTTCAGCCGGCAGCGATACTGGGGTGAGCCTTTTCCGATCACGTGGCATGACGGGATTGCCATCCCCCTGAGCGAAAGCGACCTTCCGCTGGAATTGCCGCATATCGACAAGTATGGACCGGGCCCGGAAGGAGAAGGTCCGCTGGCGAATATTCCCGCCTGGACCGCCCGCCACCTCGAGACCAATACCATGCCCGGTTATGCCGGCAGCAGCTGGTATTTTCTCCGCTATATGGACCCGGAGAACAGGGAGACGTTTTGCAGCCGCGCCGCGTCGGACTATTGGGGCCAGGTCGATCTTTATATCGGGGGCGCCGAACATGCGGTGGGCCACTTGCTGTACAGCCGCATGTGGACAAAATTCCTGTATGACCGCGGCTGGATCGGTCATGACGAGCCCTACAAACGGCTGATCAACCAGGGGATGATCCAGGGCAGCAGTCGTTTTGTCTACCGGCTGGAGCTTCGGGGCAAACCTGCCGGGATGGGCGAAGGCAGATCGTTGGGATCGAATATTCCGATCTTTGTTTCTGCCGGTATCGCAGCGATCAGCGGAACTCCGGAGTTTCATGAGCTGGTGACGTTCGCTATGCGGGACATTCTTCGTGATCCGTCCATTGACCTGGAGGATGTCTCCGTCTCGCCGCTTCACGTCGACGTCAATATCGTCGATGGCCTGGAACTGGATCTGGATGCTTTCAGGCAATGGCGGCCCGAATATGCCAACGCGCAATTCATCCTCGAAGAAGGCAAATACATCTGCGGCGCTGAAGTAGAGAAGATGAGCAAGCGGTTATACAATACCGTTAACCCCAATGACCTCGTGAAAAAATACGGCGCCGATGCTTACCGAATGTACGAGATGTTCCTCGGCCCCGTCGAGCAGAGCAAACCCTGGGACACCAAGGGCATCGAAGGGGTATTCCGATTCCTGCGCAAACTCTGGCGTCTTTTTTATGACGAGTCGAAGGGTAAGGTCTGGACAACGGTCCATGCAACGGAAGCCGAGTGGAAATGTATCTATCGGACTGTTAGAAGGACGGAGGACGCGACGGAACGCTTCTCCTTCAACACAGGCGTCAGCGCGCTCATGATCGGCGTGAACGAGCTCACTGATTTGAAATGTCATAAAAAGGAGGTCCTGGAAAAGCTGGTCATTATCCTCGCCCCTTATGCCCCGCATTTGGCGGAGGAGCTTTGGCACCTGCTCGGCAATGCGGGGTCGGTGCTGGATGCACCCTACCCGATAGTGGAGGAACGATATCTCGTGGAATCGGTAAAGAATTATCCCGTGGCTATCAACGGCAGGACCAGGACCGAGCTCAATATTGCGCTGAATGCGACGCAGGAACAGGTGGAAAAGATCGTCCTCGCCGACGAGACGGTCAGAAAATGGCTGGATGGGAATCCGCCGAAAAAAATCGTGTACGTCAAGAACAGGATGATCAACGTCGTTGTATAGATAGGGTATGGCAACAACGCCCCTGACGGCAACTCTCGAGAAGCATTCCACCCGGTTTCATCCTGTGGTCCCGTTTGATCCGGCCCGGGATCGCCTGTATCCGTTCGACTTTACCGAAAACAGCTTTAATGAAAACAGCCGCGGCCCTGGCCCGGAAGACGTGGCGGACACGGGGCGTTTTGCCGCCTATATTAACCGGACGCTTGGTGAGAACGGGGCCCGCTATGGGTTCGGGGGTTATGGCGAGCACCGCACGCTGTATGCCCGCAGCAGGCATTTCGATTCGGGCGAAGAGCCCCGCCGCGTTCATCTGGGCATCGATATCTGGGGACCGGCGGGAACGAGGGTGATGGCCCCGCTCGATGGGGTCGTCCACAGCTTCGCTTTCAATAACAGGGACAGCGACTATGGGGCAACACTTATCCTCACCCATCAGCTGGATGGCATCGGGTTTTATACCTTATATGGTCATCTCAGTCTCAATTCCCTGAAAAACCTGTACGAAGGGAAGCGGGTCACCGGCGGCGAGGTCATCGCAAAATTCGGGATGCGATTCGAGAACGGCAACTGGCCTCCCCATCTGCATTTTCAGCTGATCGCCGATATGCAGGGCTGGAAGGGCGATTATCCCGGCGTCTGCAAATACTCCGAGCGGGACCGATGGCTAGCGATCTGCCCCGACCCGGATACGGTCCTCCGGCTGCGCCAGTATGTGAAATGATCCGCTGGAATTTGAAATGATCATTATGGCTTCGGGCGGCCATCCGCTGGTATGAAAATTGCCTATCTTTAGAACACCTATGACAAAGTATGACGCCATTCTCGTCGGCTCCGGACAAGCCAATACTCCGCTTGCCAAAAAGCTGGCTGCCGTCGGCTGGAAGACGGCGCTCGTTGAACGGCAATGGGTAGGCGGCACCTGTGTCAATGTCGGCTGCACGCCTACCAAGACCATGATCGCCTCCGGTCGGATAGCCTACCTCGTAAGAAGAAGCGCGGATTACGGGATCCGGACTTCGGGATTCGATGTCGATGTCGAAACATTCCTTCGGCGGAAGAATTCTGTTGTACTCTCCGCCCGCGAAGGCAACACGAAAAGTCTGCTCGGCACCCCCAATCTCGATCTTATCTTCGGGACCGCCGCTTTTACCGGGCCGAAAGAAATAACGGTTACCAAAGAGGATGGATCGCCCGAAACATTGACAGCAGACTACATTTTCATCAATACGGGCGCCCATCCGGTTATTCCCCCCGTCGCCGGGCTCGGCGATGTCTCCTATCTGACCAGCACCAGTATCCTTGACCTGCATGAGATCCCCGCTCATTTGGCCATTATGGGCGGCAGCTATGTGGCGCTGGAATTTGGCCAGCTGTATCGTCGGCTGGGCAGCCGGGTCACCATCATCGAAAGTAACGACCGGTTCCTGGCGAAAGAAGATGAGGATGTGGCGACCGTGATCCGCCAGATCCTGGAAGAGGATGGGGTGCAGATCCTTACGGGTACGCGGGTCACTGCCGTCAGGCAAGACAACGGCGTCCGGATTGAATTGGAAAAACAGGCGACACGTACTGCTATTGCGGCGTCCCGGGTGCTGGTTGCTACCGGGCGAAGGCCCGATACAGCCGGCCTCAATGTCGCCGCCGCAGGTATCCGGCTGGATGAACATGGGAATATTGCCGTTGACAACCGGCTCGAGACCAATGTCCCCGGGATCTTCGCGCTGGGGGACGTAAAGGGCGGCCTGCAGTTCACCCATGTCTCGTGGAATGATCACCTGATCGTCTACAAGAATCTGATAGAGAAGGCGAACCTAAGCATTGAACACCGGGTGCCCGTCTATTGTCTTTTTACAGACCCCGAGTTGGGCAGGGTAGGCCTGACTGAAAATGAAGCACGGGAAAAGGGCCTGAATATCAAAGTGGCGACGATGCCGGCCGGCTATGTCTCCCGGGCGAAGGAGAATGACGAGACCCGCGGCCTGCTGAAAGTGATCGTGAATGCCGATGACCGGAAGATCCTGGGTGCGGCCATGCTGATCTCCGGCGGCGGCGAGCTCATGAGTATCGTGCAGATGGCCATGACCGGCGGCGTTACCTATGATACCGTTCGGGATGGGATGTATGCTCATCCCACCTTCGCCGAGTCGTTGAACAATCTTTTCGCTAAATTGTAAAGGTCTCGTCGGCGGCCAGCCATCAAGTATCCACAGGAATGATCGAGGTAAAAAATATCACCAAAACGTTTGGCGCGCATAAAGCCGTCGATAACATCTCTTTTTCTGTCGGGGACGGCGAAAATGTGGTCTTTCTTGGAACGAGCGGTTGCGGCAAGACCACCCTGCTCAAAATGATCAATCGGCTGATCGAGCCCGATTCGGGCGAAATTTCGATCGGCGGCCGCCGGATCAGGGATCAGCGTCCCGAGCAGCTGCGCAGGGGGATTGGCTATGTCTTTCAAAATAATGGACTTTTCCCGCACTACAGCATCGGGGAGAATATCGGCATCGTGCCGCGGCTGCTGGGCTGGGAAGCGACCAGGATCGCCGCGCGCACCGAACAGCTGATGGAAAAGTTACATCTGCCGCCGGATCAGTACCGTCATGCCTGGCCCCATGAGCTCAGCGGCGGCCAGCAGCAGCGCGTCGGCATTGCCCGGGCGCTGGCCGCCAACCCTCCCGTGCTCCTGATGGATGAGCCCTTCGGCGCACTGGACCCCATCACCCGGGCCAGCGTCAGGAAGGATTTTAAGGAACTGGACGAACTTCGGTCCACCACCATTGTCCTCGTCACCCACGACGTACAGGAAGCATTCGAGCTGGCCGACCGGATATTCCTGATGGATAAGGGAACCATCGTGCAGCAGGGAACGCCGGACCAGCTCCTCTTCGAACCCGGCGGCGAATATGCACGCGAATTCTTCGAAGAGCAGCGGTTTCAGCTGGAAGCTGCAAGGATCGGCTCCGCCGACTATCCGGCCCTTATCCGGGCATTCGATCACTTCAGGAAAACACCGCATTGATGGACCAATCCGAAAGCCTCTGGCAATTCATGCAGCAGCAGTCCGGTAAATTACTGCAACAAACCGTGCAGCATATCGGCCTGACCTTTATTTCCCTGTTCATTGCCGTGCTGATCGGTTTGCCTCTCGGCATCTATATCACCAGGCATCGCCGGGCTGCCGGCGTCGTGCTCGGGATTGCCGGCGTT
>DATJMG010000128.1:0-25799 GCA_035508835.1 Puia sp.
TGACGGAGCTTGCCGATCGCATTCCCCGGTTTCATTATATCCCCACCTTCTCACGGGAGACGGTGGCCGCCGGCGGCCCGCTGATCCGTACAGGATATGTCCATCCCGTCTATGAAGAGTTGTGCAGCGGCAAACAACCGGCTTATTTCTTTCTCTGCGGTTGGAAAAATATGATCGATGAAGCCAAGCAACGCATCACTACGCTCGGCTATGAGCGGAAATCGATCCATCAGGAATTATACGGGTAATGGCCGCGATCCCCGGCCCGTTCAATTATTTCGAAGCTTTTTCCTTCGAATTCTCTTTTCCATTTATCTTCATCGAAATGACCGGGATGGTTTCCTGCTGATCCTTGAATTTGCTTTCAAGCAGTACATAAGCCCGTTGCGCTTCCAGGGTTTCTTCGTTGGAGGTCATCAATTCCTTCTCCAGTTCGTGGATCCTGGCTTTGCTTTTGCTCAAACCGGCCTTGCAAAAGACGTATACAAACAGCCCTCCCGCAATCACAGCTCCCAAAAGAATAATCGGATTAATGACAACATCAAATGTGATCGACATTTAGTTTAACAATTTAAAGTTGTTAGTAACATGGTAGATTCAAAAAAGTAGGACTCTCAACAAATAGGGAGTAGCAACAACTGCTTTCAGGGGATAGTGGACCGAAGTTTCAAAAGCCTGATCCTTCTTCAAATATAACGATAAAATGATACAAAACCCGGAACAGGCATTATCGAAGCGCTTTTATTTTTGCTAAATTTTCCTGGTTTTCCATTCGGTGGTTTTCAGTGTTTTCCATTCGGTGGTATTCAGTTTTCGATCAGCCGGTTTTCAGTTTTCGATCAGCCGTCCGACCAGGGCAGGAACTTCCCGGACCGGGATCCTTTCCTGGGCCATACTATCCCGATACCGGATCGTAACTGTCTGATCCTCTTTAGTTTGATGGTCCACCGTTACACAGAAGGGGGTACCGATCGCGTCCATGCGCCGGTACCGCTTCCCGATCGCATCTTTTTCTTCGTAAAAACAGCGGAAATTCGGTTTGCATTTATCCATGATCTCCCGGGCGATCTCCGGCAATCCATCCTTTTTCGTCAACGGCAATACTGCCAGCTTGATCGGCGCCAGCCGCGGCGGGAACTTCAGCAGCACCCGACTGTCCGACTTCTCCGGGGTGCTCAGGTCTTCTTCCGTATATGCTTCGCTCAGCACCATCAGGATGGTCCGGTCCAGACCGACAGAGGTCTCGATGACATAGGGAATATAACTTTGGTTGATCTCCGGATCGAAATACTGCATTTTCTTTTTGCTGTATTCCTGGTGGTTCTTCAGATCGAAATCGGTCCGCGAATGGATCCCTTCCACTTCCTTGAACCCGATGGGAAACTCATATTCGATGTCGCAGGCGGCGTCCGCATAATGCGCCAGCTTTACATGGTCATGGAACCGGTATTTTTCCCGGGGGATCCCCAGGCCGAGGTGCCATTGCATCCGCATTTCCTTCCAGTGCTCATACCACTCCTTTTGGGTGCCGGGTCGGATAAAGAACTGCATTTCCATCTGCTCGAACTCCCGCATGCGGAAGATGAATTGGCGGGCGACGATCTCATTCCGGAAAGCCTTGCCGATCTGTGCGATCCCGAACGGGATTTTCATCCGGCCTGTCTTCTGCACGTTCAGGAAGTTGACGAAGATGCCCTGTGCCGTCTCGGGCCGCAAATAGATCTCACTGGCTTCTTCCGAAATGCTGCCCAGTTGAGTGGAGAACATGAGATTAAATTGGCGTACTTCCGTCCAGTTCGACGTCCCGCTGACCGAACAAGTGATCTTCTGATCCCGGATAAGCGTCCTCAGCCCGTCAAAATCGCCGGCGGCCAGCAGCCGGTCCATTTCCGCCAGCAGGGCATCGGCGTCCTCCTTTTTACCGGCCTTCTCCAGTTCGTCGGCGCGAGCCTCGATCAAATGATCAACCCGGTATCTTTTCTTGCTGTCTTTGTTGTCGATCATCGGGTCGCTGAAATTATCGACATGGCCGCTTGCCTTCCAGGTGATGGGATGCATAAAGATCGCGGCATCGATCCCGACAATATTCTCCTGCAACTGGGTCATGCTTTTCCACCAATGGTCTTTGATGTTCTTCTTGAGCTCGCTGCCATACTGGCCATAGTCATAGACCGCGCTAAGCCCGTCGTAGATCTCGCTCGAAGGGAAAATAAATCCGTATTCCTTACAATGTGAAATGATTGCCTGGAACCTGTTGGTATCTGTCGCCATGGCGGCAAAGATATAATACGCCTGCGATATGCTAACCCAATTTCGCGTTCTCCCGGTGGCGGCGACTATCCCGGATGGATTTCTTTTCAAGATTCCGCGTGATCGCTGCAGTGAGATCGACACCCGTTTGATTCGCGATACAGATCAATACCCACAGCACGTCTGCCAGCTCATCGGCGAGATCCCGGCCTTTATCCGAGTCCTTGAACGACTGGTCGCCATACAGCCGGCTCATCAGCCGCGCTACTTCACCTACCTCTTCCGTGAGGATCGCCATATTGGTAAGCTCGCTGAAATAACGGACGCCTGTCGTACGGATCCATTGGTCGACGATTTCCTGGGCCTTGCCGATCGTCAGGGATGGAGGCTGGTTGTCATACATGATCTCACCTGTCAGAAACGCTTTGGCCTGTCCGGTGATCAGCACACGGTCTCCCAGCAGCTCACATTCAAGCCAGCCCCGGCGGGCAGACAGCTGGATCGCGGTGAGTTGTGTCTTGCCAAGCCTGTCAGCCCAATAAGGTGTGAGGGTGGTATGTGCGGAACCGGTCACCGGATCTTCGTCGATGCCCGATTGCGGCGCAAAAAAGCGCGACACCATATCCACCTCGTCACCGGGAGCCGTGACGATAATCCCTCTTGCCTCGATCCGTGACAACATGTCCATGTCTACCCGCAGATCCCGGATGTCCGCTTCGCGTTCAAAGACCAGCATATAATCGGTTTTTCCCCTATACGCCTCCAGGGGCCGGGGATCGAACCCAGCCGTCAACTGAGGCGTCAATTCCACCCTGGTCAGCCGATCCGCCGGAAAGTCGAGGCTCAGCAGCTCATCGCGGCGGGTTACGGTCAACAACCCGCTCCGCGAATGGAACCGGATGCTGTCGCCGTGATGTCCTTCGTACTTAAAAAGCACGTAAGCCGACGCAAGTGTGGCATGCCCGCAGAGGTCAACTTCCGTCGTGGGGGTAAACCACCGGATGTGAAAATCCCCGGGCTCTTTCTCTCCTCCTTCCCTTCCCTCCCCTTCCCGGACGAAAAAGGCCGTCTCGGCCAGGTTGTTTTCCATTGCGATCTGTTGCATCAGGGTATCCGGAAGCCATTTTTCCAATGGAACGACCGCCGCCGGATTGCCCTGAAACAAGCTTTTTGCAAAAGCGTCTACTTGATATATTTTCATATTATGTAATGTTTTACAGAATCCCTACAGAATAACCACATAGTTTTATGGCGATGAAAATTTTGATCGTCGAAGATGAGCAGGATCTTGCTCAAAGTATGGCAACCTATCTGAAAGGAGAGAATTATCTTTGTGAGGTGGCCGGTGACTGCCGGTCCGCACTCGAAAAGATCGACCTGTTCGATTATGACTGTATCCTGCTGGATATCTCCCTGTCGGACGGCAATGGTCTCGGTGTGCTCAAGGAACTGAAAGCCAACAACAAAACAGATGGCGTCATCATTATTTCCGCCCGCAATTCCATTGACGACAAGATCGACGGGCTCAATATGGGTGCTGATGACTATCTCAGCAAACCTTTCCACCTGCCCGAGCTCAATGCGCGCATCGCCGCTGTGATCCGCAGAAGACGATTCGACGGCAACCGGACTTTAGTCCTGGGCGAGCTGGTCATCGATCTGATCGGGAAGACCGTTACTGTCGGGAGCGAACCCATCGACCTCACGCGCAAGGAGTACGATCTTTTACTTTACCTCGCCTCCAATAAAAACAGGGTCATTTCAAAGAACGCCATCGCGGAGCATCTTTCCGGCGAGCAGGCCATAAGCTATGACAATCTCGATTTCATCTATTCCCACATGAAAAATCTGAAGCGGAAACTGCATCAGGCCGGATGCAGCGATTATATCCGCTCACTGTATGGGATGGGGTACAAATTTGAAATAAAGACGTGACTATTCTTATTCTTTATTCTTGCTATCGATCCAGATAGTCACCGGCCCGTCATTGAGCAGTTCCACTTTCATATCTGCACCGAATTCACCGGTCAGGACAGGTTTTCCCAATTCCCTGCCCAGTACGTCGATCAGTTGCCGGTACAGCGGGATTGCCTGTTCCGGCTTACTGGCACGAATATATGAAGGGCGGTTCCCCTTCCGGGTAGAGGCATGCAGGGTGAACTGACTGACCAGCAAAATATCCCCGCCCGATTCCTTCACGGAGCGGTTCATCACCCCCTTCTCATCGTTGAAAATGCGCAGGTTGACGATCTTGCCGCTCAGCCACGCCACATCATCCGCAGTATCTGCATCTTCTATGCCCGCCAGTACCAGTAATCCGCCGTGGATGGCTGCCCGCAACCGGCCGTCGATGGTCACGCCTGCATGGCTTACCCGTTGAATAACAACCCGCATTTTTTTCGGTAAATATAAGGATTAGGCCGCCTGAAGCAGCGCGTCGTCACTTGCCGGCCGCGGTATCCGCTGATACTCCTGCACGGCGACAATAACCGCTCCGGCAATCAGCAGCAGAAAGACAATATTCGCCATCCACTGCACCTGGCGGCCCAGGTAGTAAGAAAGCGGCCGGAAGAAAAAGCGGATCACGTGACGGCCCGGCGGGATACTCATGCCCCGCAAGACATAATTGGTCCGGATGACCGGCGCCTCATGATCATCGATCCATGCGCGCCAGCCCCGATCGTAATACACCTCGCTGAACACGGCGAAGCGCTCACCCGGCGCCTGGGACAAATAGGTGATCTCATCGTTGTCATTCTTCACGAGCGAAATGGTCCCCGGGGAATCTCCGGCGGTGCCCCATTTCACCCGGCCCCGGTCGGCTGAAAACACGATCGCAGTATCTTTGGGATCGAAATGTGAGAGTGCGTTCATGACTTCATCGGGTGAAGGTTCAAACCGTACCCCCCGAACGAACCACACCGGTCCAAGGGAGCCCTTGTTCTCCACCACCGAATCGCCGCCGGTCCTGTTGTGCCTGATCAGGTATTTCGTATTCAGCATATCGATCACCGGCTTGCAATTGGGAAACTTGTAGAGCTGCCGGTTGATCAGATCTTCATAGATCTTCAGCTTTGCGGCGTGGTAGCCGCCGATCGAATAATGGAAATAGGCCGTCATGGCGCCGTAACTGAGGGAATTGGACAAGCTGTCCCGCAGGTCGAGGACCCGGAAATAGCTCTTGTCCTCCTGGATCTGCCGGTCGGCTTTCGTCGCTGCGAAATTCTCCTGGTAGTCGTCCGGTTCCATATAATTATCATCGTTCAGGTAGCGCAGATCGATCGTCATCACATCGGCAAAGATCAAAAGGCCCATGGTTCCGAGCAGAAAGGCCGGGCTGATCCTGCCGCGGAGATAAAAGGCGATGAACAATGCTGCGGCCGTAACCAGGCCCAGGGACCGGATCAGGCTTTCGCCAAAGAGCGATTTGCGGTCCGCGTGCAGCGCGCGGACGAATTGTTCCATATAGCCGATGGCGGAACTGCCGCGGTCCGCGGCCGTTTTGAGGAGATTTGCTTCCCACCCGCTTGAATAGTGGAACCTGAAATACATTCCGGTCAATACGGCGAAGATCCCGGCTGCGACCAAAATCCCCCGCCGGCACTGCCTCCACAGCAGGGCGCGGTCCGCCGCCCCGACCGCAGCGCCCTTCCCCGCCCGCAGGATCTTATCGAGCGTCATCGTGGCCAGCATACAGAAAAGGAAAGTAGGAACGACGAGGATCATACTTGGCGCCCGGAACTTGTTATACATCGGCAGCCACCGCAGCAGGAAGGAATTGAAGGAGTAGAAGTAGCTGCCCCAGCTCATCGCGATCGTCAAGGTGCAAACCGCCAATATCCACCATTTATGCCGTCCATCCAGGACAAAGAAACCCATCAGCGCCAGCAGGATAACAATGGCGCCTACATAAGGAGGCCCCGCAAAAAATTTCCCGACGCCGCCCCAGTAATACCGCGGTCCATCGGACCCGATCTCCGAAGCCAGGTCGGGGGGCATGGAATTGAACACCCGCATCGCTTTTGACTGCTGGGGTGACAGCTGGAGCTCCGTGCTGCCGCCATAGATATCGGGGACCAGCATCACCAGGGGTTCCGATTTATACATGCTGAACTCGAACGCTGCCGAATCGCTCAACCCGTTGCGGGACGACCCGCCGGACATCCCCGGACCTGCCGTCAGGTCACTGCCGCCGCGGATCGACTCCCTGGAGGAATCGTAGGTCGTGAACAGCACTACGGCATTGCACAGCACCCCTACTACCCCGGCCCCCAGGGTGAGGGCCACCGCCCGGATCACCTGGTCTTTCCTGCCTTCGCGGATCCACGGAATAACATAACCCGCGAGAAGGCCCCCGGCAATGATCATCGTATAGTAGATGATCTGAACGTGATTGAAGGAGATCAGGAGTGCGGTGAACATCGCCAGCAGCATCACCCCCAGCCAATACCGCTTTTCACAGATCAGGATGATGGAACCGATCACTCCCGGCAGCAGTGCGATCGACTGCATCTTGGTATCATGGCCGACCGCTACGATCACCGGGTTATAGGTGGCGTACGCATAGGCCAGCGCCCCGATGATCCCGATATAAGGATTGACCCGCAGGACAAGCGAAAGGAAATAGAAGCAGATACAGGCCATAAAGAAGAAGCCGGCCGGTTTGGCGAGGTAGAAGGTCAGCAAGCCGTAGAAGATCCCCGGGACGCCTACCGATTGAGAATCCATGGCGATCTGGAAAGCCGGCATCCCGCTGAACATACTGTTGGTCCATAGTGGAAAATGGCCATGTGTCTCTTTATATTGGAAGGAACTGTGGGCCATCCCCTGCCACTCCACGACGTCCTCCTGGGACAAAACCTTGTCTTCAAAAGCCGGGCGGCAGTAAAGCCAGGCAATCCCCGCAAAAACGAGGACGGCGATGAGATGAGGCAGAACTCTTAACAACAGGTCCTTCGTTATTGGTATGCTTGGTTTCATCCTTATGCGTACATTCGATCCGGCGGATATACGTTGCAATTCCCGGACCAGCTTGGTTGCGGCCCATTGGGACCGCCGACCGAAAATAACATGAAGATGGAGATTATAAAAGAAATTATTTTCCGGACTGCCCGCAGCGGCGGCAAGGGCGGCCAGAATGTCAATAAGGTCGAAACGATGGTGGAAGGCTATTTCTCCATCCGGAATTCAGGATTCTTCACGGAGGCCCAGAAGACGCTCCTGGAAAAGAAGCTGGCCGCCCGGATCGATTCCGATGGAATGCTCCGGGTGCGGTCGCAGGTCCACCGGACCCAGCTGGCGAACAAGGCAGAGGTGGTCCGGAAGATGGAGGAGCTGATCAGGGGCGGATTGACCAGGGAAAAGCGGCGTGTTCCCACCCGGCCCACGACCGCATCAAAAGAGCGGCGGATCGAGGGCAAACGGCGACAGGCCGGGATAAAAGAGGCCAGAAGGCGTATCCGGCCGGACGGGGAGTAGGGAGAGGAGGGATTGGCGGGTGCCGGGGGAGTTGGAGCCGCAGGGGGGAGGACTAAAAATAACAATAGGCCCTGTCTGGGGACGGGGCCTATCGTGTTTAATGGTTGATGGTATTTGATTGGGCCTGGGGGATAAGCAAAGGTCCGTGCAACCCGCCATCTTTTCAAGCGAACTCCTACGCAAAACTATAGGTATTTATACCTATTTATTTAGGGAATATATACGTATAACTGGGTATGACGGGAAATAGTATTTTGCTAACCAATCATCTATCTTTCATTCCTAAAACAATTTCTTATGAGCAACATCCTTAAACCGGCAAAGCTCGTTCAGGCATCCCTGTTTTTGCTGCTTGCAGCGGCGATCACGCACTTGTATTCTTGCAACCCGGGTGCAGGCGGAGCGGGGCCGGACCAAACGATCAACCCCGACACGGTGAGAAATCACACAATTTCCATTTCGGAGGCTGACCAGATGACGGCTAATTTTCGTGCCGCCATCGACACCCTTGACAAGAAAGTGCCCCATTTCAAGGATTCGATGGACTTTGGACATGCCGAAGCGTTTCCTAAAGACGTCTTTCGGGAGCTTCTCCGGCGAACTGATTCTTCCGGCCCCGTCTATGGCATCCGTATCTACTACGGCCGCGACGCCAGTGGAAAGATTCGTCAGATCCTGGTCCCCTATGACTCAAATGGGAACGACATTGTCAGACACTATGTCGACTACGGCAATCAACCTCAGCAGGGGGCGCGTGCCCAGGCCCTGAAGGTCGGGGACGGCCAGGCCCTCGAGAACGGAACACGTTGCCCTCCTGACTGCGGCAATGACAGCAGTGGTCTCAATTAACCTATGCATATCTATCGGTATCTTGGACTTATCGTTGCGGTCTTACCCTGTATTGCGGGGCTGGTTCGATTTCGCCGGGTTGGCAAAGGTTACCAGCCCCTTTTTCTTATGTCCCTGGCGGGCCTGCTGAGCGAAGCGGTCAGCGACTATCTTGCTTATTATAAGATCAGCAATGCCGGGGTCGCCAATACCTATGCCCTCCTCGAGTGGATCTTTATATTCTGGCAATTCCGGGTCTGGGGGTTCTTCCGGGCAAAAAAGGCAATCGCCTGGTTCATACTCCTTGCCCCTTGTCTCGTCTGGGTAGCTGAGAACCTCCTCTTCGGCAAGATGATCAATTTCTCGCCCTATTTCCGCATTTTCGCCTGCTTTATCATCGTCCTGCTGAGCGTAAATAAGATCAATTATATGATCACTCATGACAACCGCAAACTGCTTGGTCATCCCGATTTCCTGTTCTGCATCGGATTTATTACATATTTTATATATGATATAATCTACGAATGGGCGTTTCAATCCAGCCGCACCGGCGAAATCGGGATCGCTATAACTATTATCCACCTCTTCGGTTACATTAATGCCCTGACAAACATTATTTTTGCTATTGCTTTCCTGAGGATACCGGCCCCCAAAAAGTTCAAACTCTGGTAGGGGCAAGGTGGGATCGCACATTCAACTTGGAAAACAGGATCCTTTATATCACCCTGCTGGTTTCGCTGATTATTGCCATAATAATTATCTATTTCTTTGTATCCATCATCCGGTATCACCGCCGCTACATGCGACTGCAGCGGGAAAAGATCTTTGCCGAGATCACGATCCGGGAAAACGAACGCAAAAGGATCGCAGGAGACCTGCACGACAGTCTCGGCCCCTTGTTGTCGGCGGTGAAATTGAATATCAGCAGCGTCGACACCGAGACCAGCGCCGACCGGGAGGTCCTGGACAAAACGGCCGGCTATCTCGATGAAATAATCGGCAGCATGCGACGTATTTCACATGACCTCCTGCCCAACACCCTTGAACGGAAAGGCCTCATCGAAGCCGTCCGGGAATTTATCCACCAGGTAAAGGGCAAACAGTCGGTCAACATTCAGCTCTATATTGTTAAGGAGATCCGTGTCCCAAAAGAAAAAGAGATCCACATCTTCCGGATGATCCAGGAGATCGTGCATAACACCATCAAACATGCGCAGGCCCGCAACCTGCAAATCGGCTTCAGTGAAGAAAAGGGTCATTTGCTTTGCCTGACCAAGGATGACGGTAAAGGGTTCGACAAAGAGAAGGCCATGACCGCGTCCCACGGCCTCGGGCTCCGCAGTCTCGAAAGCCGGTGTGAGATATTAAACGGCATCCTCACCCTGGAATCCGCACCCGGGCTCGGAACGAATTATTTTATTAAAATCCCGGTAAGTTGAACGATTTCCACCCGGTTTGACCTAATTTTTAGGAATGAATACGACGATCCGACTCGTTATCGCCGACGACCACGAAATTTTCAGAGATGGTTTGGCCCTTATGTTGTCCAAGCAGGACACCATGCTCCTGACGGGCCAGGCAGCCGACGGCGAAGAATTGGTCCGGCTGGTCGCGGATACCCGGCCGGATATCGTGCTCACGGATATCAAAATGCCCCGGCTCAGCGGGATCGCCGCTGCGAGGCTCCTGCTCCAGCGGTATCCTGGTCTGAAGATCATCGCCCTTTCGATGTTCGATGAAGAAGCGCTGATCGTGGAGATGCTGGAAGCCGGAGCGAAGGGTTACCTGTTGAAGAATGCCGACAAAAAGGAGATCCTCGAAGCCATTCTGACGGTCTATGAAGGAAGCATCTTCTACTGTAAGCACACGACGGTAAAGCTCGCTTCCCTGATCGTCAAGAGTAAGTTCGATGCGCACCGGAAAGTCTCGGAGCCCTTATTTACCGAGCGCGAAAAGGAGATCATCCGGCTGATCTGCCGCCAGCATACCGCCCAGGAGATCGGCGACCTGCTCTACATCAGCAAGCGCACCGTGGAGGGCTACCGTACCCGCCTCCTCGAAAAAATGGAGGTCAAGAATACAGCCGGCGTCGTCATTTTTGCCTTAAAACACCACCTCATATCAGAATCCGACATATTATAACGTTACCTTTACGCGTTAAATCGGCACTTTGAGCAGTATTAAAAAATTAGCGAACGAGACGGTCTGGTATGGCGTATCCTCCATTTTCGCCAAATTCTTCGTTCAGCTGTTGACCCCTTACCTTACCGCGGAGTTCAGAGGATCTCCCGATTTCGGGAAAATGAGCCTGATTTATGCTGCTATCTCGTTCATCAACATGGGGGCGCTTTTCGGGCTCGATTATGCATATTTCCGGTTCATCGTCAAGAAAGAGACCCCCCGGACGCTTTATTCCACTTTGCTGATCTCCCTGTTCTCGTCCACAGCGATCATCACTGCGGTCATCATTTTTTTCCGGGCTCCGGTTGCAAAGGCGCTGGATGTGGCGAATCATCCCGGTTATATTACCCTGAGTGCGCTGATGATCGCCTTCGATGCGCTTTCAGCCCTCCCTTTTGCGCGGCTGCGGCATGAAGGGAGACCCCGGAAATTTGCGTTCATCCGGGTCTCGGGCATTATGCTGTATGTCGGGCTTGTCTTTTTTTTCCTGTCGGTCTGCCCGCATTTGCTGAAGACACATCCCAACAGCGTGGTCGCATTCATCTATCTGCCGGCTTTTGGGCCCGTGGGTTATGTGCTTTTGGCCAATGTGATCCAGAACGTCTACCAGCTGACGATGCTATCCCCGCTGCTGAAAGGGTTCCGCTGGACCTTCGATCTTCCGCTCTGGAGGCAGGTGATGGTCTACTCGCTGCCCCTGACGGTGGCCGGTCTGCTGGCCATGATCAACGAGACCTTCGACCGAATTATGCTCGACTGGCGGCTGCCGCATGCGGGTAATTATGCCGTTTACCAGGTGGGTATCTACAGTGCATGTTACCGGCTTTCGCTGCTGATCACGGTCTTCGTTCAGGCGTTCCGGATGGGGGCCGAACCTTTCTTTTACCGGGAGAGCGTACAGGAGACGGCGCAACGCACCTACGCCCGGGTGATGAAATTCTTCGTGATCTTTGTTTGCGGCATTTTCCTGTTCGTGATGCTGTATCTCGACGTCCTGAAATATTTCATCCAGGACCCTGCGATGTGGGTGGGGTTGAAGATTGTGCCCATCCTGCTTTTTGCCAACATGTTCCTTGGCGTCTACTATAACCTTTCGATCTGGTACAAGCTGTCGACCAATACGCGGTCCGGGGCCTGGATCACGTTCATCGGCGCCATCATAACGCTGGTCGTCAACTACATCTTTATTCCGATTGCCGGGTATATGGCGTCAGCCTGGGCTACCTGCATTTGCTATGGGACGATGATGGTCATCTCCTATATCTGGGGACAGCGGGTATATCCCGTGCCGTATGCCTGGAAGAAGCTGGTGGCCTTTATGGTGATCGTGCTGGTGGTCTATTGTGTGTACCTGGGCCTTTGCAGTTTTTCGCATCGCCTGATCTATCGGCTGGCCGTCGGAACGATACTTCTCGGAGGATATATCCTCTTTATCCTGCGGGTCGAGCGGCGGGAATTCCGGCGCCTTCCCTATATCGGGAAGTATCTCGCGCCGCGCGCCGCCTGACCCGGCAATCGGGTGCTGCTTTACGCTGCAATCGGGTGCTGCCTTACCTGGCAATCGGGTGTTGCCTTACCTGGCAATCGGGTGCCGGCTAGGTTAAGAAAGGGTTATGTTTTTTTTCCCACCCGATCGTAGTGGGTTCCCCGTGACCCGGATAAACTACCGTTTCATCGGGAAGTGGCCACAATTTCTCGCGAATGCTCCGGAGCAAGGCGGCATGATCTCCGCCGGGCATATCGGTCCGTCCGATGCTACCCCGGAACAGCACATCCCCGCCGATCAGAAATCCGCCCTTCGGGTAATAGAATCCGACGCTCCCGGGCGAATGACCCGGCAGAAAGAGGATTTCCAGCTGGTCGTCGTCGAGCCCGATGGTCCGGCCCGGCACCAGAAAATGCAAAGACCCCCGATAGTTCTCGAAGGGCATTCCCCATTGCAAGCCTATGGCCGGCGCGAGGGCCAGGACCTGCTGCTCATTTTCGTGGAGATGAAGCGGTAAGTCCCAGGTGGTGGCTACAAAATGATTCCCGAAGACATGATCCAGGTGACAATGGGTGTTCAGCAACAATATAGGGCTTAATCCTTGCTGTTCAATATGTTCCTGTAGTGCGTGCCGTTCGTTGCCAAAATAACAGCCCGGATCGATGATCATACAAGCATCCTTTTGATTGGATAGCACGTATGTGTTCTCTTGTACAGGGTTGAATTCAAAAGATTTAACGTTCAGCATAGCTCAAGATTTTTGGTGCGATTCTCCGCGTTTTCTATAACTTTAAAATTCTTTAAAGAATAGCAGGTATGCAATTTCATCAGTTTAGGGAAAAGTCACGGTATTTTATTTTGATCTTATCGGGACTTTTCTTTTTCTCCAGCCGCACCCTCGCTCAGGTTAATACCGTTGAATTTGGAAAAAACCGCCTGCAATTCAAGAAGTTCAAGTGGAAATACTACCAAACCACCAATTTCAATACCTATTTCAGCCAGGGCGGCCAGGACCTCGCCAAGTATGTCGCCCAACTGGCCGAGAAAGAACTGCCGGGGATCGAGAAGTTCGTCGAATATGGGCTGCAACGTCGTGCTAACCTGGTCATTTACAACTCATATAACGATATGGAGCAATCCAATATCGGCCTCAACCTGGACTGGCAGACGACAGGCGGCATCACGAAGCTCGTCAACAACAAGATGATCCTCTACTTCGACGGCGATCACAATAACCTCCGCATCCAGGTCCGCGAAGGGATTGCCCGCATCCTGGTGGAGAATATCCTTTTCGGGGATGACCTCGGCGAGTTCGCGGCCAATCAGGCTCTCCTCGATCTGCCGCAATGGTTGACCGACGGCTATATCGAATATGTGGCGGAGAATTGGAACACGATCGAGGACGACAAGCTCCGGTCGGCCATGTTGTCCGGGCGATATAATAACTTCTACCAATTTGCATACGAGCAACCCAACCTCGCCGGTCATGCCTTCTGGGAATACCTGGCCGAAAAATATAAAAAGGAGAACGTCACCTATTTCCTCTATCTCGCCCGCGTCTATCGCAACCTCAACAATGCGTCCATGCGCATCTGCAAAAAGAAGTTCAAAGACGTGCTGAAGGACTTCATGCAACAGGAGGGAGATAAGTACGAGGCCGAACTGCGCGGCCGCCGCAACTTCCCCAAAGGATCGGTGCAGGTCGTGGAAGAGGTCAACGACCATAAGGATTTCTTCCATTTCGTGCCCGACCCGGCCCCTCGCAGTCAGGTCTATGCGGACGTAGAATTTAACCGCGGGAAGTACACGGTTACCCTTCATGAGGCCATAGTCGACCGGGTGCTCCTCAAGGTAGGTGAGCGCTCGCTGGAGGCCCAGCTTGCACCGCACTACCCGCTCCTGGCCTGGGACCCCAAGGGGGAGCGTCTCGCCTGTATGTACTGGAGCCGTGGCGCGATCAGGCTTTTCGTTTACGACGTGGCCAGGCGCTACAAGACCATCAATATGGAACTTCCCGACTTCCAGCAGGTCCAGAGCATGAAATACATGCTCAACGAGAACATGCTGCTGCTCAGCGCCGTCCGGAACGGTCAGTCAGATATTTACACGTACGATCTGACCGACTTCAAATACCACCAGATCACCAACGATATCTATGACGACCTGGATCCCTCCTTCGTCGCTTTCCCGGGGAAGACGGGGATTATTTTTGCTTCCGACCGGCCGGCCGGCATGGCGCCCAACAAGGACACGGTCCTGCCCAACTATCGTTACAATATTTTCCTCGTGAATGCCGTCGGCGATGAGGCGGGGAAACAGATCACCCAGCTTACCCATATGCGTTACGGGAATGCGCGGTACCCGACCCAATACAATGGCCGGCATTTTACCTTTGTAAGCGATGAGAACGGGATCGCCAACCGGTACGCCGGATATTTTACGACGCGTAATGCCGGGATCGACACCGTCTATAAGGTCGGCGATGAGCTCTTGCACAATCCCGACGAGGCCCAGCTGGACTCCGCGTTAAAGGCCGCGGGAAAGGATAAGCCTGACACGTCTTTCATGTTTGCGATCACCAATGACTCGTCTTATGTATTTCCCATCACCAATTACCAAAGCGGATTGACCGAGACCGTCAGTGCGGGGGAACAGGGGCAAGTCAGCGAGGTACGACAGGAAGGCAATCTCAAATTTCTCTACAAGTTGAAAGTAGATGAAAACGCCCTCAAAAAGCGCAATCTAAACGATAAGATGACGGACTATCGCCGCAAGACGGTCGCTGAAGCCACTATCGCCAATGCAGGCCAGCTCCAGCGCGCGCCTTCGGCGCGCAAGCCGGATACGGCCCAGCGGCACCGCCAACCCACTTCCGACTTCTTCGACAGTGAATTCGAAAAAGACACGAGCAGGGCCAATGCCCGCCGCCCGGTCAACAACCCCTTTGCCTCCATCCGGCCGTTAAGCCAGCAGGGCCCCATCGGCGAACAGCCGGTCCTGAAGACTGCGAAGCTGTTCGATTACAAGTTGAAATTCTCGGTCGATAACTTCACCGCGGGATTCAACAATGACGTACTCGCCACCAGGTATCAACCCTATACCGGGTCCCTGCCGATCCAGCTGAATGGGCAGGATGCATTTGCCGGTATGCTCAAAGCCACGGTCGACGATCTGTTCGAAGATATCCGGTTCACGGGCGCAGTCGTACTCCCCTTCTTCGGCACCACAAGTCCGTCGCAGGTCAGCACAACCAACGAAGCTTCCTTTCAGCCCGGCACCGGCTCCTTCTTCGATGGCAGCGGGGAATATTATCTCCGGTTCGACTACCTCAAGAAGATGCTGGACTTTTCGGCCATCTATTTCCGGGAAACGCAGGTGGGGCTCTATACCGATCCGATCGTACTGAACAATCAATACCAGTATGACGCCAAAGCCTACACCAACCTTTGGGAGGCGGAGATCAAATATCCGTTCAACAAGGTGTCCAGTATCCGGCTGTTTCCCGGCATCCGGCATGACGATGTCCAGATCCGGCCCGATATCAACGGGTTCCCCCCGATCGGGCAGGCAGACTCCGCCGGGTTGTTCTATGGAGCCCTTGACAAGCAGACCTACGGCATTTTGCATGTCGAGTACGTCTATGACAATACTCTTCTGAAGGCAACCGATATCTGGAACGGGCTGCGGTATAAGTTCTACTTCGACTTCATGAACCAGCTGAATACGACGCAGGGTGCGGGCGAAGGAAAGTATACCTATAATTTCGGGTTCGATGCCCGCCACTACCTGCCGATCTACCGCAATTTCATCTGGGCGCTCCGCGCAGCCGGCGACTTCTCCTGGGGTAATCAGAAGATCGTCTACTACCTCGGCGGCACTGACGGCTGGCTCTTTCCCAAGGCCTATCAGAGCCCCCAGCCGGCCGATCCCACGTATGCGTTCCAGTCGCTTGCCGTCAACCTCCGCGGATTCGACCAGAACATCACGAACGGCAATAACGATATCGTGATCAACAGCGAGCTCCGCCTGCCCGTTTTTACCACGCTCTTCAACAAGCCCATCAATAATGCCTTCCTCCGCAACTTCTCGCTCGTCCAGTTCTTCGACCTCGGGACGGCCTGGAATGGCAAATACAATGCGATCTCCCGCCCCGAAATGGTCGTCACCAGCCCTGTATATCCTTATCTCAATGTCCTGTTGAAGGCCGGCGGCATAGGACCGTTTGCGGGAGGATATGGTTTTGGGGTTCGCAGTACGTTGCTCGGGTATTTTCTGCGCTTCGATGCCGGCTGGCAAATGAATACTTTCTTTGATGAAAAGCCGGTGTTGAATGTGTCGATGGGGGTGGATTTCTAGCGGCGTAAACAGGACCGGGTCAATATCGCCGGCAGCGACCATTCTTCCAAAAGCCGGAAACCTTGCCTTATCCATCGAGATCATAACAATTTGGGTATAAAGATCAACAAGCCGACAACAACCGCCGTAAAGGCTGCCGCCAGCACGGCGCCGGCGGCCAGATCTTTGATATATTTTATATGGGGATGCTCTTCCGGATGGATAAAGTCCATCATGCGTTCGACACAGGTGTTGAGGATCTCGGTGACCCATACTCCGCCGGTGACCACGGCCAGCACTGCCGCCTCGATCCCGGAGACATGAAAAACAACGCCCGCGACAATGACCCCCACCGTGGCCGCCAAATGGATGCGTGCATTGTGTTCGCGGATCAGCAGCTCGCGAAAACCCGCAAACGCAAATTTGAAGCTCTTCAGCCGGCTGTGAAAAGAGAATTTCGTTCGTTCCATATGATGTGTCTTTTCATTTCATGCCATGGCCCGGGGCCTCACCGCTCACGCAATAGCCGGCATCAACCCCTCGCCGCCGCCTTCACCCCTTCTCACGTTTGATAAAATCGCCTCCAGCAGCGGCAGCATCCGGTTCAGGCCCTGCGTTTTGATCATGAAATTCCATAAGGGTTCGAATTTCTTCCAGCCCCCGGCATAGGCAAAGTGCTTCAGGGAATGTCTGACAGCCTCATGACCCAGACTTGCTTTCAGGATATTGCTCCAGGAATAGAACGACCGGTACGCCCCCTCATATCCCCGCTTCAATTCCTCAGCAGAAAGCCCAACGGTCTTGTAGACAACCTGACGCGTGTCATATCGGTCCCAGTCCCGGTGAAGGATGCGGCCCTGCGCTTCCATGTTCGCAAAAAGCCGGGTCCCCGGATAAGGGGTCAGGATGTGAAACGTACAGGTAGTCAGGGAATTCCTGACGGCCCAATCCACCGTCCGCCGGAAAACGTCCCGATCGTCGGCATCCAATCCGAACACAAAGCTACCGTTGATCATGATGCCAAGCGAATGCAGCCGCCGAATGGCTTGTTCATAGTCTTTCCCGATGTTTTGGCGCTTATTGCTTTGTTCGAGATTATTCCGGCTGAGGGTCTCAAAACCCACAAAGACGCTCCGCATCCCGGCTTCGGCCGCGCGTTCGATCAGGTCGCCGCGGAGAATGGCGTCAATGGTGGATGCGCCCTGAAAGACGCGGTCCATGCCTTTCATGCCTTCGAAGAGACCGGCTGCAAAACGTTGGTGACCCAGCAAATGGTCATCCAGGAAATAGAGATGTCTTCCCGGTAACCGATCGATCTCCTGCAACGCCGCGTCCACCTGCTGTGTATAGAACGATCTGCCTCCCTCGAAAAAGGCGTCCTTGTAACAGAAATCACAGTGGTGGGGACAGCCCCGCGAGACCACGATGGAATTCGGCACGAGATACCGGTTTCGTTTGATCAGGTCGCGGCGGATCGGCGGGATCCCGCTGATATCACGATCCCTGTTGCGATAGATCTTCCGGGGTGTCTTCCGCCGGAAGTCGGCGAGGAATTCGGGAAAGGTATCTTCACCGGGACCGATAAAGATGCTGTCGGCATGCGCCGCCGCTTCTTCCGGCATCGATGTGACATGCAGGCCGCCCAGACAGACATAGGCGCCGATCGACCGGTAGTGGTCGGCCAGGCCATAGGCCCGGAAGGCATTGGTGATATATACCTGGATCACCACCAGGTCGGGATTGTCGCCGATGTTCAGTTCTTCGACGTGTTCATCCTGAAGATCGATCTCGTCGTCGGGCGAGCAGTAGGCGGCCAGCGTCGCCAGGCCCAGCGGCGGGAAGAGCGAGTACTTGATAGGCCGCCAGAAGGGGCTTTTCGCTTCGGTTAGCGCCGGCAGGATCATTTTAATTTTCATAGCGGATATGTTGGACAAGCGTATAGCAGAACAGCGCCACCAGCAACAGGACTCCCTGGAAAACGATAGCCGCGTTGAGCCAGTGACGCCGCCCGCGATACGCCCACAGGTTACAGACAGTAGCCACCAATACCGTCCCCACGATGATCTGCGCTTTATGAAAGGCAAACAGATTGAATGGCGATTGCAAAAAAGAGGGCGCAATAAAATAGTATGGACCCTTTGCCCCGAAAACGCGGGCGGTCATGGTCAACATAAAATAGCTCGCCGGAAGAAGCAAGGTGATCCCAAGAAGTCCGGAACTCAAGGCGCGAACTTGTGTCAGGCGTGTCATGATCATCGGTTTCGTATTCATAAAAGTGCTTTGTATTTCAAAGTGTATGTACAAAAAAAATATCATCCCCCCTATTTACCCCCCGAACTAGTCTTCGCTTCGCTTGACTACCCCCCGAATCATATTCTCCAGCGCCTGAAGATGATCCTTGAACGCCTTCTCGCCCGCCTTCGTGATCGAATAGGTCGTATTCGTCTTCCGGCCAATAAAACCCTTATGAACCTTCACAAAACCGTTCTCCTCCAGGTTGATCAGGTGAGATGCTAAATTCCCGTCCGTCAATTCCAGCAATTTTTTCAGTTCGTTAAAGCTGACTTCCGCGTTCATGAGCAGAATGCTCATCACCCCCATCCGGATGCGGCTGTCGAATACTTTATTAAGATTTCCGATCGGATTCTTCATGACTTCTCATATTTCCACCACATGATCAGCCCGTATACGATGTGCAGGACGCCGAAACCGGCCGCCCAGAAGTACAGCCCGTCGTGGGGATAATACATGCAAATGCAGCCCAGCACAATTTCCAGCAGTCCAAGATAGCGAATATCCGTCAACGTGTATTTACTGGCGTTCACCAGCGCAAGACCGTAGAAGACGAGGCAGGCGGGAGCAACGAATACCCAGCCACTGCGGCTATCCAGCAGGCCCAGCACAAAAAAACCGCCGGCGATCAGCGGGATTGCCATATTGACCGCCAGTCTCCTCGATGTGATGTCCCAAATGGGCAGATTGCTTTTGCGTGCTTTACGCCAGGTGAACCAGGTGGAGCTAACCAGGGCGGCGACCAGCACAGATCCGCCGAGGATTACCATTTTAAACTCTAAGCCGATCCGGTCTTCGAGGGATAACAAATCATTGGCCGGCAAGTACGGGTCGATCCAGCCGTGTGCGATCCATGCCCCGACCAGCGCGCAGATCCCGGCGCTCACGCCGCTCAATCCACTGAGGGAGATAAAGCGTGAGCTCCGCTCCATCATCTTTTTGATGTCCTGCAACGTTTCCAGCGACTGATCCGCCGGGGATTGGTGATCCATAAAAAGTACTTTGAAATACAAAGTAAATAGAAAGTTTTTACATTTCCAATCTTTTTGCCAAAAAACTCTTTTGGCGATTTATTTGGTTGTTTTGATAGTCCTCGGCGCTCTGGTCTTGATAATGCTCTCTTCAACGTCATGACCACCTCGTAGCACTCGCAGCTTTACCCGGGCAATATTTGTCGTAATGTTGTCCACGAACACAAAGTAAAGGTAGGTTTTGTAACCATTCCGCCTGGCCAGATTCAAGAGGTCAACCTTGGATTCATGGGACATGACTGTTTCAAAAGCAAAAGATTGCTTTGTCTGAAGTAACTTCTCACTGAGATAGGAGGCAACGAATGATGCATGATAAGAATTGATCTTCACATTCGAGCCGACATGGAGGATACCAGATTGAACAGAAAAGTGGTCAATGAACGTTTTATCTTTAATCTTGCTTTGAAAGAGGCCGGATTCCAGGATGTGCCGTTTGAAGCTATCGTTATCTACTCGAACCCTATAGGCATTAAAATAGAAAATTCGCTTCTTTTTAAGTTCGCTTTCAATCTTATCGGCATTCACATAGACTTCAGTATGTATAATACCTTTTTCCCTAAACTCCCTAAAAACGTGGGTTTTTCCAGAACCATCGGGTCCGCCGAAGAGCCTGAACCTGGGCTTATGAGGCATGCTTGATTGCTGCTATTGCTTCAGGTGTGAAGGGCCTCCTTGTACCGTCAGGGTAAACAAGCACTGTCTTCCCGCCTTCTGAGATGGCTACAGGCAGGTTGCTTCGGAACGCCCTCCTCCTGGCTGAAAAAGAAAGACCCTTTATGACAGTCCTGATATTTTTAGTTCCATTCACACCCGCAAGATACGAAATTTTGTTTATCCGCGGAGGAGCACCTCCATCTGAATATTACTCCTTTCATACGGCGAAGGCAGGCCGGAAGTTTTGGAAAATCCCAGTTTATAATAGAGATTGATCGCCGGCTTCAACAGCGTATTGCTCTCGAGATAAACGCGCCACGCGCCCGCAGCCCGCGCCTTTTCGATACAGGCCCTGCCTAGCAGATACCCGATCCCGAGACCCTGGGCCGCAGGCGAAACCGCCATCTTCGCCAGTTCGAACCCACCATCATCCATGGGGATCAGCGCACAGGTGCCCACAGGCTCATCCTTGTATAGGGCCATCAGGATGTATCCGCCTCTGTCGATGATATATTCGATCGGATGGTCGAGGGCTTTATGGTCGCTTTCCTCCATCCGGAAATACCGGGTGATCCATTCTTCGTTCAATTGCCGGAAGGCCGCCTGATAGCGGCTATCGAACCCGACGATCTTCACCCCGCTGCTTTCCCGCAACTTCTTTTCTTCCCTGACGCGGTCAAAGAGACTCTTCTGCTCCAGAAGCAATTCCCACTCGCCGATCGCTTTCCACAGATCACTATGCGTTTCCTTCATGGCCTTTTCGATCGCAGCGGTCACGTCCCGGATCTGCGGTTGGATCCGTCCCCACAACTGCTGTCCGGCCGACGACAAAAGCACGTGATTTTTCCGCCCGTCTTCAGCCCCTTTCCGCTCGATCACATATCCCCGAACGGCCATCTCACGAACGATCTGGCTCACGGAAGGGTGAGTATGGCCGATCTCGCGTGCGATATCCGTGATGGTCATCTCGCCGCCCGCCGCGAGCGAATAAAAAACGGGGAACCATTTGGGCTGAAGATCGACCTGGTAAAGATCGTAAAGAGCGGCGGCCTGCTCGGTCACCTGTTCACTAAGCCGCCGGAGGCGGCTCCCAAGCGCCATTTTTCCAGTTCGGGTATAAAAGTCGCCATGAAACTCCATAACTAGTTACGTAAGTGCTTACATAAATCTAGGGAGAATTTTTGATTCTTCCAATTTTCCCTATTTTAGGACTGGAAATCAGTGCGGGGCCCGCAAACCGCGATGACTGGAAAAGAACGATTACCGGCAAACAATGATTACATGCCAGATTCTTTCATTTTAGCTCTCGATCAAGGCACCACCAGCTCGAGAGCCATTCTATTCGACCATGATGGCCGCATCCGCCAGATAGCCCAAAAAGAGTTCTCCCAGCATTATCCGCGCCCCGGCTGGGTCGAGCATGACCCGGAAGAGATCTGGTCCTCCCAATACGGCGTACTGGCAGAGGTCCTGGCCAAAGCCGGCATTACCACCCGGGGCCTTGCCGCCATCGGCATCACCAATCAGCGCGAGACCGTCGTTGTCTGGGAAAGATCGACCGGCCGGCCTATCCATCCCGCGATCGTCTGGCAGGACCGCCGGACGGCCGGGTACTGTGACGATCTGAAGGCACAGGGTCTTTCGTCGTTCATCGCGGAACGAACGGGTCTGGTGATCGATGCATATTTCTCCGCAACAAAATTGAAATGGATCCTCGACGAGGTCCCCGGCGCGAGAGCGCGGGCGCAGCGGGGTGAACTGGCCTTTGGGACGATAGACAGCTGGCTGGTCTGGAAGCTGACCGGCGGCAAACTGCACATCACCGACAGTACCAATGCCTCCCGCACCCTGCTGCTCAATATCCATGCAGGCGGGTGGGATCCCGAACTGCTGCGGCTTTTCGATATTCCGGCGGCGATCCTGCCGGAGGTACGGGCTTCGAGTGAAGTGTATGGCACTACGGCGAGTATTATGGCGCCGGGCTCGGTGGGGGTTCCGATCGCCGGCATCGCGGGCGACCAGCAGGCGGCCTTGTTCGGCCAGCTGTGCACACAGCCGGGGATGGTGAAGAATACCTACGGCACCGGTTGTTTCCTGCTTATGCACACCGGCGGCACCGCCGTACAGTCCCGCAACAACCTTCTGACCACGATCGCCTGGACGATCGGCGGCCGGACCGAATATGCCCTGGAAGGGAGCATCTTCATCGCCGGGGCGGTAGTGCAATGGCTCCGGGACGGACTTCATTTTATCCGTTCTTCCGGGGAAATCGAAGCGCTGGCGCGCAGCGTAGAGGGTACGGAAGGCGTGTATGTCGTTCCGGCATTCGCCGGGCTCGGCGCGCCTCACTGGAATCCGTATGCGCGGGGCGCGATTTTCGGGATGACCCGCGGCACGCGTCAGGCGCACATCGCCCGGGCGGCGTTGGAGAGCATCGCTTATCAGACATTCGACGTCCTCAAAGCGATGGAAGCCGATAGCGGCATCGTCCTCAAGGAACTACGGGTTGACGGGGGTGCGACAGCCAACGATCTGCTGATGCAATTTCAATCGGATATTTTGCAGGTGCCGGTGATCCGGCCGGTGGTGACCGAAACCACGGCACTCGGCGCCGCCTATCTCGCCGGGCTCGCAACAGGTTACTGGGGATCGGTGGAAGAGCTGCAAGCGCAGTGGGCGGCAGACCGGCGCTTCCATCCGGCTATGGATAACAACGAGGTTACGCACCTTTTAAAAGGCTGGCGCCGGGCCATCAAAGCGGCGATCGCCTGGACCGAATGATGACACGCGACGATATGATCCGGGCGGTGGCTGCCAGGGGCGCCGAGCCCTGGGACCTGTGTATTATCGGCGGCGGCGCCACGGGCCTGGGAGTAGCGGTTGACGCAGCCTCCCGCGGCTTCACGACCTTGCTGCTGGAAGAGTACGATTTTGCGAAGGGAACCTCATCCCGCGCAACCAAGCTGATCCATGGCGGGGTCCGTTACCTGCAACAAGGCAATATTAAATTGGTGACCGAAGCGCTGCATGAACGCGGCATCCTTTGCCGTAATGCGCCGCATCTGGTCAGGAATCAGTCCTTTATCGTTCCCAATTACAAATGGTGGGAAGGGCCCTATTATGGTGTCGGTCTGAAGGTCTACGACTGGATGGCCGGCGAGTTGGGACTGGGGAAGTCGCGGCGGCTGTCGCGTGAGGAGGTGCTGGAGCTTGCCCCGACGCTGGATGCCGATGGTCTGCGGGGCGGTGTACTTTATCATGACGGGCAGTTCGACGATGCCCGGCTGGCGATCGCTCTGGCGCAAACCGCTGCCGCACACGGGGCGGTCCTGCTCAATTACTGCCGTGTCGGCGGGTTAGTAAAGGCCGATGGCCGGATCACGGGAGTGCGGGCGGTTGACACGCTGGACGGGGGGGCAACGGAGGGGGGATCAACGGGGAGCGGATCAACAGGAAGGGGGGCAACGGACGGCCGTACATTCGAGGTGGCTGCAAAGGTTGTCATCAATGCTACCGGTGTTTTTACCGACAACATCCTTCGGGTGGACGATCCCGATGCCGAGCCGGTCATTGCGCCGAGCCAGGGGGTACACCTGATCCTCGAAAAGCGTTTCCTGCCCGGAGAGGCGGCGATCCTCGTTCCGCATACCGACGATGGGAGGGTGCTGTTTGCCGTTCCCTGGCATGACAAGATCATCATCGGCACAACGGATACGCCGGTCAGCCACCCGACGATCGAACCGCAGGCGTTTCCGGCGGAGGTCGACTTCATCCTGGAGCAGATCGGCCGCTATCTGACAACTGTTCCGAAGCGCAAAGACATCCTGAGCATCTTCGCCGGCCTGCGTCCCCTGGTAAAGAGCAGCAGCAAAAAAACCGCCGAGCTCGCCCGCGATCATCTCATCCTGGTGGCCGGATCGGGGCTGATCACGATCACGGGGGGCAAATGGACGACCTACCGGCGGATGGCGGAGGATACGGTCAATACGGCAATCCAACGTCGAGGGCTACCCGAAAATAAATGCGTTACGGAGACCTTGTCAATTTATGACGGCGATATTGCGGGCATCCGCGCTATTGCGGTCTCCAACCCGGATTGGGGAAAGCCGCTGCATCCCCGCCTGCCCTATATCCAGGCGGATATCATCTGGGCGGCGCGGCAAGAGCTGTGCATGACCGTGGAAGATGCGCTAAGCCGCCGGACCCGGTCGCTCCTGCTGGATGCGGCGGCCGCCATCGAATGTGCGCCGCTGGCAGCATCTCTGCTTGCGGCGGAGCTGGGCCGGGACAAGGGCTGGGAGGCGCAACAGATCCATTTATTCCGGGAGCTGGCGGCCAGCTATCTGCCGGACCTTCCAACACCTATAAACTCTACAGTATGACCCCCTTCTTCGGCGAATTCATCGGAACCGGTCTCCTCATCTTCTTTGGCCAAACGGTAGTCAGCAATGTTGTGCTCGCCAGATCCAAGGGGCAAAACAGCGGCTGGATCGTCATCAGTTTCGGTTGGGCGATGGCGGTATTTATCGGCGTCTTCGTTTCGGCTTCGGCCAGCAAGTCCCATCTCAACCCGGCGATAACCATCGCCTTTGCCATGCTCAAGAAAGACTTTCCGTTAAGCCTGGTGCCCATCTACCTGGCTGCACAATTCCTGGGGGCGATGGCCGGGTCGGTGGCGGCGTGGCTGTGCTACAGGGGACACTTCGGGTCCACGCAGGATGCAAACCTCAAGCTGGCCGTATTTTGCACGGCGCCGGCTATCCGTAATTACAGGGACAACCTGGTAACAGAAACCCTCGCCACCTTTATGCTGGTCTTCGGCGCCTTGTATATTGCCTCTCCCACCAGCAGCCTGGGCGCCCTGGATGGACTGCCGGTGTCCCTTCTGGTGCTGGGCATCGGGCTTGGACCGGGCGGACCCACGGGTTATGCCATAAATCCCGCCCGGGACCTGGGTCCGCGGATCATGCACGCATTGCTGCCGATACCGGGAAAGCGCGACAGCGACTGGAGCTATTCCTGGGTGCCGGTGGTGGGCCCCATACTTGGCAGTCTGATCGCGGTGCTGGCTTATCGATTGTTGAATTGACCGGGCGGATGACAGGCAACGGAGAATCCTGTGAACGAAAAATCCCCGCTTTGCAGCGGGGACCGACTAATCAAATTCCTAGCCAAAATTATTCTTCACATTCGCAGATATATACGAAAATTGAGCCGATTTGGATTTAGGGGTTGCCAATTTTTTCCGAAGTCGCCGCAAAGCT